>DASPWJ010000133.1:0-19610 GCA_035621895.1 Burkholderiaceae bacterium | reverse complement strand
AACATAGCGGCCGACAACCGCCAAGGTCGAAGGCGCGCGGTCCGGACGCGGTTTCTCCACCATCCCCGTCACGCGCTCTTCCTCGTGCGTGCCCACCGGGGCCATGGGTTCTGTGGCAACGATGCCGTACTTGGCCGTATCCTCCAGCGGCACATTCTCCACCGCCAGCACGGACGCGCCGTGGCGCTCGTAGCTTTGCACAAGCTGCGTTGTAACTCCGGGTTGCGCATCGATCAGGTCATCGGCAAGGATGACGGCAAAGGGTTCGTCGCCGACCACCGGCTGAGCGCACAGCACCGCGTGTCCCAAGCCCAGCGGTTCGGCTTGGCGCACGTAAACAAAGCTCACGCCACGCGGAGTTGCCGACATCAGCGCATCGTGCAGCTGATGCTTGCCATTAGCTTGTAGCAACATTTCGAGTTCCGGGCTGCGGTCGAAGTGGTCCTCGATGGCGCGTTTATTGCGTCCCGTTACGAAAATCATCATTTCGATGCCCGCGGCTGCAGCTTCTTCGACTGCATACTGAATCAGCGGCTTGTCTACCACAGGGAGCATTTCCTTGGGCATCGCTTTAGTGGCCGGAAGAAACCTCGTGCCCGATCCGGCCACTGGAAAAACCGCCTTGCGAACTTTGCCTGTGTGCGCGCTGTGCGCCATCATCGCATCCTTAATTTCGCGCTCAGGGAGCCTTAGAACGGCTCACGGTCGAGGCGTTGCTGCAAAAGCTTCTTGCCAACTTCCACGCCCCATTGATCAAAGGCGTTGATGTTCCAGATCACGCTCTGCACGAACGTGCGCTGTTCGTACATTGCAAGCAGTGCTCCGATGCTCCGGGCGTCGAGTTGGGTCAAGCTGATGATATTGCTCGGCCTGCCCCCTGGGGTGATCGCATACGCCGCGCTAGAGCGCTCCGCGCCCAAAACGCTATCGCCCCAAGCCATCGCGTCGGCCTGTGCCATCGCCGAAGCATGCAGCAGACGGTAGCGGCGCTCGTCGCTTTGCGCATGCTGCGCTATGACCACGAAGTCGGCGGGCGACCAGTGCGTCCCCTGGTGCATGAACTGAAAAACACTGTGCTGGGCCGTTGTTCCGACTTCTCCCCAGACAACCGGGCCCGTGTCAATCGTAACCGGGTGCCCGTCGACATCGACGCGCTTGCCCAGACTCTCCATCTCGAGCTGCTGCAGGTACGATGGCAACGCGCGCAGCCGCTGCGAATATGGAAACACGGCTCGCGCACGAATATTCCAGAAATTGACGTACCAGACGCCGAGCAAGCCAAGTATCACGGGCAGGTTGGTTTCCAGAGGCGCTGAGGCAAAGTGCGCGTCCATTTCGGCCGCACCCGCGAGTAACTGCAAAAAGGCCTCGTGGCCGTGGGCGATCGCAATCGGCACCCCGCAAGCCGACCACAGCGAATAGCGTCCCCCGACCCATTCGGGGAAGACGAAGATGCGCTTGGGATGGACGCCGATCTTCGCAGCGCGATCGGGGTGCGCGGTGACGGCGACGACGTGGTGCGCAGCGTCAAGCTGGTGGGCAGCGGCGTTGAGCCAGTTGCGTGCAACGCGCAGGTTCTCCAGCGTTTCGAGTGTCGTGAAGGTCTTGGATATGGCCACGATCAGCGTTGATTCGGGCGTTGCGCCATCAAGCGCGTTGAGCAACTCCACCGGATCGATGTTGCTAACGAAGCGCACGCGTACGGGGCCGGTGGGTGCGCCCAGGGCCTCGGTCACAAGCCGCGGACCAAGGTCCGAGCCGCCAATGCCGATGCACACCACGGTACTGATGGGTACGCCAGTTGAACCCTGGATGCGCCCACTGCGCAGCGCCTCAGCAAAACCCAAGAAGAGCCGCTGCTCTTCCTCCAGCGAGCGCGCTACCGACGGATCGGCTGGCGGGGCGCGCAGCGCTGTGTGCCAGGCAGGCCGGTGCTCGGTCGTATTGACAGCTTCGCCGCCGAGCAGGGCGTCGCGCATCTTCTCCAGATCGCGCGCCCGCGCAAGCGTCATGAGCGCGCCGAAGGTGTTGTCGTCGATCCAGTTGCGCGATACGTCAATGTGGATCGAGGCAGCCGAAAAGCTCCAGCGCTGTTGCCGGCCCGGGTCCAACTTAAACAAGTTGGCGAGCGTGCGCGAAGCAAAGGAGCGGCGCCACTCTTCGAGAGCTTGCCACTGCGGCAGTTCGCTCGGGCTCGATTCCATAAATCCGTGGCTGTCGATATTGGCCAACAAGGCGCGTAGAGCGGCGAACGTGTATTCTTCCCCCTAGCGATTCTAAATGTAAATGCGCCGCACCCGCAGGGGGCGGTTTCGGGGTGGGAATTGTCGTGACGGCGCCAACCACGTCGAACCATGTTGACGCGAGCCTGTTCAAGGCGTATGACATTCGCGGCGTCGTCGAGCGCACTCTGACGCGCGAGGCCGCGCGCTCCATTGGAGCCGCGCTGGGATCGGTGGCGCGCGAGCGCGCTGTGAGAGAAATCGCAGTGGGCCGCGATGGCCGGCTGTCCGGGCCGTGGTTGCGCGATGCGCTGGTCGAGGGCATCCGCAGCACCGGAGTTGACGTGGTCGATATCGGGCAGGTCGCCACGCCAATGCTGTATTTCGCCACGTATCACCTTCGGACAGGCTCCGGCGTTGCAATTACGGGCAGCCATAACCCGCCCGAGTACAACGGGATGAAGCTTGTGCTTGCTGGCGAGGCACTCTACGGCGAGGCGCTACAAGTGCTGTACCGGCGAATCTGCGCGTGCCAGCTCGCAACGGCCCGCACCCCCGGAGTGTTGCGCAGCATTGACATAAATCAAGCCTACATCGACCGTATTACGAGTGACGTGCAACTAGCGCGCCCGATGCGAATCGCTATCGATTGCGGCAATGGCGTGGCTGGGGCCAGCGCGGGGCGTCTGTACCGGGCCTTGGGCTGTGAGGTCACCGAACTTTTTTGCGAGGTCGACGGCCGCTTTCCCAATCACCATCCGGATCCTGCGCATCCGGAGAATCTCCAGCAGCTGATCGCAGCAGTACGCGCCAAGGACGCCGAATTGGGTCTGGCTTTCGATGGCGACGGCGATCGACTCGGCGTCGTGACCCGCAACGGCAAGATCATCTATCCCGATCGGCAGATCATGCTCTTTGCCAGGGACGTGCTAGCGAATCTACCGGGCTCGGAGATCGTCTTTGATGTGAAATGTTCACGCCATGTCGCGCCTTGGGTACGCCGTCATGGCGGAAGACCGACGATGTGGCGCACCGGCCATTCGCTCATCAAAGCGCGCCTTCGCGAGACGGGCGCCGCTTTCGCCGGCGAAATGAGTGGGCACCTGTTCTTTAATGACCGCTGGTACGGATTTGACGACGGAATGTACGCCGGCGCGCGCCTGCTGGAGATCCTAAGCCGCAGTGCCGATCCATCCTCAGAGCTCGAATCTTTGCCCGACGCCAGTGCCACACCGGAGTTGCATCTGCACACTATGGAAGGCGAGAGCTCGCGTCTGGTTGAGCGTTTGCGGTCTTTGGCCCAGGACGCGGTGAGCGCGCACGAGTATTTTCCCGGTGCGCGTGAGTTCATCACGATCGATGGCCTGCGCGTTGAATACGAGGACGGATTTGCTCTGGCGCGACCATCCAACACGACGCCGGTGGTGGTGCTGCGCTTTGAGGCCGATAGCGCAAGTGCGCTGGCGCGCATACAAGGTGAATTCGCGCACGCCATCCACGCGGTCGCGCCCGACGCTCAGTTGCCCTTCTAACGCCAATCGAGGGCCCCGTGACTACTCCGATTACCGACCACGACATTTATCTATTCCGCGAAGGCTCGCACGGTCGCCTGTACGAACGCTTGGGCGCGCAGTTACGCCAGCGAGACGGTGTCGATGGCGTGCATTTCGCGGTCTGGGCGCCCAACGCACGCGAGGTTAGCGTCATGGGCGAGTGGAACCACTGGAGCGCAAAGGTCGACTGGCTCTATCCGCGCTACGACAGCTCGGGGATATGGGAAGGTTTCGTCGCCGGTGTACGCCATGGTTTTGCCTACAAGTTCCACATCGTTTCGCAGTTCGACGGTAGTGAACACGTCAAGGCGGACCCGTTTGCGACCTATAACGAGACACCGCCGGCGACCGGCTCGCGCGTGTGGAGCCTGGGCCATGAGTGGGGCGACGCCCAGTGGATGGCCTCGCGAGCCCGTGCTAATGCGCTGGATGCGCCGATGTCGATTTATGAGTTGCATGTGGGGTCTTGGCGGCGCGTGCCCGAGGAGGGCAACCGACCGATGACGTATCGTGAGATCGCCCGACCCCTGGCTGAATACGTCGTCCAGATGGGTTTCACGCACGTCGAACTGATGCCGGTCACCGAGCACCCGTTCTACGGCTCCTGGGGTTATCAGACAACCGGCTACTTCGCTCCGACGGCGCGCTACGGCACACCACAGGACCTCATGTATCTGATTGACGTGCTGCATCAAAACGGTATCGGCGTTTTGCTTGACTGGGTGCCGTCGCACTTTCCAAGTGATGCCCATGGTCTTGCACGCTTCGACGGTACACACCTATTTGAGCACGCCGATCCGCGCCAGGGTTTTCATCCGGAGTGGACGAGCCATATTTTCAATTACGGGCGAAACGAGGTGCGTTCCTTCTTGCTTTCGAGCGCCCTTTTTTGGCTCGATCGCTATCACGTCGATGGTCTGCGCGTCGATGCCGTCGCCTCCATGCTCTACCTCGACTACGGGCGCAGGGAGGGTGAGTGGATTCCGAACATTTACGGCGGAAAAGAGAACCTCGAGGCGATCACGTTTCTGCGCAAACTTAACGAATCCGTCTTCCGGGACCATCCCGATACGCAGACAATCGCCGAGGAATCGACTTCCTGGCCTATGGTCTCGCGCCCCGTCTATGTGGGCGGCCTGGGATTTGGCCTGAAATGGAACATGGGCTGGATGCACGACACGCTTGACTTTTTCCGTCGGGATCCGGTTCACCGCCGCTATCACCATGACCGGCTCACTTTCTCGATCTGGTATGCATTTTTTGAGAATTTCGTACTGCCCTTGTCACACGACGAAGTGGTGCACGGCAAGGGGTCGTTACTGGCTAGGATGCCGGGCGACGCTTGGCAGCGCTTTGCCAATTTGCGGCTGTTGCTGGGATTTCAATGGGCGCACCCGGGCAAGAAGCTGCTGTTCATGGGAGGGGAGTTTGGTCAACCCGCCGAATGGTCGCATGAGCACAGTCTGTCCTGGCATGTGCTGCAATACGCCGAGCATGCCGGCGTAAAGCGCTGGGTGACCGACTGCAATGGGCTGCTGCGATCCGAACCCGCCCTGCACCAGCTTGATTTCGATGTGTCAGGTTTTCAATGGATCGATTGCAACGATGCGGAAAACGGCCTACTGGCGTTTTTGCGGCGCGGGCGCGAAGCAACCCAACCTGTGTTTGTCGCCTGTAACCTGACGCCGGTGCCGCGGATGCACCATCGTCTTGGCGTGCCAACGGGCGGACGCTGGCGGGAACTGGCCAATAGCGACGCCGCAATCTATGGCGGAAGCGGCATGGGTAACTTAGGCGCGGTGCAGGCCACAGAGGTCCCCTCGCATGGCCAGCCCTTTTCTCTCGAGCTGACGTTGCCGCCGCTGGCAATCGTGTTTCTCAAACCGGACAATGGCTAAGCAACGACAGGAGACGACTATGGCGGAAGCGGGAAAAATCGCACAAAAAATGGCAATCCTGGTTGGTGGAGGGCCTGCGCCGGGGATCAATAGCGTGATCAGTGCAGCAACGTTGCGAGCCCGCCTGGAAGGACGCGAAGTGCTGGGTCTGCCAAGTGGTTATTCTGAGATCATGCAAGGAAAGCTCGACGGCGTGCGCAGCCTATCGGCCGAGGACGTGCGCGGCATTCACTTTCAGGGTGGTGCGATTCTCGGCACTTCGCGTGCGAATCCGACCAAACAAGTCGCGCACTTGGATCGCGTCGTGCAGTCCTTAGGCGAGCTCGGAGTCGCCGAACTGATCACGATCGGCGGTGACGACACGGCCTTTTCCGCAATGAAGATCGCCGAGCGCGCGGGCGCGCGCCTGCGCGTTGCCCATGTCCCCAAGACGATCGACAACGACTTGGCCTTGCCGCCGCATATCGACACCTTTGGCTTTCAAACCGCGCGGCACTTGGGCGTCGGTTTGGTCAAAAACCTGATGATCGATGCGCGCAGCTCGGGCCGCTGGTATTTCGTCGTAGCGATGGGTCGAAAAGCAGGTTCACTCGCACTAGGCATCGCTAAGGCCGCGGGCGCGACGTTGGCTGTCATTCCGGAAGAGTTCACGACAGGCAAGGTCGGTCTGGACAAGATCGCCGACGTGCTCGTCGGGGCTGTAATCAAGCGCCGTGCCGAAGGCGGCAAAGACGGCGTGGCGGTGCTCGCTGAGGGGCTTGCCGAGCTCATTCCCGAGAGCGAGCTGCACCGTTTGGGCCCGGTCGAGCGCGACGAGCACGACCACATACGCCTGGCCGAAATCGATTTGGGCCGTGGCGTTCGCAAAGTCGTAGAAGAGCGGCTGCGCGCGCTGGGGATTGGAACTTCGATCGTATCCAAAGACATAGGTTATGAACTGCGTTGTGCCGACCCGATACCTGCCGATATCGAGTACACGCGTGACCTCGGATACTGCGCGGCGCAGTTTCTTATCGAGGGCGGCTCCAACGCCATGGTGTCCGTGCAGGAGGGCCGCTTTGTGCCGATCCCGTTTTCCTCGATGATCGACCCGGCAACCGGGCGCACAAAGGTGCGCACGGTTGAGATCGGCTCGCTGCGCTATGCGGTTGCGCGCGGCTACATGACACGATTGCGGCGTGCGGACCTTGCCGATGCCGAGCGACTTGCCGCCCTAGCGCGCACGGCCGGGCTTGCGCCCGAGGCATTTCGCAGCCGCTTCGCGTACGTGGTCGAGGACGAACCCCAGGCGCCTGAGCTGCGTCAGCGCACCAGCGCCTAAGTTACGGCGGATCCGTTGGCCGACTCGAAGCTGCCTGCGATGGACTCCGCGGACGAAGCGCCGGCGCAGACCACGGAGGAAGAACGTGCCGCCTTGCTGCGGCTGTGCCAGCGCTTCGGTATTGCGCCCGAGTATTACGACATATGGGGCAAGCGCACTGTCGTGCCCGAGCATGGCTTGCGGGCGCTGTTGCGAGCTATGGGGGTTGAGGCGGGGGATCGTGCCCAGGTGGACGCATCGCTGCGCGCCGACGAAGAGGCGCAAGCGGCGATGGCAATCCGCGCGCCGCTTCCGCCGGTGGTGGTGTTTTGGCTCGACGCACAGCCTTGGACCCTGAAGCTGCAGGCAGGCGTTCGCGACGCGCGGATGCGTTGGTTGCTGGTCGAAGAAAACGGCACGCAACATGAGGGCGTGGTGCAGGATTTTCGGATCAATGTGCCCAATAGCGTGCCGTATGGCTACCATCGCTTGGACCTGCGCATCGAGGTCAGCGTGCCGGAGTTTGACGAAAGCGGCGAGGCCGCGGTGGCCAAGGAGCGAGTCGAGAGTCGCCTGCTTGCCTCGACGCTGGTCGTGGTCGCGCCGCCGCGCTGCTACCTGCCGCCCCTACTGCGCGAGGGCCGTCGCGTCTGGGGGCCAGCGGTGCAGCTGTATTCGCTGCGATCGCAACGCAATTGGGGCATCGGGGACTTTAATGACCTGGCCAAACTCGTTCGCATGTCTGGCAAGCACGGAGCGGCACTCGTCGGATTAAATCCGCTGCATGCACTGTATACGCACAACCCCAACCACTCCAGTCCGTACTCGCCCTCGTCGCGGCGGTTTTTGAACCCCCTGTACCTGGACGTTGAGGCCATCGAGGAATTTGTACATTGTTCCGAGGCGCGGACAAAGGTTATGGCTCCCGAGTTCCAGGAGCGCCTGCGCACGCTGCGCGGCATGGAACTGGTCGACTACAAAGGCGTCTCCGTACTCAAGATGCAAATCTTGGAGCTTTTGTACGACTATTTTCGTAAAACGTGCCTACTGGAGCCGAACTCGCGGCGCGCTGGCGACTTTCGTGCCTATCAAGCTTCCGGCGGGCTGGCGCTACGCCAGCACGCGTTGTTCGAGACGTTGCAGGAGCACTTTCATGGCAAAGACGACCAGGTGCCGGGTTGGCAAGAATGGTCGTACAGCTTTCGCGATCCGAACTCGGCCGAGGTTGCGGAATTTGCCCGCAACTATACGGAACGCATTGAGTTCTTCGAATATCTGCAGTGGCAGGCGGAGTTGCAGCTAGCCGCGGTGGGAATGAGCGCGCTCGATTCGCGGCTGGGAATCGGTCTGTACCAGGATCTGGCGGTGTCGGTCGATCGCAACGGCGCGGAGTCCTGGGCCGCCCAGGATCTATATACGCAAAGCGCCAGTGCTGGCTGTCCGCCCGATGACTTTAACCTACATGGGCAGGACTGGGGTCTACCACCGCTGCTGCCTGAGCGGCTGCGCGCGCGCGCCTACGCTCCGTTTATCGCCGTGTTGCGCGCCAATATGCGTCACGCGGGGGCGCTGCGTATCGATCACGTCATGGGCTTGGCACGGATGTTCTGGGTGCCGCGCGGCGATCTACCCGAGGCCGGTGCGTATGTCACGTATCCCTTTGAACACCTACTGGCGATACTTACGCTTGAGAGCCAGCGCAATCGCTGCCTGGTAATCGGCGAGGATCTGGGCACGGTGCCCGACGAAGTGCGTCACGCGATGGAACTGCGCCGCATTCTGTCGTACCGCGTGCTGTACTTTTGTCGTGGGCAAGGGGGGCAGTTCCTGGCGCCCAACGAGTTCCCGCTCAATGCCCTGGTGACCTCCGCGACGCATGATCTGGCTACGCTGGCGGGTTTCTGGGAAGGCCGCGATCTGGAGTTGCGGCAGGCGCTGGGTTTGTTCCCACGCGAGTCCATGCGCATACAGCAGGTCGAGGAGCGCAAGCGAGACTGCGCGCAATTGCTTGCTATCTTGGAGCGCGAATCTCTTTTGCCCCCCGATGTCTCTCCCGAACCCCGTTGGCCATTGGCGATGACACAATCGCTTGCGATGGCGGTGCAAGAATATTTGGCGCGAACACCATCGCGCGTGCTCATCGTCCAACTCGAAGACGTATTTGGATGCCGCGATCAGGTCAACTTGCCCGGCACCGTCGACCAGTACCCCAACTGGCGCCGTAAACTTCCGCTGGAACTCGAGAAGTGGGAAGAAGACGGGCGCTTTGCCGAGTTGGCGCGGCGACTCGCGCCCGAGCGACCGTAAACGGGACAGGCCTCGAGTACCACGGTCCCCGCTTCGATCAGCTCCTTCCGGATTCGACGCTGCCGCGGCGCATCGTCCCGCCGACCTCGGCCATCGCACCGCCTTTGCTAAAAGCTTTCGTGAGCGTCTCGGGGGCGGATAATTGCAATAGGCGGTATAAATTTGCTAGCTTGTTGCGAAACAGCGTCTCAAAGGCCGACACCGATTCGCTTGGGTTATATTCGCCCGGCCACCAGAACCAGTCGGAGGCTTCGCAGTCAGCAAGCTGCGCGAGAGCTTGCGCGCGCTGGGAATCATCGAGCCGCCCGCTGGCCATCACTTGGTCGTAGCTGGCCTTTGCTTGACACAACAGGTCCCACGCGTAATTCTTGTCCTTTTCACCAATCCAGGTGGCAAAATTTCCATACACCCAGCTGCCGGCGGTTAGCCTCGAGAGTTCACCAACGGACGCGGCCCCCTGCGCAATATGGCTAAGTGCCTGGCCCGCGTGTAGCGCGACTATGTCGCTGCCCGTTACCGTACGAATGCCCGGGCTACTTGTTAAGCCCTTGTACAGGTCGCTAAGAAAGAAAAAGCCGTTGTAGGGATAGTATTCCCACGCATTTTCTCCGTCGAGCATTACGCTTACAAGGGGTCGCGCTCCACCGGCCGCGTCCCTGGCGATCGACTCGAGCTCATGTACAAAATTGTTGGCCGCATCGCGTCCGTGCCACTTCGAGTACGAAAAGCCAATGAGATCCGAGAGCCGATCGTCCCGGAAAAAAAGCAGCATGTCGGAGGCAATCGTGGTAAGCCGGTAGGGACGGTGCCGCGCCTGTACTGGCGGATCGGCCGACGCAGCTGCAGCTCCGCTGGCTTGCAAACTATTTGCCAAGACGCCTTCGCTGCTGGCACTCCAGCGTATCTTGCGTTCGGCGAGCAGCCCGAGAAAATCGCTCGACAAAGCGCCCTCGGCAGGCCACAGTCCCTGTGGTGCGCCACCAAATCGCCGCGCATGGGTTGCCAAGGCACTGTCGATGTGCGCGCAAACGCGGTCGCGCCCCCCGGGGTAGCGGTCGGCTTGGGGAAGTTGCACGTCGGGAAGCGCCTCCCGCGCGCTTTGAAAGTCAAGCAATAGCGGCGCCAGCGGGTGAAAGTGCGGTGTCGTCGAGAGCTCGATCTGCCCGCGCTGCGCGAGGGCGCGATAACGGGGAATTATCTGTTGCACTTCTTGTGCGATTGCTTGCGCCAGCGCCAAACGCTCGAGCTCGGAAAACCCGGTGCCTTTTGCCATTAGCTGGGCAACGAGCTCGGACTCGCGGCGAACGGTCTCACCCATCCAGGCAAGGTGATACCAAGTTACAAGGTCGTAAACGTAGCGATCGCACAGATAATCGCGGCTCTCTTTGCCGTGCGTCTCGACCAGCGCATACAGGTCGTACAGGCGCTTAAAAGGTGGGAAGGGCGCGATCAGTCGGTAGTGATTGGCTCGGAAGCATTGCGCAAATGCCGCGTGGCGCTCAATGTCTGACAAAGACGAAGCTTCGGAGCGCACGAGCAGGCGCAGCAAGGGATCGCGCAAGGGGCCGTTGCGGAATTGGTCGCAATAATCCTCGATCTGGTCGAGCAGCACCGGGACGAAATTGACCACTGCGCGCATCGTGGGGTGCTGCTCCAGATGCCAAGCCATGTCCGTGTAATCTTTGATTGCATGCAGGTATACCCATGGCATCGTGAACTCGCCCGTACTTCGGTCGCGGTAGTCGGGCTGATGCATGTGCCAAAGCAACAACAGGTCGACGCCTAGCACGCCTGAGGGCGTCTCTTTGGCACCGCTTGCCGCGTGGGCCGGCGATGCGTTTTGGGCTGCCTGCGCTGTCACTCGCCGTTCTCTTTCAAAGCTGCGAGCATTTCGGGCACAACCAACGTAACACCTTTGCTGCTGACGTCAAAGTGCTTGCGATCTTGCTCTGGGTCGACGCCAATTTGCAAGCCCGGTGGCAAGCGGCAATTTTTTTCGACCACCGCGCGTTTGAGTACGACGTCGCGGCCAATATCGACGTTGGGCAGAACGACTGAGTCCTCGACCAGCGCAAAACTGTGCACGTGAACACTGGAAAAGAGCAGCGAGCGGCGCAGGGTCGCTCCGCTGATGACGCAGCCGCCGGACACGAGGGAGTCGACCGCCATCCCGCGCCGATCGTCGTCGTCAAAGACGAATTTTGCCGGGGGCAGCTGTTCTTGGTATGTCCAGATCGGCCAATTCATGTCGTACATGTTTAGGTCGGGAACGACCTTAACCAGTTCCATGTTGGCTTCCCAGTAGGCATCGATCGTTCCCACATCGCGCCAATACGGTTGGCCCTCGGTCACGTTAACGCAACTGTCGGCAAAGCGATGGGCGACTACGCGGTAGCCGCGCGCAAGGACGTGCGGAATAATATCCTTGCCGAAATCGTGGCTTGAGCGCGGATCCACACTGTCGCGCTCGAGTTGCTCGTACAAAAAGGCCGCGTTAAAGACATAAATGCCCATGCTTACCAGCGCAGTATCGGGGCGGCCCGGCATCGGCGCTGGATTTTCGGGTTTTTCCTGGAAGGCAACCACGCGCAGCGCCTCATCGACGGCCATCACACCGAAGCCGCGCGCGTCGCTAAGCGGGACCTCCATGCATGCGATCGTCATGTCGGCGGACTTGGTCACGTGGTCGTACAACATCCGGTTGTAATCCATCTTGTAGATGTGATCGCCTGCGAGCACCAAAACGAGATTGGGCGCGTGTTTGCGCAGCAAGAAGGTGTTCTGCCAGATCGCGTCGGCGGTGCCCTTGTACCAGTCGCTGCTGACGTTTTGCTGTGCTGGCAGCAGTTCGACGAACTCCCCCAAGCGCCCGTCGAGGAAGGACCAGCCGCGCTGCACGTGCCGGATCAGGCTCTGGGCTTTGTACTGGGTACATACACCGATGCGTCGTATGCCGGAATTGACGCAGTTGGACAACGGAAAATCGATGAAGCGAAACTTGCCGCCGAAAGGCACCGCGGGCTTGGCACGCCAGTCGGTTAAACGGCCCAACCGTGTGCCGCGGCCACCCGCCAGGATGATCGCGATTGTCGAGCGGGCCAGTCGCACGCCGCTTGACGGTTCAAGATCCGCGCCGCTGAGCGGCTCTGGTGCCTTGCGCTCGATGGTCATCGGATTGGTCATGACCTCTCTCCCTCTCTTAGCTCGTTGTACGAGCCTATGGTTGATCGCCTGGCGCACTTTGACAAACATCAAAAGGTCTACCACGCGGCTGCTATCCTAGCGTGATCGCAGCGCCGTGCCTCGGATGGCGGCGTCGGCGCGCGGCCCGGGCGGCAATATTTGGCACCTGCCCTAACGCGCATTTGTCTTACGTTGCGATTGGAACGATCACGAAAGTCGTTTTTGCCACACCGGAGCTTGCGCCGCTGATCAAGACCGGCGGCCTTGCCGACGTCGCTGGCTCCTTGCCCACCGCGCTTTCGAGGCACGGCATTGATGTGCAGGTGCTGCTGCCGGCTTATCCGAGTGTTTTACAGGCCTTAGCAATTGACCCGTCGTCGGTAGCGAGTGTTGGCACTATCGCTGCGCAGGCCCGTCTGCCTGAGGCGCGCCTGTTGTCGGCTCGCAGCGCACAGGGCCTAGCGCTGCTCCTCGTGCACTGTCCGGCCCTATTTGACCGACAGGGCAATCCATACCTTGGGCCTGACGGCAGGGATTGGCCCGATAACGATCTGCGCTTTGGACTGCTATCTCGCATCGCCGCACTGCTGGGTAGCGAAAAAAGCCCGCTCGCCTGGCGCCCGGATATCGTCCACTGCAACGACTGGCAGGCTGCGCTTGCCCCGGTATATCTGGTCTACGGTCCGGGACAGCGCGCCGCCAGCGTCGTGACGGTTCACAACCTGGCGTATCAAGGAATTTTTGGCGGCGAGGCCGTCGCCCGGCTTGGCCTGCCGCCGGAGAGCTTTTCGGTCGATGGCGCCGAATACTATGGCAAGCTCTCTTTTCTCAAAGGCGGGCTGGCCTGCGCTGACGCTATCACGACGGTGAGCCCCACGTACGCGCGCGAGATCTGCACCGATGCACTGGGATTTGGCCTGCAGGGTTTATTGTCGCGCCGCGCCAACGTACTGACGGGGATACTCAACGGCGTCGACACCGCGTCCTGGGATCCGGCCACCGATCCGATGATCGTGCAACGCTACGACGTGCACACGCTGGCCAACAAGCGCACCAACAAGCGTGCGCTGCAGCTAGCCATGGGTCTGGCAATGGAAGATACGATGCCCGTGCTCGGGGTGGTCAGCCGCCTCGTGGAGCAAAAAGGCATCGACCTGATCGCGGATATCGTTGGGCAAGTCGTTGCGCTGCCAGCGCAATTCGCGATCCAGGGGCTGGGAGACCAGGCCATTGAGCAGCGCCTTATCGCGCTCTCGCGCCGGTATCCTCGCCAGTTGGCTGTGCGTGTGGCATTTGACGAGGCGCTGGCACATATGATCGAGGCGGGCTCTGACCTGTTCTTGATGCCCTCGCGCTTTGAGCCCTGTGGCATGAATCAGATGTACAGCCAGCGCTATGGCACGATCCCCATCGTTTGCCGCACGGGAGGACTGGCCGATTCCGTGACGGATTGCGACCCCGCGACGCTTGCCGCGGGCACGGCTACGGGCTTTATGTTTGAGGCGCCCAGCGCCGATGCGCTGCTCGACGCCGTGCTGCGCGCGATCGACGCCTATCGCAATCATTCCACTTGGTTAAGTTTGCAGCGCAATGCAATGGCACGCGACTTTGACTGGAATGCGAGCGCGGCGCGGTACGTCGAGGTGTATCGCCGGGCCTTGCGCACCGAGCGTTACTGAGGGAGGGCAGTTGCGCTTACCTCACAGCCAAAGCATAAGACCCGTCTCCAGCCGATGGGTCAGCAGATCGTGGTATGGGAAGACGCGGACCCGATAATCGAACTTGCCGCAAGACTCGGGTGTGAAATCGAGCACATAGCGATGCTCCGCCGTGTCAGCCAATCGGTTGGCGTGCACAAAAAAGCGCCCCGAATCCTTTCGAGCATCGCCGCCCATTTCGCTCATCCGTAACTCCACACGCACGTCGCTCGGCTCCAGGCCGTTAAGGTTGACTGCGATCTCGATACGCAAGCGCTCGCCAAACTGCGTGCGCTGCGAGCCTTGGTCAAGCCGTCGAATTCGCACCCCTGGCCAAGCGGCAACTACGCGAGTCTTCCACGTCGCAACCTCCTTGGCGCCACGAAATTCGTCGCGGGAAAACCGCCGGCCCTGACGTGCCGCCGGCCCGTAGAACTGCGAAAGATAATCGCCAACCATGCGATTGGCGTTAAAGCGCGGCAATATCGTCGCCATCGAGCGTTTCATGAGTTTGATCCATGCCGGCGAATAGCCCATCTCGCCTCGCCCGTAGTACGTCGGTAGGACCTGGTCCTGCAATATTTCGTAGAGGGTGCGAGCCTCCTCGGCATTGCGGGCAACGTCGCTTAAGGTATCAGAGGCAGGTTTGATGCCCCAGCCGTTGTCGCCCGTGTAGCCCTCGTCCCACCATCCATCCAGGACCGATAAATTGATGACGCCATTAATGCCCGCCTTCATGCCCGAAGTGCCGGAGGCTTCTAGCGGGTAGACCGGGTTATTGAGCCAGACATCGACGCCCGATACCAGGCGGCGGGCCAGGCGAAGGTCGTAGCCTTCGACGATCAAGATTCGGCCCTCAAATTCCGGGGTACGCGACACACGCGTCAGATGGCGGATGAGGTCCTGCCCTGGCTGATCAGCCGGATGGGCCTTGCCGCTGAAGATAAACAAGATCGGCCGCTTGGGATCACCCACGATTTGTCGCAGCCACTCGAGGTTTTCAAACAGCAGCGTGGCGCGTTTGTAGGTGGCAAAGCGCCGACCAAAGCCAATGGTCAGCACATTGGGGTTGTCCGGGTCGGCATTACGCAGCATGCGGTCCAAGTGTGCTTCGCTACCGCGATTGCGGTTTTGCTGGTCTGCGATGCGGTGGCGTACCAGCCGCAGCATCTGCGACTTCAGAAACTGATGTCGGCTCCAGACGATGTGGTCGGGAAGCTCAGTGACACGTCCGAAGACGGCGGGATCGTTGATGCGGTCGAGCCAGTCAAATCCGAGAAAACGATCAAAATCATTGATCCAGTCTGGCGACAGGAAGGTTGGCACGTGCACGGCATTGGTCACGTGCGTAAGTGGGTTTTCGGGCGGTGGGATCTGCGGCCATAAGTCGCGCAGCATCTCCGAGCTGACCTCGCCGTGGATTTTCGAGACGCCATTTTGGAACCTTGAACCGCGCACCGCCAGCGCCGTCATGTCGAACTCATTGATTGAACTGCCGGTGCGTCCCAGCGCAAACAGGCGCTGTGGCTCTATGCCGTGCTTGCGGCAGTACGAGTCAAAGTACCGACTAAAGAGTTCCGCGGAAAAGCGATCATGTCCGGCAGCTACGGCGGTGTGCGTTGTGAACACCGTGTTCGCCGCGACCGCTTCCAAGGCAGCGGCAAAATCCAGACCGCTGTGCATGTATTGATGGATGCGCTCGAGCACAAGAAATGCCGCGTGTCCTTCGTTCATGTGCCAAACGGTGGGGCGCATGCCCAAGGCCGACAGCGCGCGCACTCCGCCCATGCCCAGAACGATCTCCTGCAAGATCCGCACTTCGCGATCGCCACCGTACAACCGGTGCGTCACGTGCCGGTCACTTTCTGCGTTCGCGGGCAGGTCAGTGTCGAGCAGAAGCAATCGCACGTGGCCGACGCGCACGTGCCAGAGCTTGACTTTGAGCGCTCGGTCCGACAACGGGATTTCGATGCAGGTCTCCGCGCCGCTGGCGTCGAGCACGGGTGTGACCGGAAGGTCATCGAACTCCGAGTCCTGGTAGATCGCCTCCTGGTTGCCGTTGGCGTCGATCTTTTGCTGGAAATAGCCCTGGCGGTACAGCAGTCCAATGCCAATAAAGGGCAGACGTAAATCGCTGGCAGCCTTGCAATGATCGCCGGCCAAAATGCCAAGACCGCCGGAGTAGATGGGTAGGCTCTCGTGAAAGCCAAATTCTGCGCAAAAATACGCGACGAGATCGTTTTCTCCGAGCACGGATGTGCCCTCATTGCGCGCGGTCTCGCCCAAGTAGGTGTCATACGCAGAGAGCATGCGCTGGTAGCTGTTCAGAAAACCCGGGTCCTCCGAGGCCTCCGTGAGTCTTCGTTCATCGATACGCTTAAGAAGTACCTTAGGGCTGTGCCCGACGGCATTCCACAGGTGGGTGTCTAAGCGGGCAAATAGCTGACGCGTGGAGCGGTCCCAGCTGTACCACAGATCGTGGGCGATCTCGTCCAAGCGTGCGAGGCGACGGGGAATCCTGGGGTTAATTTCCAGAACGAAAGGGGTGCCTGGGCGTTCCATTTACATTTCCAAAGTAACCGGGCGATTGAGCTCGGCTGCGCAGCGCAGGCAAAGCGTGGGCGCCGCAAGACAAGCGCCGGACAGTCACGGTAAAAGCCGCTGGGATATTAGCGGAAAATCGATGCGCGACGGCCGGATTCGGCGTCTACGCAACTTGCTTTGTTAGACTCGGCGGGTGCGCGTCCTGATCGTCAAAATTTCGTCGATGGGCGATGTCGTCCATGCCCTACCAATGGTCTCGGACATTGCGCGCGCCTTTCCTCATGCCCGGATCGACTGGGTCGTAGAAGAGTCTTTCGCCGACATACCACGACTGCATCCAGGGGTCACCGGCGTTTTGCCCATCGCGCTACGCAGCCTGCGGCGCCATCCGCTGCGCCTTGCATCTTGGCGGCAGTTGCTCGATACGCGTCGCGCGTTGCGAAAGACGCGTTATCACACCGTCATTGATTGCCAGGGCCTCCTAAAGAGCGCGATCGTTGCGTGGTCGGCGCGCGGGCCGGTCACCGGATTTGCCCTCGGGGTGGTTCGTGAACCGGCAGCGGCGTTGCTGTATCGGCGACGCGTGATCGTCGATCCGCGTCAGCATGCGATCGATCGCATACGACAACTTGGCGCAGCCGCGCTGGGCTATACGGTCGAGACACCCGAGCAATTTTGCTTGCGCTTGCCCCATTCGGAGACAGAGCAGGAAACAGCACCCTTCGCCTTGCTGTTAACTAATGCGAGCCGCACCAGCAAGCTCTGGCCCGATCATCACTGGCTAATGTTGGAGCAGACGCTGGCGCAACGTGGGCTGCGCAGCTTGCTCGTGTGGGGAAATCAAGAGGAGCACGAGATCAGCAAACTACGGGCGGCGCAGATGAAATCTGCGCGCGTGTTACCCAAAGCGAGCATCAAGCAAATCGCGGTGCTCGCGGCGCGTGCCAGCGTAGTAGTTGGTCTTGATACCGGCCTTACGCACCTCGCCGCGGCCCTGGGCGCTCCGACCGTTGGCATATTTTGCGATTACGACATCGCTCTGGTCGGACTGCGCGGCGGCGATCGCGCGATAAGCCTTGGTGGGGTGGCGCAAGTGCCAACCGTTGAGCAGGTGTGCGCGGCGGTTGAACGCGTAGCGGGCCCCGGCCTGCAATGAGGCCCGGGCGGCCTCCGCTTTGGTACGCGATTGCGTGGGTTGCGGCGCTGCCCGTCGTCGCGCTGTATCTGCTTTGGCGCAGCCTTCGCCAAAGCGAGTACCGCAGGCATTGGGCCGAGCGCTTTTTTGGCCGGGGGGCAAGCGGCAGCGACGGCCCCGACACTTGGGTGATCTGGGTGCACGCGGTATCCGTCGGGGAGACGCGGGCCGCCCAGCCTCTTATTGCGCGCCTGGCACAAATGCATCCGCGTGCGTGCTTTGTCCTGACGCACATGACGCCCACAGGGCGAGCGGCAGGCACCGATATCGTGCGGGCGTTCCCCCAACGGGTGCAACAGCGCTATTTGCCCTATGACCTGCCCTTTGCGGTACAGCGATTCTTGGGCGAGACGGCTCCGCGGGTGGGCGTGCTGATGGAAACTGAGTTATGGCCGAACTTGCTTTACGCCGCACGCCAACGCGGTGTGCCAGTTGTGCTTGCCAATGCGCGTCTTTCCGAACGCTCCTTGCGCAAGGCCTTGCGCTACCGCGGTCTCGTTGCCAAGGCGGCGAAGTGTGTTAGTAGCGTAGGCGCGCAAAGCGCGGCCGATGCGGCGCGCATTGCGAAGGTCTATGAGGGAGCGATCCACGTGACCGGGAACCTGAAATTCGATCTGGTACCCGATGCCGAACAGCTCGAACAGGGCAGGGGCTTACGTGCGGGCTTTCGCGCGCATTGGGGCGATCGAGCGCTGTGGTTGTTTGCCAGCACTCGCGAGGGAGAAGAGCGATTGGTGCTGACAGCATTGCAGGACTTTGAGCGGTCCGAAGTTTGCGAGTCACCGCCGCTGTTATTGTTTGTTCCGCGTCATCCACAACGGTTTGCGGAGGTTGCAAGCCTGCTGCAGGCATCTGGTGCCGAGGTGTTGCACCGCGGACAGTGGGAAGATGTATTGCGCGCCAAGCCAACCGATCCGCAAATGCGCGCGCGTACTGTCTTGCTGGGCGATTCGATGGGGGAGATGCCGCTGTATTACGCGATGGCCGATGTGGCGTTAATCGGTGGCAGTCTGCAGCCGCTGGGCGGCCAAAACCTGATTGAGGCCTGTGCCTGCGGTTGTCCGGTGGTGCTGGGGCCGCACATGTTTAATTTTGCGCAGGCCGCGCAGGACGCCATCGCAGCCGGCGCCGCGCAGGGCGTCAGCGACGCAGGCGAGGCGCTGCGCACAATGCAGCAGATTTGCGCGCAGGCACAGCGTCGGCAAAGCATGTCGAGCGCGGCGCTGGATTTTGCCGCCCGGCACCGCGGAGCGACGCAGCGTACGGTGCAACTGATCAATGAAGCAATGGAAGCGTGCTAGCGCTGCAACAGCGAGTTGACGACCTGGATATCTTCGTCGTTTAAGTCGCCCGCTGCGGCCTTGAGCTTAAGTCCATTGGTCAGAAAATCGTAGCGCGCCTTTTTCAAGTCGCGCTGGGTATTGAACAGTTGTGTGTTGGCGTTAAGCACGTCAAGATTAATTCGCACGCCAACCTGGTAGCCCAGCCGCGTGGAGTCGAGCTGCGTTTTGGCCGACAGTTCCGCCGATTCCAGCGCCTGTACCTGCGCCAATCCGTAGTCAACGCCCGTGTATGCCTGGCGAGCAGCCTGTGCAGCTGTTCGGCGCGCCAGCTCCAAATCCTGATCGGCCCTTTCTTCGTGGGCGAGGGCCTCGCGCACTTGGCTCTGGATGGCGCCACCCGTGAACACGGGCACGGTTAACGTAATGCC
>DASPWJ010000132.1:0-22003 GCA_035621895.1 Burkholderiaceae bacterium | reverse complement strand
TGCGAGGCATCCAGAAGGGATTCATGCGTACCCGTGTCGAGCCAGGCCATCCCGCGGCCCAAGACTTCCACTTGGAGCGCACCGCGCTCCAAGTAGTGGCGGTTTACGTCGGTGATTTCGAATTCACCGCGTGCCGAGGGTTTGAGCCGCGCGGCCACATCAAGGACACTGTTGTCATAGAAATACAGGCCCGTGACAGCGTAGCTTGAGCGCGGCTGCGCAGGCTTTTCCTCGATGCTCACGGCTTGGAATTGCGCATCAAACTCGATCACTCCGTAGCGCTGTGGATCCGTCACGTGATAGGCAAAGACCGTCGCTCCGTTTAGCCGCGCCTGCGCGCGCTGCAGCTGCGAGGGCAGATCATGGCCGTAAAAAATGTTATCCCCCAACACCAGAGCGCTCGGGTCGGGGCCGATAAAGTCTCGCCCCAGAACGAAGGCCTGGGCGATCCCCTCAGGCGAAGGCTGCACTTGATAAGAGATATTCAATCCCCACTGGCTGCCGTCGCCTAGCAACTGAGTAAAGCGCTGGGTGTCGCTTGGAGTGGAAATAACAAGAATGTCGCGGATGCCCGCTAACATTAACGTTGTTAGCGGGTAATACACCATCGGCTTGTCGTAGATCGGCAGCAACTGCTTGGAAATGACCTGCGTCACAGGGTAAAGGCGCGTGCCTGATCCGCCCGCCAGCAAGATGCCCTTGCGTCGAACCGGTGTGGCCAAGCTCATTGCGGCGTGTCTCCCTGACCGAATGCAGCGCGCGCCGCCGACATTGCGTCGCTGGCGCCTCGTAGGTCGGAACCATACTGCAAGTCGATCCATTCGCGGTATTGGCCTGAGGTCACCTGCGCGATCCAGTCGAAAGACGCTAGATACCACGCAACCGTTTTACGCAGTCCACTTTCGAAGGACTCGGTGGGCGTCCAGCCCAGCTCGTGCTCGATCTTGGAGCAGTCGATCGCATAGCGCCGGTCGTGACCGGGTCGGTCCTTGACGAACGTGATCTGCCGCGCGTACGAGCCGCCCATCGGTCCGGCGGCGCGCGGCCGCAGCTCATCGAGCAACGCACAGATCGCCTGCACGACAGCGATGTTCTGCATTTCGTTGCGTCCGCCGATGTTGTAGGTCTCGCCGGGTCGGCCAGCCTCGAGCACCACCCGCAGCCCGGCACAATGATCGCCCACGTAGAGCCAGTCGCGCACATTTGCGCCGTCGCCGTAAACGGGCAAGGGCTTGTCGGCGAGCGCGTTAAGGACAACCAGGGGAATAAGCTTTTCGGGAAACTGAAACGGACCGTAGTTATTGCTGCAGTTTGTCGTCAGCGTGGGGATCCCATAGGTGTGGTGATAGGCGCGCACGAGGTGGTCGGACGCCGCCTTGGAGGCTGCGTAAGGACTGTTGGGTGCGTAGGCGGTCGTTTCGCAAAAAGCGGGATCATGCGCACCGAGGGAGCCGTACACCTCGTCCGTGGAGACGTGCAAGAAACGAAACGCGTCGCGTGCCGCGCCGTCTAGTTCGGCCGCGAAAGCGCGCACGGCCTCAAGCAGCGCAAATGTTCCTTGAATGTTTGTTCGCACGAACTCGGCCGGCCCTAGGATCGAACGGTCAACGTGACTCTCGGCGGCAAAATGCACGATTGCGCGCGGCCGGTGCTTGCGCAGCAGCGCTAGCACCGCGGCGCCGTCACAAATGTCCTGCCGGACAAAAAGCAGTCCCGGATGGTGCCGTACGGCCGCCAGGTTGGCCAGGTTTCCGGCGTAGGTGAGCGAATCGATGACCAGTACTTGCTCGTCGAGTGCAGCGCGCCCGGGAGCAAGCCAATCGACGACGAAGTTCGAACCGATAAACCCGGCGCCGCCCGTCACAAATATCATCAAAGGGTATCCGCAAGCCGACGCGCGATTCTAATGCAGACGCCTGCTGCAACAGTCAGACACGACTCTGGCTACCAGCTTCATCGTTTTGTGATATCAATGTCGCTCCCGGGAGGGTCGGTTCTTAGCGACGGCGACACAGGCGCGCGACCGCGCAGGAGCTTTTGCCGCCGACCGCTGCGCCCGGCCACTATCTGCAGGGCGTTGCCCAAGGTCGACAAGACGTGAACATTTTGCTTTTTGGCGCCAATGGCCAGGTCGGCTGGGAGTTGCAACGCTCGCTCAGTCCCCTGGGAACCCTCACGGCCCTCGGGCACGCGCAGGCGGATTTGGAGCAGCCGCTGCAGCCGCTGATCGAGCGGCTGCGCCCTCAGGTGATCGTAAATGCAGCCGCTTACACCAATGTGGATCGAGCCGAAGCCGAGCCGGCGCGCGCCCTGCGCATCAACGCCGAGGCGGTGGGAGAAATCGCGCAGGCAGCCAGCGCGACGGGCGCCATGCTGGTGCACTACTCCACCGATTACGTGTTTGATGGTGAGAACACCGCACCCTACCGCGAGGACGACCCAACCGGGCCGGTTAACGCGTACGGCCGCAGCAAACTTGCCGGCGAACAGGCCATACGGGCCGTCACGGGCTGCCGGCACCTGATTTTGCGCACGAGCTGGGTGTATGCGGTGCGAGGGCAAAATTTCGCCCGCACGATACTCGAACGTGCAAAGACGCTCGATCGGCTACAGGTCGTGGCCGACACCTTCGGCGCACCGACCAGTGCTGAACTTCTGGCCGACGTCACTGCGTTGGCCCTATACCGCACACGCCTGGGCAGCACGGGGGCAACGGGCACGGCGCTTGAGCCGCTGCTAGGCACCTTTCACCTCGTGCCTTCGGGCCACACGAGTTGGCACGAATATGCCTGCTTGTTGATCGAGTCGGCGCGCGCGCGCGGGCTACCCATCCGTGTGTCCCGCCAGAATATTGAGCCCGTACCAGCGTCGACCTTTCGCACAACGGCGCGTCGGCCGATGAATTCGCGACTTGACAACACGCTGCTGCAGCAGCATTTGGGAATCGAACTTCCCAGCTGGCAGGTGCACGTGCGGCGTTTCGTTGAGGAGATTGCCGGCTAAACTCGCGACTTCGCACGCTTTTTCGCAAGCACACTTGATGACCCGTGCTCTGATTACCGGCATTACCGGGCAAGATGGCGTCCTGCTCGCGCAAAACCTGCTCGAGCGCGGCTACGAGGTAATCGGCTTTGGCCGGCGCCCCTCGGTGCTGGCACGCACCGACTTGCACCCGTTGTTTCGTCGCCTCAGCATGTTCTTCGGCGACGCAGCCAACTCAGTTGATCTAGCCGATGCGCTGCTCCATCACCAGCCCGACGAGCTCTACAATCTGGCCGCGCAATCGGCGCCCGGTGCCTCCTGGGCGCAGTCGCTGGAAACCGGGGAGATCACGGCCATGGGCGCGCACCGCCTGTTTGAAGCCGTGCGGCGCTTTGCCCCTAAGTGCCGCGTCTACCACGCTTCCTCCTCGGAGATGTTTGGCGAAGTACTCGAGTCGCCACAAACCGAGAAAACGCCTTTTAATCCTGCCAATCCGTACGCTGCGGCCAAGGTCTATGCGCACCAGATGGCGCACGTCTATCGGCGCAGCTATGGGCTGTACATCGCTTGCGGGATCCTCTTTAACCACGAAAGCCCGTTGCGCCGCATGAATTTTTTGACGCAGAAGGTGGCTCACGGCGCGGCCTGCGCCAAGTTGGGAATTAGCATCTCACCGGTGCTCAATGAAGAGGGCGAACCCGTGGTTCGCGACAACAAGCTGGCGCTGGGCAATTTGGACGCAGCGCGCGATTGGGGTCACGCGCGCGACTACGTTGAGGCGATGCGCCGCATGCTCGGATACGAGCGGCCCGAGGATTTTGTCGTCGGCACTGGGGTGCTGCGCACAGTGCGCGATTTGTGCCAAGCCGCATACGGTTACGTCGGCAAAGACTGGCGCGAGTTTGTCACGACAGACCCTCGCTTTTTGCGTCCGAGCGAAACCGGTGCGACGGTTGCCGACGCCTCCAAGGCACGGCGCGAGCTCGATTGGTCACCGAAGATCGGCTTTGACGCAATGTTGGCCGAGATGGTCGATGCCCAGGTGGCGGCGTTACAGGGTGCGCGGCCGCCGGTGCAATTGATTCGATGAAAAGCAAGGCCCGCTTATGCTTCTGGATCAGATTCGGCGCGCCCGGCTGCTAGTCGTCGGCGATGTCATGCTCGATCGCTATTGGTTTGGCGATGTCGAGCGCATTTCGCCCGAGGCCCCGGTGCCCGTGGTGCGCATCGGCCGGGCCGAGGAGCGACTGGGAGGCGCGGCCAATGTGGCGCGAAACATCACCGCTATCGGCGCTCAAGCGGGGCTACTTAGCGTAGTAGGC
This sequence comes from Burkholderiaceae bacterium, assembly GCA_035621895.1. GTDB lineage: Bacteria > Pseudomonadota > Gammaproteobacteria > Burkholderiales > Burkholderiaceae_F > GJ-E10. Next base: position 17,699 of record DASPWJ010000132.1, on the reverse strand, counting down.
GATGATGAACCCGGACGCACGATTGCCCGGCTCGGACAGCTCGATCGCATCCGAGACCACTTGCATGTCGATGCAGGACTGTCGACGACGGTAAAGTTGCGCATCATTGCGCGGCGCCAGCAGCTCGCGCGCGTGGATTTCGAGAGCCTGCCGGAAGCCGAGGTTCTCAATGCCCACCTGGACCAGTTCGCGGCGCTACTGCCCGAGTACGACCTCGTGATCCTCTCGGACTACGGTAAAGGGGGGCTTACGCACATCACGAAGATGATCTCGATGGCGCGGGCCGCCAGGCGCCCCGTGCTTGTCGACCCCAAGGGCGATGACTATGAACGGTACGCCGGCGCAAGCATCATTACACCCAACCGGGCCGAATTGCGCGAGGTCGTCGGCCGCTGGCGCAGCGAAGCGGATCTGACCGAACGGGCCCAGGCATTGCGCCGCAAACTGGGCCTAGATGCGCTGCTGCTCACTCGTAGCGAAGAGGGCATGACACTTTTCACCGAATCCGACACCTGGAGCGTCGCCGCTCGCGCGCGCGAGGTCTTCGACGTCAGCGGTGCGGGCGACACGGTCATCGCCGTATTGGGCACGATGATGGCGTTGGATTTGCCGCTGCGCGAGGCCGTGGCGCACGCCAACCGCGCGGGCGGCATCGTTGTGGGCAAACTGGGTACCGCCACGGTGAGCTATGCGGAATTGTTTCCGGACGCGCCCTAGCGGGTGGCATCTCACCTGCGCCCAGGGGCCAGTGTTGTGGCAACATGGCGCATTGTTTGCAGTCAACGGCGCATGCTCGTTATGAACGAGGCGGCTGATCCATGAAAATCATCGTTACGGGGGCGGCCGGATTCATCGGCGCCAATATTCTGCGCGCGCTCAATGAGCGCGGCGAAACCGAGATCCTGGCGGTCGATAATCTGGCTCGCTCGGAAAAATTCCGCAACCTGGCCGAATTTGACATTGCGGACTATCTGGACAAAACCGAATTTCTCGAACGAGTGCGCCGGCGCGACTTGCCCCGTCCCGACGTAATCTTTCATGAGGGCGCCTGCTCCGACACGATGGAGAGCGATGGGCGCTACATGATGGAGAACAATTTTCGCTATTCCTCGGAGCTGCTGGACTGGTGCCAAAACAGCGGCATCGTGCTGATCTACGCCTCCTCAGCGTCGGTCTACGGGGTGGGACCCGTGTTCACCGAGGTTCGAAGCGCCGAGCGACCGCTCAACATCTACGGCTACTCTAAGCTGCTGTTCGATCACGTCGTGCGTCGGCACTTGGCGACGAGCAAAACGCCGGTGATAGGACTGCGTTACTTCAACGTATATGGCCCGCGAGAGAACCATAAGGGGCGCATGGCGTCGGTAGCGTTTCACCACTTCCAGCAATTTCGAAGCGAAGCCAAGGTCAAGCTCTTTGAGGGCAGCCACGGTTTCGAAAACGGCGAACAGCGCCGCGATTTCATCCATGTCGATGACGCAGTCAAAGTCAACATGTATTTTTGGAACCGTCCAACCAGCGGCATCTACAACGTGGGCACTGGCCGCGCGCAGAGCTTTAACGATGTTGCGCTGGCCATGGTTAACGCCTTACGCGAGGCAAACGGCCAGCCGACCCTGTCTTTGCGGCAAGCGGTAACGCAAGGATCGATCGAATACATCGCCTTTCCCTCAGCGCTGCGGGGCAAGTACCAGGCCTACACCCAAGCGGACCTGACGCAGTTGCGCGCCGCCGGCTTTGACGACTCCATGTTCAACGTCGAGCAAGGTGTTGCCGCCTACGTTCGATGGTTGCTAAAGAATTCCTAGCCGATCCAGGCGGCGCAAGCGAGGGCAAGCGCTTGCGTGCCGCGTTTTTGGACCGCGACGGCGTGATCAATATCGACCACGGCTATGTTTGGCGCGTCGAAGACTTTAACTTCGTGCCCGGGGTGCGAGAAGCCGCGGCTGAACTTGCTCGCCTAGGCTTTGCGATCGTCGTGATCACCAACCAGGCGGGGATCGCCCGAGGCATGTACACCGAGGCAGATTTTTTCGCACTTACGCAATGGATGCGCGAGCGCTTTGCCGAGGCCGGCGTAATGCTATCGGGGGTCTACCATTGCCCGCACCACCCGACCGAGGGTGTGGGCGCGTGGCGCGTTGTTTGTGACTGTCGCAAGCCCGCTCCAGGGATGCTGCTCGCGGCGTCCCGCGACCTGGGGTTGGATCTGGGAGCGTCGGTCATTTTTGGCGACAAGTGCGACGACATGCGCGCGGGGCGCTCGGCGGGGGTCGGTCTGCGGGTTTTTTTGGGGAAGGACGGCCTTGCTCCACCGACCGAGGAGTGCGCCGATGCCATGGTGAGCCTGCGCTATTGCTCCTTGGCGCAGGCGCTTTCCGACCAGGCACTGCGTGAGGCCCTGGCAACGGCCAACGCCCCAGGGCAGCCCGAGCGGGTGGCAGCGCGCTGATGTCACAGTCTTTGAAGCAAAGCGCACCGACCATGTCCGCGGCGTACCGCGCACTTTCGTTCGAGGACAAGATCGTTGCGCGGGCCGATCTGGCACAGCGCACGCAGCTTTTGGCGCGCCCGGTTGTGCTCACCAATGGTGTGTTTGACATCATCCACCGTGGGCACGTGACATACCTGTCCCGGGCGCGCGCGCTAGGTGCCAGTCTGGTGGTGGCGGTCAATTCCGATGCCTCGGTGCGCTGCCTGGGCAAAGGCGCCGATCGCCCGATCAACACGCAGGCCGACCGGGCCGCCATCGTAGCCTCACTCGAATGTGTCGATCTGGTAACAGTGTTTGATGAGGCGGTGCCCCTGCCCGTTCTCGAAATCGTGCGCCCGGAGATCTATGTCAAGGGCGGCGATTACGACATCGATTCCACCCCGGAAGCCCGCTTGGCCAAAACCTGGGGAGCGCGCGCGGTGGCGATTGCCTTTGAGCACGAGCGCTCGACCACCGAATTGCTCGAGCGCGTACGAACTGCCCAAAGGGATTAGCCTCTGGCGCGCCGGCTGGGGGCTCGCCCCGAGCACCCAAAATGCCGGCATAATAAGCAGTTACGCACTGCGTCTGGAGCAAAAAAACCGACGTGACCTTTCTTGTTCAAGCTCTGGTTGCCTGCCTGCTTACAGCCTTGCTGATCGTCTGGCTGCGCCGCCCAGCTTTGCGCTTTGGCTTGCTCGATCACGCTGGGGGCCGCAAGCGACACGGCGGTTCAATCCCGCTGACCGGGGGCATCGCGCTCACTTTGGGTTTTGCCACCACCTTGCTGTTTTCCGCACCGGTCTTGTCGCAGTACTCGGTGCTGCTCGTAGCCCTCGCGCTACTTGCGGCTATCGGACTGCTAGACGACCTGGGCGAGGTGTCGCCCCGCGGCAAACTGGGCGCGCAAATTCTCGCCACCTTGCTGATGACCTCTTGGGCCGGCAACTTTCTCATGAACCTGGGCGACTTATTTGCCCGGGGTCCCTTGGAGCTCAAGAACTGGGGCATACCGCTGACGGTATTTGCCACGGTTGCGGTGATCAATGGCTTGAACATGCTCGATGGCATGGACGGCCTGGCCGGAGGACTTGCCTTTTGCATGTTGGCGTTTTTCGCGCTGTTTGCCGACTTGCTCGACGACCTGAACGCCTACAAATTCCTGGTCGTACTGTTGGGCGCGCTGGCAGGATTTTTGGTATTCAACCTGCCCCATCCGTGGCGTGGCGCCCGTCGAACGTTCATGGGTGATACCGGCAGCCTGATATTAGGCTTTGTTGTAGCATGGTTTTCCATTGAGCTTACCCAGCGAGCCGGCGCCCGGGTGCCATCGGTCGTGATGCTCTGGGTGGTTGGCCTGGTTTTGTTGGATCTTCTCACGGTAACTCTTCGCCGCGTCATCCGGCGTCGGGACCCAGCACTTCCCGATCGCGGGCACATCCATCATGTCTTTTTGCGCCGCGGCTATAGCACGCCACAGACGCTTGTCTGGTTGCTGGGCGCCAACGTTCTCTTGAGCCTTGCAGGCACGCTCTTGTGGCGCGCCGGCACACCCGAGTACGTCAGCTTCGGGGGCTTTCTCATAGTTGCAGCACTGTACCTGGGCCTGTTTTTGTTTCCGAGCCGACTCTGGCGCTTGCTGCCGCGTCGCTCCCGGCCTAACTCGCGAACGGAAGGTGCTTGATGCGAGCAGCCCGCAGCAATGACGTGGCGCCGTTTTTGCCGACCGCAAAAGACCTCGAACGAAGCTTTCACGGACGAATCTTGCAACGCGGTCGGGAGGTGATGCAGGCTGGGCGAGTTTCCTCGCTTGAGCTCGAAGTCGTCTCATCGAACGCCATCGAGCTACGCGCCCAGGTGCGTGGCTCCGAGCAGGCGCCGGGCACCGAGCAGCGGCGCTACCAGGTCGGTGTGCGCATGACACGTAAAAGCGCCGGGGCCCAGGTGGAGATCGAATCACACTGCTCCTGCCCCATCGGCCACTTGTGCAAACACGCGGCGGCCGTATTGCTGCAATGGCAGCCCCAATGGAGCGAAGCGGTAGCGCCGGCGGAACTGCCGTCTTTCGCGCGCCCCTGGACCGCGCTGGCCGAGACGCCACCCGAGGCTGTCCCCGAAGAACCTGTTTTCCAACAACGCATCGCACACGGCGTGGGCACCGTTTGCGTTCGCCTGGGCGCCTCGCGCGCACAAACTCCCGAAGGCACGGCAGCCAACGCCCAGCCACCCAATGCCGCGCTATACGTTTCGCTGCGGATCGATGGCGTGCGGGTGCCATTACAGCGTGCCCCCAGTGTGTTGGTCGTTGACGGCGAGACGGTCGATGCCGCACCCGATGCCCGCCAGGTTGAGCGCGTGATCGCACAACTGCAGGCGGAAGGCGCCACGCCGTGGTCGTTCGCGGTCGCGCCGCAAGGCCGCCGCAACAGCGAATCGGCCTTCCAGATCAGCGACGATACGGCCGTGCAACTGATGCAAGAAGGTGTGGAGCGCTGGCGCAGGCAGGGTTGGGAGGTCGAAGTCGACGAGGACTTTCCCTGGCAGATTGTCGAGGTCGACGATCTGGAAGTGGCGGTACACGAGTTACCCGGGCAGGACTGGTTTGACCTGGAGTTGGGCCTAAAGCTTGGCGAGAAGCGCGTGCCGCTGTTACCCCTGTTGGAATCGGCGCTAGCCGATGTCCGGGCCTCGGCCGCGCGCATGCGCGAGGCAAATGGGTCCGGACGGGTGCTGCAGGTTCGCATCGATCCCAAACACGTCATCCGGTTGCCATGGGAGCGCGTGGCGCCATTGCTCGACACACTAGTTGAGCTAGGCGATTCACGGCGCCGCAAATTGGCACGCCCGGTGCGCACACCGGGTGCGCGCATCTCGCGCGCTGCCCGCATGCTGCGCCTATCCAAGCTCGATCTGGCACGCGTTGCCGCACTGGCCGATCGGGGGGCTCTGACATGGGTGGGCGCGCCCGATGTACGCCACTTTGCCCAGCGCTTGGCCGACTTTGCCCACATAGAGGCCGCTGTCGTGCCGCAAGGCCTGCAGGCGCAGCTGCGCCCATACCAGCGCGCCGGACTGAACTGGTTACAGTTTTTGCGTGAATATGGCCTGGGTGGCCTTCTGGCCGACGACATGGGGCTAGGCAAGACGCTGCAGACTTTGGCGCACATTTGCCTGGAGAAGGAGCAAGGCCGCTTGGTAGCCCCCGCCTTGGTTATTGCGCCGACGTCGCTGGTTCACAACTGGATCGCCGAGGCGGCGCGCTTTGCGCCGGCGCTGCGCACCTTGCAGCTGCACGGTACCGAGCGGTGGCGCGACTTCGAGCGCGTCGGTGAATGTGATCTGGTGGTAACAAGTTTTGCGCTGCTTGCACGAGACATCGAGCAGTTGGCTGCGCGTAATTTCCACCTGCTGATCGTCGACGAAGCACAAAACATCAAGAACCCGCGCACTCAGGCTGCGGGGGCGATCCGTCAAATCCATGCAACCCACCGGCTGGCACTCACCGGCACGCCGCTAGAGAACCACTTGGGCGAGCTTTGGGCGCAGTTCGACTGGTTGGCCCCCGGACTGCTAGGCGATCAAGCCAGCTTCTCGCGGCTATACCGAGTGCCCATTGAAAAGCGCGGCGATGATGCACGGCGCCAGCACCTGACTGCGCGCATCCGCCCCTTTGTCCTACGCCGTCGCAAAGACGAGGTGGCACCCGAACTGCCCCCGCGCACTGAGATCGAGCGCTATGTCGCCCTGGAGGGCGGGCAGCGCGACCTGTACGAAGCGGTTCGGGCCAGTATGCACGAAAGAGTGCGAGCGGCCTTAGCCGACCAGGGGCTCGATCGCAGCCAAGTCGTCGTGCTCGATGCCTTGCTGAAACTTCGCCAGGTCTGCTGCGATCCGCGCCTGGTGGCATTACCCAGCGCACGCAAGGTGCCCGAGTCTGCCAAGCTCGATTTGCTTATGCAAATGCTCGACGGCCTACTGGTGGAAGGCCGGCGCGTTTTGCTGTTCTCGCAGTTCACTTCCATGCTTGCGCTCATCGAGCAGGCGCTGAACGAACGCGGTCAGCGCTACGCCTTGCTAACGGGCGATACGCGCGATCGTGCGGCAGCGGTCGAACAGTTCCAAAGCGGCGAAGTACCGCTGTTTTTGCTCAGCCTAAAGGCGGGGGGCACAGGGTTGAATCTGACCGCGGCCGACACCGTGATCCATTACGACCCGTGGTGGAACCCCGCGGTAGAGGCGCAAGCGACCGATCGCGCACACCGCATCGGGCAAGACAAGCCGGTTTTTGTCTACCGCCTGTTGTGTGCCGGCACGATTGAAGAGCGCATGCGCACTTTGCAAACGCGCAAGGCGCTGCTCGCCCAGGCTTTGCTGGGCGATGAGGCTGGCCTGGCGCGCGCGTTGGGCGCCGAGGATATCGAAGCACTGCTAGCTCCTGCACCCTAGACTCTGAGCATGCAAGCGGCCGACGCTACAGGTCTTGTCGCCATCGGTGACCTGCAGGGTTGCGCCGCCAGCCTGGAAGAACTGCTGGCAAAGATTGATGGGCGCGCCCGTCTGGTGTTTGTCGGCGACCTGGTCAACCGTGGACCGGATTCGCTAGCGACACTGCGCCGCGTGCGTGCGCTCGGCGAGCGCTGCATTGCCCTGCTGGGGAACCACGATTTGCATCTGTTGGCCGTCGCAGCTGGCATCCGTCCGGCCCACGACGATGACACCTTGCAAGGCATCTTGGACGCACCCGACGCCGGCGAGCTTATCGACTGGGTGCGGGCACGGCCGCTTGCGCATCTGCAAGACGGCGCGCTGTTCGTGCATGCTGGGGTGTTGCCGCAATGGAGCGTTTCGCAAACGATGGCGCTTGCGCACGAGGTCGAAGAGCGCCTGCGCGCCCCTGATTACCGCACATTTCTGACAACCATGTATGGCAACCGTCCCTTGCAGTGGAGCGATTCGCTCACGGGGTCCGATCGCCTGCGCTGCATCCTGAATGCGCTCACGCGCCTGCGTTTTGTCTCGCTCAACGGAACGATGGATCTGAAGTTAAAGGGCAGCATGCACAGCGCACCTGCCGGTTGGCTGCCCTGGTTCGACCACCCGCAGCGCGCCAGTCGCTCAACCACCATCATCTTTGGCCACTGGTCGACACTTGGCCTGATGCTGCGCGAGGACGCGATTGGCATCGACACAGGTTGCGTCTGGGGCGGCAAGCTGACGGCGATCAGCTGGCCGTCGCGAGCGGTCTATCAGGTTGGCTGTCGCCCGGTTCGTCGACCGCAGTAACCTCGGGCAGCTCCAAGGCGGCGCCAATCGCCTCGCGCGCCCGTGCCCCGATGGCTTGGCGCGTTAGACCATCGCAGGCGACCGCGGGCAGCCAGTACAAGTGCGCGGTCAGGCGCGGAGCAAGAATAATGCGCCAGATCGATTGGACCAGATTCATGTCGCCGACAAACGCCGCGGCGGTAGAAGGCTGACCGTCCTGCCGGTACCGTAGCGCCAAGGGAATCACGGGCGCACCCGCTTCGAGCGCTGCCTGCACCAGGTTGGCATGAAAGCGCAGCAAGCGGGAGCCATCGGTCGTTGTTCCCTCCGGGAAAATGCCGATGGATTGGCCCAAGCGCAGCCGTTGCGCCACCGTGTGGTTGACATGCGCGATAGCGTGCCGGCGCCCGCGCTCGACATATACCGTGCCAACGGACGCGGCAAAACGTCCAAGCAACGGCCAACGCGCGACCTCGGCCTTGGCAACAAAGCGAGCCGGGGTAACCGCCGCGATCACAAAGACATCGACCCAGGAGATGTGGTTCATCAGCAGCAACGCGCCGCGTGTTGCCGCAATCGGCTTGGCCGCGGGATCGCGGTGCACATGCAGGCGAATGCCCAATGCCACGAGCAAGATCCGCGACCAAAAGCGCACCAGCGCGTCGCGGCCCCGCGCTGGCAACCAAGGAAACAGCAGGCCCGCAGCAAGCATTCCCCAAAGGATGTGCAACACGATACCTGTCAGCGCCAGCGGCGCCAGCACAACCAGCGTGCCCTTGACCACGCGATCCAAGAGGAGCGTTCGCAGGTGAACTTTTGCCGCGTCTTCACGCATGTCGTGGAGCTACCGTGGCGCCTCAAAGCGCACTTCGCCACCAACAAGGGTAAAGCGCGCCCTCCCGGCCAGACGCAGTGCAGTGAAGGGAGAATTCTTGCCACCGCTTAGCAGTGTTTCCTCGTCCACGCGCCACGCCTGCTGGGGATCGAACACGACCACGTCGGCTTTGCGTCCCGCCTGCAGCGTTCCGGTGTCCTCGCCCAGAACGCGCGCGGGCGCACTGGTAACTGCAGCCAAAGCACGCACTAGCGAGAGCGATTGCGCGTTAGCCCAATCCAGAACCAGTGGCAGCAGCGTCTCCAGGCCGCTGGCGCCCGAGCGCGCCTCACCAAAAGGCAAGAGCTTCTCTTCCAAGGAAACCGGCGCGTGGTCCGAGCAGATCGCGTCGATCGTGCCATCAATCAAGCCAGCGCGAATTGCGGCACGGTCCGCCTCGGTGCGCAAGGGCGGATCGAGCCGACAGTTGGTGTCGTAGTAGCCGATGTCGCGGTCAACCAAGTGGACGTGATGAATCGACACGTCCGCGCTGACCGGAAGACCCTCACGTTTGGCAGCGCGTACCAGTTGCACACCGGCGGCCGAGGACAGACGGCACAAATGAACGCGCGTGCCAGTTGCCCGCTGCAGCTCAAAAATCGTGTGCAATGCCACGGTCTCAGAAGCGACGCTGATGCCGGGCAAGCCCAGGCCAGAGGCCAAGGCTCCTTCGGCCGCCACGCCATCGCCTACCAGCGAGGCATCGACCGGGCGCAACCAAACAGGCAGATCGTAGGTTCGCGCGTAGCGCAGCGCCTGCAACAACGTACCGTGATTGGCGGGTAACGCCGTAGTCTGGCAAAAGGCAACGCAACCGACCTGCGCAAGGGTGCGCATTTCTGCCAGAGCCTCGCCTTCGAGTGCGGCGGTCAGAGCACCCAGGGGGTACAGGCGCGCACCGGCGGCCTCGCGCGAGCGCTGCCGCAGCATGCGCACGAGTCCGGGTTCATCAAGCGGGGGATCCGTATCGGGCGGACAAACGACGCCTGTCACACCCCCGGCCAAGGCAGCGCGCATTTCCACGCGCAGCGCACCCTCGGTCCCGGGCTCGCGCATGCGTGCACACAGGTCGATCAGACCGGGGGCAACGACCAAGCCACGGGCATCGATCACCCGCTGCGCCGTAAAGCCGTTGGGTCGCATGCCGACAGATACGATGCGCCCGTCGCCAATGTACACGCCGCCCAGCGCGTCGTGCCCGGTTGCCGGATCAATCACCCGGCCGTTTTCGATCGCCAGCGTGGCATTCATAGAAGCTCCACAGGGAAACCGTTGACGTCTGTCACGGCAGGACTTGCGGGTGCGCGAAGCACACTATGTGGCCCAAAAAACGGACGCATCGTTGCTACTGTAACTAGTAGGAACTGCGTCTATGAGACAGCCTACCATGTGGTTTGGTGCCTGAAGTATCAGGGAACGTTTTGAGGGGCGGGTAAACAAAGGAAACGGTTACGACGCGGGATGCAACTTGCGCGCAACGGGGTCGGCTGGACATCGCAAAGTAGATCGCGCCGAACCATATCCACTTGTTTGTTCGCCTCCTGTTCGCAATCGCCATGGCCGATATCGTCAAGGTGCTCAAGGGCGTCACGGTAGATCTTTTGTTCGAGCGCTTCCCGAAGCTTCAGAGGCAGCTTTCCGATAGCCAGCCGTGGTCCACGTCGTCTTCGGTCGGCAGGGCAGGCAATGTCAGCGCCGAGACGATTGGTCGCTACATCGAGCGCCGCAAGCTCGTCACCTATAGGCGATAGACGATGTTGCGTACGGCCTCGATCGCACTGTTCGTAACGCCGGAGCAATCGTCGGCGCTGACGGCCTTGCGCACCGCCTACGCGGGTGCCTGCAATCGTCTGGTGCCGACGGTACGCGAGCATCGGCTGTGGAACCGCGTCGGTCTGCACCGGCGCGCCTACCACGACCTGCGCCGGGCAACGCCGTTGGGTAGCCAGATGTGCTGCAATGCCATTTTCACCGTCTGTAAGGCGTTCAAGGCGCAAAAAGAACTGGGGCGAATCCGGAAGGATGCCCAAGTACCAGCGATCGAGTTTGACCGTGCGAGCGTGCATTTTGACAAGCGCACGTATGCGCTTAAAGGCGACGCGGTTTCGCTCTACACGCTCGAGGGCCGCATTTCCGTGTGCCTGCGTCCCGGCGAACATCAGCGTCGCATTCTTGCATCCGGCCGAGCGAAAGAAGCCGAGCTCATCTTTCGAAAGGGCAGGTGGTTCTTTAACCTTGTCGTCGAGTCCACTGACGTGCAGCAGGTGGCATCCGGCCCAGTGATGGGCGTGGATGTCGGGGAAAATAATCTCGCCGCGACAAGCACGGGCAAGGTCTTCGGCGGCGAGCGGCTGCGCCACCAGCGCGACGAACACCTTGCCCTTCGTCGGCGTCTTCAGTCCAACGGCAGCCAGAGCGCTAAGCACAGGCTCCGGCAGGTCTCCGGCAAGGAGATGCGGCGCGTAAAGCACGTCAATCACGAAACGAGCAAGGCGATCGTCGAGGAAGCCATACGTCTGGGTATGAGTCAAATCGTGATGGAGGATCTGACACATATCCGCGACCGGATAAAAGCCGGTAAGCGAGTGCGTGCCCGGCTCCACCGCTGGGCGTTTCGCCAGTTGCAGACCTTCGTCCGCTACAAGGCCCAAGCGGCCGGCATCGCGGTCAAGTACGTCAAGCCGGCGTACACCAGCCAAACTTGCGCGGCCTGCGGCAGTCTCGGCCAGCGCGCCAAGCATCGTTTCGTGTGCGATCAGTGTGGTCTTCGGGCGCACGCCGACTTGAATGCAAGTCGAAACCTTGCCCGGATCGGCAGCGGCGCCCCGCTGCCGAGGGCGGCCGTAAATACGCCTGATGTGGGTTGCGTGGTTCGCCATGCTTCACCATAAAGCCTGCAACTTCAGTTGCGGGTTATTTACCGGATTTCGGCGCGCTGCGAGGACGCCACCATGGAGAGCACCGCCATGCGCACGGCGATACCAAAACTGACTTGGGGCAAGATCACGCTATGCGGGCCATCGGCGACCGTCGAATCGATCTCGACACCGCGGTTCATCGGCCCCGGGTGCATGACGATGCAGTCCGACTTTGCGTGCCGCAGCACGTGTGGCGTCAAACCGTAATTGCTAAAGTACTCTTGCGCGCTGGGCAACAAGGCGCCGCGCATGCGCTCGTTTTGCAGACGCAGCATGATGATCACATCGGCATTGCGAATACCGTCTTCCAGCCGCGTGTGCACGTGCAATCCCAGGTCCTCAAGACCAGCTGGCAGCAGCGTAAGAGGCCCAACCGCGCGCAGGTCGCGCACACCCATTGCGAGCAAGGCGTGGATGTCGGAGCGCGCAACACGCGAATTCAGAATGTCGCCGACGATGGCCACCGAGAGCTCCTCAAACGAGCCCTTGTAATGACGAATGGTGTACAAGTCGAGCAGAGCCTGGGTCGGATGGGCGTGGCGCCCGTCGCCAGCATTTACCACGTGAACATGCGGTGCCACATGTCGGGCGATCAGGTAGGGCGCGCCGCCCTGGGAGTGGCGCACCACGAAAATATCGGCCTGCATCGCCGTCAGATTGTCGATTGTGTCGAGCAGCGACTCACCCTTGGCGGTGCTCGATGAGGCGATGTTCAGGTTATAGACGTCCGCGCTCAGACGCTTTGCAGCGATCTCGAAAGTCGTGCGAGTGCGTGTGGAGTTTTCGAAGAACAGGTTAAAGACCGAGCGCCCGCGCAGCAGTGGCACGCTCTTGACCTCGCGCGTTCCCACTGCAAGAAAACCCTCGGCGGTGTCGAGGATCCGTTCGATCAGCGGCCGAGGCAATTCCTCGATCGAAAGCAAATGGTGCAGTTCGCCTTGACCGTTGAGCTGAGGACTGGCACTGCGCAGCTGCATGGCTCAGCGACCCTTGGCCTCTTCCAGGCGCAGATGCAGACGCTGGTCGTCATCGCGCGAGAGCACAACGCTAACGTCGGCCGGCACCTCGATCGTGCGACCAACCAGCGTGGTGGAAATCGGCAGTTCGCGCCCGCCTCGGTCGATGAGCACTGCAAGCTCAATGCGGTCAGGCCGTCCGTAATCAAAAAGCTCGTTCATTGCCGCGCGCACCGTACGCCCCGTATTCAGAACGTCATCGATGAGCAAAATCTCAGCGCCGTCGACGTCAAAGGGAATACGTGAGGGTCGCACTCCGCGGCTTAACCCGGACTGACTGAAGTCATCGCGATAAAAGGACACGTCCAAAATGCCGACCGGAGCTTCGATGCGCAAATCGGCACGCAATCGCTCCGCGAGCCAGACCCCACCGGTGTGCACGCCCACCAGCCGCGGGCTGCGGCCCTGGAAACGCTCCCGCACTCGCCGCACGAGCTCAAAGTAAATCGCTTCGGCATCAAGATCTAGCATGCGGGCGCCGCCATCTGATCGAACCATTGCTGCAAGATAAGTGCCGCGGCCTCGTCGTCATCGGGGCGTTTGCCGCGTCGGGGCAAGACGGCCGAAGAGTAGCGCTCGTCTACACGCGCCACCGGCAGGTGAAAACGTCCCTCCAACTGGCGCGCAAAGCGTTCGCAGCGCGCGGTCATCTCATGGGCGGCGCCATCCGGATAGCGCGCCACGCCCACTACCAGTTGCTGCGGTTGCCATTGCTCTATGAGCGCGGCCAGTTCGCGCCAGCGCGCAGGTGCCGCGCTTGTCTCAATGACTTGCAGCGCGCGGGCGCTGCGAGTGATGCCATTGCCCAGCGCGACCCCAATGCGTCGGGTGCCAAAATCAAATCCCAGCACAATCCCCGGCTGCGTCTCCCTCATTCCCTCAAGCATGACCCGGCTGGCTGGCCAGGTGGCGGGGATCGACACCCAAAAGTTTGAGCGCGGCATCAAAGCGGGCATTTGCTGGCGTGTCGAAGATTACGCGCGCATCCGCGAGCACATTTAACCAGCCATTGTGCGCAAGTTCGTACTCGAGCTGCCCCGCAGCCCAGCCCGCATACCCAAGCGTCACGAGCAGCCGTTTCGGGCCTTTGCCACCCGCCAGCGCCTCCAGCACATCCTTGGAAGTCGTCAATCCAATGTCCTGAGCCACTGTCAGCGTCGAGCCGTAGTTGCCCGCCGGAGCATGTAGCACGAAGCCACGCTCGGTCTGCACCGGCCCGCCATAGAGCACGGGCTCATCGCGCCAGGGCGCGATCTCCAAGCGCAGGTCGATCTTGTCAAACAGTCGAGCCAGCGTCAGCTCCGTCGGACGGTTGATCACGACTCCCATGGCACCCTTATCGCTGTGCTCGCACACATATACGACGGTCCGATCGAAATTCGGATCCTGCATGCTAGGCATTGCGATCAGGAACTGGTTTGTCAGATTCATAAAGAGAAGTCTAGTCCCAAAGTTGCTGCTTCGGCAGGGGGTAAAAAAAGCCCCGCGCAAGCGGGGCTTTTGACGGATTCGACACGCAGCCAGTCTTACATCTCCATGTCCATGCCGCCCATGCCACCCATGCCGCCCATGCCACCACCGGCCGGACCGCCCTTGGCCTTCTCCTCCACGAGCTCGCCCACCATCGCATCGGTGGTCAGGATCAATCCGGCAACCGATGCGGCGTTTTGCAGCGCCGTGCGGGTCACCTTCGTCGGGTCCAGCACGCCCATCTGCACCAGGTCTCCGTACGTGTGGGTCTGGGCGTTAAAGCCAAAGTTACCCTTGCCATCGACGACCTTTGCCGTGACCACGCTGGGCTCCTCGCCCGCGTTGGCCACGATCTGACGCAGCGGCTCTTCAATCGCACGCAAAACGATCTTGATGCCGGCATCCTGTTCGGCGTTATCGCCCTTGAGCCCCGCGATTGCCTGCTTGGCGCGCACCAGCGCTACGCCGCCGCCGGCAACCACACCTTCTTCGACAGCAGCACGTGTAGCGTGCAGTGCGTCTTCAACGCGGGCCTTCTTTTCCTTCATTTCGACTTCGGTTGCGGCCCCCACACGGATTACTGCCACGCCGCCGGCAAGCTTGGCCACACGCTCTTGCAGCTTCTCTTTGTCGTAGTCGCTCGTGGCTTCCTCGATCTGGGCACGAATGGCCTTCACGCGCGCTTCGATCGCTTTGCCTTCACCGGCGCCGTCGATGATCGTGGTGTTTTCCTTGGCCACCTCGATGCGTTTGGCCTGTCCCAAGTCGTGCAGTGTCGCCTTTTCAAGGTTCATGCCGGTTTCTTCGGCGATTACCACTCCACCGGTCAAAACCGCAATGTCCTCAAGCATGGCCTTGCGCCGATCACCAAAGCCCGGTGCCTTGACCGCGCAGGTCTTCAAGATGCCGCGAATGTTGTTAACCACCAGGGTCGCAAGCGCCTCGCCCTCGACTTCCTCAGCAATGATCAGCAACGGACGGCCGGCCTTGGCGACTTGCTCAAGAACGGGCAGCAGGTCGCGAATATTGGAGACCTTCTTGTCGTGCAACAGAACATAGGGATTTTCCAAAACGGCGATCTGCTTGTCGGCGTTGTTGATGAAGTACGGCGAGAGGTAGCCGCGGTCGAACTGCATTCCTTCGACGATGTCGAGCTCGTTATTTAGCGACTTGCCGTCCTCGACGGTGATGACGCCCTCCTTGCCGACCTTGTCCATCGCATCGGCGATGATCTTACCGATGTCGTTGTCGGCGTTGGCGGAGATCGCGCCAACCTGGGCGATTTCCTTGCTCGTCGTGCAAGGCTTGCTGATCTTCTTGAGCTCCTCCACGGCCGTGGTAACGGCCTTGTCGATGCCGCGCTTCAGATCCATCGGATTCATACCAGCGGCCACGTACTTCAGGCCCTCGACCACGATGGATTGCGCCAGGACGGTAGCCGTCGTCGTCCCGTCGCCGGCCGCGTCAGAAGTCTTGGATGCAACTTCCTTGACCATCTGCGCGCCCATGTTCTCGAACTTGTCCTTGAGTTCGATTTCCTTGGCTACGGAGACTCCGTCCTTGGTCACCGTCGGTGCACCGAAGCTGCGCTCGAGCACGACATTGCGACCCTTCGGTCCTAGCGTGACTTTGACTGCATTGGCGAGAATGTTGACCCCGCGCACCATGCGGTGGCGCGCATCTTCACTGAAAAGTACTTGTTTGGCTGCCATAAAAACTCCGAATCTATATTTGTCCGTCGATATCGACTGTCAGGACCCGACGCCGCATTCCGCTGCCGCGGTGCCCGTGCTCGCGGCACGCAGCAACGCTTGGCCCGGATCGCGCCCGGGGATAGAACCGTCTTAGCTGATGACACCCATGATGTCTTCCTCGCGCATCACGAGCAATTCTTCGCCTTCGACCTTGACGGCTTGTCCGGCGTACTTGCCGAACAAAACGCGATCGCCCACCTTTAACTCAACGGCGATCAGCTTCCCGTGGTCGTCGCGCTTGCCCGGACCGACAGCGACGACTTCGCCTTGATCGGGTTTTTCTGCCACGTTATCGGGGATCACGATTCCCGAGGCCGTTTTGCGCTCGTTGTCCAAGCGCTTGACGATCACGCGATCGTGCAAAGGACGAATTTTCATAGCTTCTCCTGACAAAGTTCCCCGGGGCCAACCGGCGCCCGGAGGTATCCGAGATGGTGGATTGAATCCCTTGCCGAGCCGTCAGCCGGCAGGCCG
This sequence comes from Burkholderiaceae bacterium, assembly GCA_035621895.1. GTDB lineage: Bacteria > Pseudomonadota > Gammaproteobacteria > Burkholderiales > Burkholderiaceae_F > GJ-E10. Next base: position 1,458 of record DASPWJ010000132.1, on the reverse strand, counting down.
GCAGATTTTGTTAGCACTCGACAATCGAGAGTGCTGATTATAGGAACTGGGCGCCCGGCTTTCAATGGGCCTGGGTGGCCAGGCGATATAGGTATTCGGTCCGGGAGCCGGAGCGGCAAAAAGCAAAAATCGGCTTGGCTGCCGAATCCAGGCACTTGGCCATGTCCTGGGCATCTTTGGGCGTTAGCTGGCCGCTGATCACCGGCAGGTAGATGTAACGCAAGCCTACCTCCTCGGCAGCTCGCTGTATCAGAGCACCGGGGGGTTGGGTTGCACCCTCTCCGTCGGGGCGGTTGTTGATGATGGTCTTAAATCCATGCGCGGCAATCGCCGCAACATCGGCCGGCACGATCTGCCCGGCCGCCGCCACCGTGTCCGACAACCATTTGAAATGCAACGTCATGCGCGCTCCTGACCAATTGGGGCCGCCAATTGGGGCCAACGGCCGGGATTTTACGCAGCTGCGAGCGCGCGAGCAGCCGGCGCAAAAGGGTCAGAAAGAAAAGCCCACGCCAACGCGAAGCACGGGCCAAGCGGTCAACTTGTGCACATCGTTTTGCAACTTGGTTTGCTCGGCGGCCACGTCATTTGCCAGCGCCGCGCACACGCCTGCCGCCTGGCCCGCGGGCGAGCAGACCACGTTGACCGAGGCACTCGGACTGCCCGTGATCAGGGCGCCGATGTCGGAGGTCAAATGCAGCCCCCGAGAGCCCCCAAGGTTGCCCCAACCCAAACCCACGTAGGGTACGGCCTTGTTCCACTGGACGGTAGCCGCAGCCGAAGACACGTCGGCCGACGGGTAGGTGTTGCCATTGAAGGTGAAGTTTCCACTCGATGGCTGACCGGTAAGCGTGAATTTGTTGCCGTCCTGGACAACGCCTGCCGTCAGATGAAATGCGCCGGCAAACGGGAATACGTCCAGCAGCGCTCCGGCCTGAAAGAGTTTGAGATCACCGTTCCAGGTGACGTCCGTACCGTAATTGCCGTTTTTGCTGATCGAAAAACCGGCAGCGGTCGCGCGCACGCCGACAAAGTCCGTAATGTTTACGCCAACGTCCGCGCCGATGCCAGACAGACCGGCGGTAATGGCGACGCCCACGTGAGTTGAGTCGTCGGCAAGACAGATCGTCGAGGCTGCGCCGAAGGCAACCGTAGCAAGCAATCGGCCAAAAAACTTCTCGCTTTTCATGTTCCTGAACCCCTCCGCGGACGTGTTTGCTGTCGTGTTTAGTTGATCGATGAGGGCGCCAGCAGACAGCGCCTTGGCGCAGCCCATCGCCGCAATAATCTGCAGACGCGGCGCAGCCTAACGAAGCAGGCGCGATTTGTAGCACGGAAAAAAAGGGTCATTCCGGGCAAAATTCACGCATGTACGCGCAGCGCCACATGAGGCTGCCGCGTACTATTGCCAAACACTCATATCTTGCGTGTCAGCGGGCAGGAAGAAGGCTCGCTAGT
>DASPWJ010000131.1:0-4375 GCA_035621895.1 Burkholderiaceae bacterium | reverse complement strand
ACCTCGAAGGCCTGCTGCGGCAGCGCGGGATGCAACTCGTTATCGGCGAGCAGTTCAACGGCCCGGTCGAAATTCTCCTTTAGAGCACTTACGCCAAAATCGAAACCAGCCTCTTCCTCCGCGCCAATTTGATCCAGGGCCTGCTGAAACGCGATGCGCTCCAGGTGCTCGCTTCCATACGAAAAAAGCTGCTCGAGCACGCCCGTGAGTCCTTCCTCTCCCTCCGGAACCTGCAAAGCCGGCTGGTTTCGTATGTGCCCGACAACCGAGACGGTGCGGCTTACGCTTTCGGGCTGCACGATCAATGTCAAGCCGTTGGGCAGCGTCGTAACTGTTGGGCGAACCGTCGAGGTTGGCACGGACAGCCGGCCCAGTGCTGCACTCGCCCAGTCGGGCAGCGGCGTTGGTTTGGCCTCCCCGAGCGCGATGCTTTCTTGACCTCCGAAACCCGCGCCGGCGTGCGGTTGGCCCGAACCCTCCGGGGTGAGCACGGCGGTAACTGCGTGGTCCAAATCAAGGTACTTGCGCGCGACCCGGTCAACGTCCGCGACCGTGACCTTCTCGATGCGTTCCAGATCCTCTTCGGGGGACTGCAGATTGTCAACGGCAACGGCCTCAGCCCACACGGTTGCCAGGCCTTCGATCGAATTTTTCTCAAACTCGGCCTCGCGGCGCTCCTGCAGCTTAGCTGCTTGCACTAGATCAGGCGACACGCCCTCTTTGGCAATTCGGGCCAGGATGGCGCGCACGTCCTTCTCCAACGCGGCGGCGTTTGCACCAACCGGGTAAGTTACGGTTGTGGCTCCCAGAGCGGCCTTAGGCAAGGCATCGAAGGAAAAACTCGCCGCAAGGGCCTTGCCCTGCGGAACGAGTTCGTACAAGGCGCCGCGCTGGCTGCTTAGCACATCGGCTAAGACCTCGAGCGCGGGGTAATCCGGGCTATCCAAACCGGGCATGCGTATGGCGATGACTTGCATGCCATAGGGCAGGTCGGTTTTAAGCTTGAGTGACTGGGCCTTGACGGGTTGAGGCTTGTATTGCGAGCGCGAGGGAAGCGTTCGCGCAGGTATGCCGCCAAACAGGTCTCGTATTTTTGCTAGCGTGTCTTGCGGATCGAGATTGCCTACGACAATCAAGATTGCGTTATTTGGCGCATACCACTGCTCATAGAAGCTTTTGAGCATCTTCGCGGTGGTGCGGTCAAAGGACGGTCGCGTACCCAGGCCATCAAAGACGTAAGGGGTGCCGGCAAAGAGTGCGGCGCGCAAGCGCGTGAACATCACGTACTGCGGATTGGATAAGTCTTGCGCCACCTCCTGCTCGATTGCGCCACGCTCCTGCTGCCAGTCTGCGTCCGAATCCAAGACGTCGCGCATGCGAAGCGCCTCGATGTGCAGTGCCACGTCCAGATCTTCCGCGGGCACCGTGTAGTAGTACTGCGTAACCGTCTGGCGGGTGTCGGCGTTAAAGCTTCCGCCCATGATGCTGCCGATGTCGGCCAGCTGATCGGCGGAAAGGCCGGGGCTGCCGCGAAACATCATGTGCTCCTGCGCATGCGCCATGCCCGGGAAACCCCTCGGCGTTTCATCGGCACCGACTAGATAATTCATCGAAGTTGCAATGACGGGGGCCAAGGTATTGCGCACGATCACAACGCGCAGGCCGTTTTCCAGTGTCGCGCGGACCACGTTTTGCTGCGGCGGCTGCGCACTCGCTTGGGGTGATGCCAGTGCCACGGTGGCGCCATATGCCGCGACGGCCACGAAAAGCGCGCAACCCGCGGCGCGAAGTCTTGCAGTGCGGGTCAAATTCTTTTTCTTCATGACAAAATCTCCGGGGCCGCCGTTTGTTGCAGCCAATAAGAATAGTAAGGGACCGGATCCCGCAAGGAATTAGACGGCAGTGGTGGGGATGGGCGAATCCTTATCGATCAAGCGCGAATAGGGCAAAACGCATATCTGCGAGGGGTGGCCGCTTTGCAGCACCTTGCGCCATTGCTCGATCTCCGAGCTTGCGCCACGCAGCATGACTAGGTACTTGCCCTCCGTAATGGCCTCATGCAAAGAAAGGATCCGATCTTGCGCGATGCCGGCCCGGTGAAATGCGACGGCCAGTTGTGAGACGGCCGCCGCTCCGGCGAGTGTCCCGGCGCCGAGCAAGGCGCCGGTTGCAATGGCCTCTACGATGAATCCAAAAGCAGCTAGCGGGCCGATTCCGGGAATCACGAAGAAACCCGCAGCTCCGCCCAGCACTCCCCATAGGCTTCCCCAGATCGCGCCTTGCTTTCCCCACATCCGGACGCGCTCGCCCACATTTAGGCAATACACGCCCAGAGGATCATCTCCAATCGGCCGTATGCGCCCCAAAACGCTTAAGAGATCCATCGGGAAGTTCTCATCGATGAGGCGTTTTGCAACAGCCTTGGCGGATTCTTCGCTCGAGTAGATACCAACGAGGATCTGGTTTTTCTCCCGCCACGATGGCCTTTGCGTCGTGTTCATGCGGCCCCTAGTGAATTTGGTCAGAACCGAAAATGAAATTGTGTAGTTGCCGCATGCTCGTCGGCCGGCAGGTTGAAGGAATCGGTGTATGTGGGACTAATCGGGTATTCATTTACCCGCACTGTTTCAGCTGGCCGTGAAGGAATCGTGAGGCTAAACGTATCGGAGTCGATTAACCGATGGATGGTGGGCGCGCCACGCAGGAGCTCCTGCCCCTCCTGGGCCAGTTGGGCCAACTGGTCGCGGGTGGGACCAACTGGTCCGAATCGCTCATCTGCCGGCGAGGTCAGCGGACCGAGGTACGTGGAGTCTCGAACGAGTACGTGCTCGATGTCGGATGCAAGTTGCGCCGCGCGTTCGCGCTCCTGGCAGCAGAGCTTTTTTATCGCCGCAACCAGCGTGTCATGAGCGGATTGCAGCAACGCAAGTTCGTCGGCATTGCTTGCGAAGTCCCGCTGCAGCACCGCCTGCTGCAATTGCTGCACCACCGATCGAATGAGCTGCGATGCCTGCGACAGCTCGGCCTCGGTGACTGCAGCCGCCGCAGCCGCCGGCTGCTCTGTGGTTAAGGGTTCCTGCGCATGCGCCCGAGTCAAGAAAAAGACCGTCGCACAAATGAGCGCCAAGAGCAAAAAGGTCTTTTGTTGATCGTCCATGTCGATCTTCCTTTCGAACCGCGCTGCCTTTGATGCACGATTCGCGCTAGCCCTTTGCCCTAAATCGAAACAGCGAGTAAAGCGAAGGAGACTGCGCCAGGATGCAACAAATGCTACGTCGTCATGGTTAAGCATGGATGAGTTGTGCGTTAAGGCTAGATTACTGCCAAGAGCTTCGTTGCGGTCAACATTTGACCTTGGTGCGCGCAATTTGTTGCACTGCCTCGCGCAAGATCGCGCGGCGGGAGAAGATTAGAAGGACGCCGCGCGATCGGGTGGCGCGCAAAAGAAGTATCTGGGCACGCGATGTTTCCGAGACTTATGGCCCCGAGACCCTGACGTGTAGCCAGCGCCCGTCGATATAGCAGTAGACGAAACTGCTGCCACCCAGCGTCCCGGCCCGGGCTCCCGAGTTGGGACAATCAAGAAAGGGTTTTTCGTCGGCACCCAGGGCTGTGTTGGTCGAGTTGGGGCGTTCGTAGCGGCCCGAATCAACCACATCGACGTACTGGCGAAATCTTGCGTTTTCAGCTCCGCTGGGAATTTTTTGAAAACGCCATCCGCCCTTTCGGGGAAGTGCGATGACCGCAAACCCGCCGCTACCCTTTAGGGCCGTTAGTCCAAGGACGTACTGTTTTTTTCCTTCGCCCGTGAGATCACCAATTCCCACGCCAAGACACCCGGTGCCGCCCTCCGACCGGTTTTTGGCGGTGTCATCGGGCGCGTTGTCGTACTCAAGGGGCGCTCGATAGCCGGGAAACGTCTTGGCGAGCGCATCGGCAAGAGAACGCGGAATTTGCGCCTGACAACTATCCGCATGACCCTGCGCAAGGGCAACGCTTGCGCACAGGAAAAACAAAACGGCCGCGGCGATTTGCATGGTTCGTAAGTAAACCGTCATCGTGGTGAGAAGGGGATCGATCGATGCGGCGAGTTTCGCACAAGCTGGCTTGTCTAGGCATTCGTCAAAAGTTCACGCAAGAGCCGCGAGTCTTGTCTTATCGCTGACCAAGCCCGCAATTTGAATTGCTGCGCTACCGGCCCAGTCGCGGGTCGAACTTTTCTTTGCGCATTTTTTTAGGGCACTTTGTCGTTTTCACTCTGTGATGCGAAGAGCGTTTTGTGAATATTCGCACGCGTATTTTCTTTTTCCAAAACCTGTGCGTCAATTCGCTTCCCGCGGATTGCAAAAACAAGCAACGCGTTTGGCAAAGTTCA
>DASPWJ010000130.1:0-7020 GCA_035621895.1 Burkholderiaceae bacterium | reverse complement strand
GAAGCCGGCACTGCGGCAAACACATATCGCCGGCTTCCCCAATAGTTGGAGTTCGATGTTCGGCGATCGGCAGGCCGTGTAGGGGTTGCCGTTAGCCCGGAGCAGCAGCATTGATCTGCCGCTCCCCCGTATCTTTCATCCCTCGTTGACCGCGAAACCGATGACCGCTTTTCTGGTCATATATGACCGCTTCGCAAACGCCCCTGCGGCGGCTGCGGGTCGGGAAAGCCGATTTCAGGTCGCTATCGGCGGTACCTCGGCGGCGACTGCAGTCAGAGGCATTGCGGCCATCTCGATTCCAGATTGCTGCTTACTCATCTAGACCGGACTTGCGGCCTTGCCTTAAGCTGACGCTGGCGAAGAAACGCAGTCGGCTGCGGAAGTTCGCATTATTTCCAGTCAGCCGTCATCCAGCTGGAAGGTTGACCTGCGCGCTCTGGGAGCGGGAGCCGGGAACGGCCGAGACCTGAGGCGACTGCCGGTGCGGCTCAAGCACGGGGTAAACGGTATACAACGATGTGCCTCGTATCGTTTGCGATGTCATAACCGACTAACGCCTCGAAAGGCTTGCCGTCGGTTAGGTACTTCCCATACCCGGCCGCGGCGCAGCAAGTTGCGAATGACAGCTGCACGCCAGGCAATTGGGCCGCCGTCGTCCTCCCTGACCACACGAATATTCGTGGCCAGCTTGCCGAGCGTCGCTCCCCAGGTTGCTTCCAGAACGACGTAGTACGCAAAGCAAAGGCCTTCACCCAATGTGAGTGGAGCATTGTGGAGATAAAATCCACCTCCCTCAGTCGTGGTCCCCCGTTGCGGCGACGAGGTACAGCAGTACATAGCAGACGACCAGATCGATGAACGCCTCGACGCCCCGCACGGCAATTCCCGCTCTTGGCATGTTGGTCCCCTCGAAGGACTTCAGCTCCGCTCGTCATTTTTCGCCAAGTTCTTTCAACGCCTCTTTTGCGTCATCGTCGCCGTTCGCGGCAGCCTTGCGAAACCACCGGATCGCCTCGGCGCGATCTGGCGTCACACCCCAACCTTTGAAGTACATGTATCCAATACTTTTTTGCGCTTGATAATTGCCCTGATCGGCTGCCTTGCGCAGCCAGTTCATCGCTTGCGCGTAATCTCGCGCTGTCCCCCAACCGTTCAAGTAGAAAAAACCGATGTCGTTCTGCGCTTCATCATTCTCCTGAGCGGCGGCCAAGCGATACCAGCGCAGTGCCTCGCCATAGTCCTGGGGAACTCCCAGCCCCATGCCGTAAAGATTACCGATCCCAACCTGCGCCAAGGCGTTTCCCTGCGCAGCGGCCACACGGTACCAGCGCATGGCCTCGACGTAGTTTTGCTTTTGTTCGAAGTCTTGCCCCCTGCGATAGGCTTCGTCAGTCGACGGCGCTGCTGTCGGCGCAGACGTCGTTGGCGCCGACGGCTTCCCCGCGGACTGCGCCGCGACCAGACTTGACGCGGACATCAGGGCGGCCCCAGCTATGTTCAAGGCCAGCCGCAACGTGAGACGCTGACGCGCACTTCGTGCCATGGCTCCCCTCTCCGCCGCCGCGCGCCGGCGAATTTAGTTCGGTTCGCTGGAAACAGACACCAACTGGGCCGAGCGCCGCACGACGATCGTTCCGGCGACCCTGTCGCCGATGCGCTGGCGCTTTTGGCTGACACAAATCGCGATAAAACCAACGAGGTAAAGCACCAGCCAGTCGATGGGTCGAAGCACATTGCGGATGATCGACGCACTCCAGCCAATCGGCCCGCCGTCGCTTTGCCTGACCACACGAATATTGGTCGCCAACTTGCCCAGAGTCACTCCCCATAGCGCTTCCGGGACAATGAAGTACGCAAGGCAAAGGCCCTGGCCCACCATCAATTGAGCATCGCGCAAATAAAATCCGCTTCCCGGCGTCGTGCTCCCGGAGTACGCAGCCACGACGTAAAGCAGGGCATAGCAGGCAACCAGATCGATCAGCGCCTCGACGCCCCGCAACGCAATCCCTGCTGTCACCATGAGGCAGATCTCTGCAAGTCCTCGGCGCGGGCCGAGCCGCCGGTTCAGTTTTCGATTTGTATTTGTTTGGATTTGCGCGCCGCGACAATCCTTACACCACAATCAAATATTGCTTATTTTTTTGTGGTCAGTATGCGTGATCCTCTGAAAAGACCATAATGATTTTCGTTTGCTCCTTGCGAGATCTTAAACCGAGCCGTTAGTGCATGGAAGGGGCAGCGCCAAGTTATCGACGACGAGGGGGCGATTCTCTTCGGGCGCTTGCGGTCCAAATATAGGCAACAAGGTAGGAGTCGGTTCGGCGTGAAGTTCCGGCTGCCACGGCATACCTTGAGCAGGCTTCGCTAGAAGGCCCCAAGCCGCGGCAGCCCGTATGAGGCAATGGCAATCCTTTGAGCTAGGTATTGGTGGCGAGAGCAGATTGATTGCAACCGCTTCGATCTTCTAGGGAGGTTTTCATGAAAATTAGTAGAGGCGCCGGTTGGGCTGCAGCGATATCTTTTGCCCGTGTGATCGGAGGCATGGCGCTCGGATTGGCCTTTGTGGCGCTGCCGGCTGCCGCGCAATCTGACTCCAAGCCCAAATTCAAAGCCATATGGGAACCGGTCAGTTACAAGGAGGACTTAAATTTACTTTATGTGCACTTCATCAGCAAAGACGAAGGCTGGGTCACTGGGGCGGCGGGGACCATCCTTCACACCAGCGATGGAGGCGCCAACTGGACAGCGCAACTCGGCGGCGATCCCCATGCTCAAGGCGTCGAGATCAAATACTTATTTGCTTTCGATCCAAAGCATGCCTGGGCTCAGGCAGGGAACAATCTGTTTCGTACCACTGACGGAGACTCCTGGCAGCAGGTGCCCGGGGACATTGGGGGAAACGTGGAATTCGTTTCCCAATTAAAGGGATTCCACACCACCTACTTTGGCAAGATCCTCGCTACCCAGGATGGCGGTATCAAATGGAAGGAAGTGTTTGCTTGCCGGGCGAAGATGGAGGTGCAAGGGCTGACGCACGAGGGCGAATGTGGTTTTAAGTTTCTCACCTTTGCGACTCCGACGGTCGGCTACGCCATGGGCGATGCGCGCATCACGGCCAAGACCGAAGATGGCGGCGCAAACTGGAGGGTTCTTGTGGGACCCGAGGAGCCGGGCGATCAACGCGTCGGTGACGCATTCTTCCTCGATGCGACAACCGGATACCAAGTGCGCGCAATGTCTAAGTTGTACCGTACGACCGACGGAGGCCAGAGCTGGCAGGGCGTGATTGCCACGTTCTCGGATCGTAATCCCACGGTTCAGTTTGCGGATCACACCGTCGGGTGGTCCATCCTCGGCAACACCTGGGCTTACACCATGGATGGAGGAAAACGCTGGACGACGCGCACCCTTCAATTACCCGCGGGCGTAAACGCCTTCAGCCTGCCGACGCCGGAACGCGGCTACGTGGTGGGCGATCACGGGATGATTTATCGCTACCGTGTGGTACCGCTCGACTATAAGGCCAAGGGCATGCTGGATGCGCCCCTGATGCCCTCCAACAACGGACCTACCCTGGGCGAACTGAAACAGATGCAGAGTCAGGCGGTGGCAGTTCCGAACGCGCCCGCTCAGGCCGTTCAGCAGACTGCCAATCCGCCGCCGGCAAACCAGAATTCCAATCCGGCACCAGCGAATCAGAATTCCGATGCGGCCAACGCAGCCAAATCGCTCCTCGACAAGTTCAAGATAAAACCGCCGTTCTAGACTTTTTGGCCGCGCGGGGGCCCGCGGGCGCAACTTCGTTGTGTCAAACGCAGGTGCTTGGAGAGCGAGAATTTTGTGAAACGGTTCGCCGTTTTCGCAGTTCCTTGCGCTGCAGTCACTGCTGCGCTGGCCCTCACGCTGGCAGTTGCGCGCGCTTAGGCGCAGTTGAGCCCCGGCATGAGCGCCCCCCGAAGGCGTTACCGGGATCGCCTCGCTGCTCCGCAAGGGGCGGGAACCCTTGCTGCGCGATCATTGCGATCAGTGCCGGGACGGGCGTGGGTGACGACGCGGGAGAATGCCAGCGGGCAGGCTTTTTCCTTCACCGCGAACCCGAGCACAATCAGTTCGCTCAAGGTCGGGCAGGGCATCGACGCGAACATGACAACGCACGTGATCTGGCTCGATGGCAAGGCAGTCCTGGCCCCGATGGCGGTCAAGTAAGAGTTTGCTGCCATGGATTGATCGGATCGGACGATGTGTCGATTCGAAAATTGACTACACCCAGAATCGTCCCCCCAGTCGGAATCCTCGGCGGCGTGCACCGATGCAAATCGTCTCGGATTCAAGCCCTTCGCGGGTGTAGCTCAAACGTGCATCTGCAGCTTCCCAAGCTGCATACGAGGGTCGCGTGAAATTCGTCGCCGCAAAGCGGACGCCTTTGAACTTCTGCTTCGGGTCGGGTTTGACGCAAGACGGTCGCTATTGGCGGTACCTCGGCGGCGACTGCAGTCAGAGGCATTGCGGCCATCTCGATTCCGGATTGCTGCTTACTCATCTAGACCGGACTTGCGGCCTTGCCTTAAGCTGACGCTGGCGAAGCAACGCAGTCGGCCAGCAGCGGTCCAAGCAATCTGGCCTTGGATTTCCTCTAAAGCGGGCGCTCGAATGGCCGCTGTTGGGAATGCGCGAACGATCGCTGGCAGAGTCGGCGCGGCCGATTTACTGGAGCGCAGCGTTCGCGAAGAAGGAACGGAGCTTCGCATCACGGCGCATATCTTCGTGCGAAACTTTGTCTCGGTGACTTTTTCGCTTAGAGCGCGCTACTTTGACCGCCTGCGCCTGTTCTCGTCAGTTGACCCGCACGACCGAACTAGACGGATTCCGCGCATTGCAACGACCGCTCCGCGGCGATCCGATCAAGGATGCGCCGAAGGCACGCTGCCGGGGGGCTCGGCGAGAAGTTGCAGTAACGTCTCTGATGTCACCACATCGGCGAATCGATCGGCAAGAGCTGCCATGGCGCTCTCGTGAATTGCCTGGGCGGGGATCGTGGTGCCGCCAAGGCCAGGAAGGTCACGCGTTGCACAAGCGTCCGAGACAACGATCACCTGATAGCCGCGGTGCATAGCATCGCGAGCCGTACTGTCCACGCACATGTGCGTCATAAGTCCGGCGACGACAATCACCTCGATGCCGGCGCCTCGTAATCCCGTGTCCAGGTCGGTACCCGCAAAGGCCGATGGTAATCGCTTCTCGATACATCGATGCTGTTGCCGCGGCTGTAGGTTTGGCCATGGCAGCACGCCGGGCGAGGCCGGGCGAAATAGTTTTGCACCGGAGTTCGCGGCAACGTGATGAACATGGAAAACCGAAAGGCCGATTCGATCGGCAGCGTTCATGAGCCGCTCGGCCTGGCGTCCAGCTGCGTCGGCATTCAGCGCCAGGCCGCCGTCCGCGTACTCGCGCTGAAAGTCGATCAGGAGCAACGCCGTGCAGGCGGCATCGATCGTGCTGGCCGGGGCAAGGCCGGCCATCTGCCGAAGGGTCATTGGCGGCATGGCGTCCTCATGCGACATGGCGGCGCTCGGCTCTGCGGCTCGCCTGGGTGCGGCCGTCGTAGCCCCACACCGCGGCGCTCAGCTCGTGGACCATCAGGTAGACAGGAGCTGAAGGTTCCCCCAGGACCTCGCGTAGCACCCGATGCATTGCTGCGATGAAGGTGGCTTTTTCTTCATCACTATTGGTTCCTGCCGTGATCACGGCGTCGACCTGCGCGCAGGTCATACTGGGCGCGAGCGGGCGGCCGCCTGCAGCCCACATGGGTGGCGGTGACTGCTGCACGGTGACCACGGTCACCTCCTTGCGCTTGCGGAGCAATTGGTGCAGCAGGTCGGTCGTCTGCTGCTGCAGCGTCTCAATCTGTCGGGGTGTCAGAGCGTCTCCGCCGGTAGAAATTCGGACAAATGGCATTTGCTTCTCCTTGCGGTCCCAAACCGCATGTGTCGATACCGAGATTCTTTCGCGTTGCTCTTCGTTGCACAATCCAGCTTCGGGTAAACTGATCGTTTCCATGCGGAAACGACTTCCTCGATGTCAGAGAACCTCGTCGACTACCTCGGAGCTATGGCGATCTTCTCGAAGGTCGTCGAGCTCAAGGGCTTTTCCGCGGCAGCTCGGCAGATCGGGCTCACCAAGTCAGCCGTAAGCAAGCAGGTCTCCCGGCTTGAACACTCGCTGGGCGTTCGCCTGCTGCATCGGACGACGCGATCGCTAAGCTTGACCGAATCGGGACGCACGCTCTACGAACGGGCGACAGTGTCGCTAGCTTTGGCCGAGGAAGCACGTGCGGCGGTGGCCCAACTGTCGGTGGCGCCGCGGGGTACCCTGCGCGTCACGGCCTCAGTGGCCTTCGGTAAGCTTTGCGTCGCGCCGCTGGTTCCAACGTTCCTTGCGAGATATCCGGATGTCCGCGTTCACCTCAGCCTGCTGGATCGATTCGTCGATCTTGCAGACGAAGGATTCGATCTGGCGATACGTCTCGCGCGGGTGTTGCCGGAAGGCGTCGTCGCAAAGAAGTTGAGGCCAATCCACTATGTCGTTTGTGCTTCGCCAGCCTATCTCAAAGGCCAAAAGCGGATCCGCGAGCCCGCGGAGCTTGTCAGACACAACTGCCTCTACTACGGTACGGGCGACTTCGGCGATACGTGGACCTTCGAAGGAGCAAACGGGCGCAAATCCGTACGAGTTGCCGGACGGTTCGTCGTCAACAGCAGTGAAGTCATCCGCGAGGCTTTGCTCGCCGGCCTTGGGATCGGTTTGCTGCCGACATTTGCCGTACAGGACGACATCGCGCAGGCTCGTCTGACACGGATCCTGGCTGGCTGGCGACCTCAGGGGCCCTTTGGCAGCGCCGCGTACGCAGTCTGGTTGCCCGACAAGTATCTGCCGCCGAAGGTGCGAGCGTTTATTGATTTTGTCGAAGCCAGTTGGCGAGGTGGGGGGCGCTAAGGATCGGCCAACGATCGAACTGCTTCT
>DASPWJ010000129.1:0-8761 GCA_035621895.1 Burkholderiaceae bacterium | reverse complement strand
CGAGGGCATCAGCGTTTTTGGGCAAACGCTTGACCCCCGTCTGCTCTCGTCCATGCAACTGATCACGGGTGCGCTCCCCGCAGAGTACGGGCTGCGCACCGCGGGCATCATTGATCTGACAACAAAAAGCGGCGCGCTGACGCCAGGCGGATCCGCATCGATCTACGGCGGCACGCACGGAACCATCGAGCCCAGCGTTAACTACGGCGGCACAAGCGGGCGCGTGAACTACTTTTTCTCGGGTGACTTTCTTGCCAATGACCTGGGTATCGAATCGCCGGATGGTTCTTCTACGCCCTTGCACGACCGTACCAAGCAATTTCACCTATTCGGTTATTTTGAGGACATCGTGGACTCGCACAACCGTGCGACTCTGATCCTAAGCGCCTCAGCCGGGGGCTTTCAAATTCCCGATAAGAACGGCACGCCGCCCGTGTACTCGGTATACGGCCTGTCGAGCTTTAATAGCGGCACACTCAACGAAAACCAGCGCGAGCAGACGCAGTTTGCCATCCTTAGTTGGCAACATTCCAGCGGTCGGCTGGACTATCAGACTTCACTCACGGTGCGCAACTCCACGCTGCAATTTACGCCAGATCCCATCGGGGACCTGATGTTTAACGGTGTTTCCCAGCAGGCCTACAAGCGCAACATCGCCTACGATTGGCAAACCGACAGCGCCTATCGTCTAAGCGATTCGCATACGCTGCGCGCCGGCCTGTACGTACAGACTGATACCTCCACCAGCCTGACGGGCTCGATGGTGCTGCCGGCCAATAGCGCTGGAGTGCAGACAAGCCAGATCCCCGAAACGATCGTCGACGATGCCGCCAAAACCGAAAACATCGAAAGCGTCTATCTGCAGGACGAATGGAAGTGGACGCAGACGTTGACGCTGAACTACGGGGTGCGCCTTGATACCTTCACGGCCTATACGAGCGCCACGCAGCTCAGTCCGCGCGTGAACATGGTCTGGAAGGCGACCCCCGAAACGACCGTGCACGCGGGCTACGCGCGCTACCTTTCGCCGCCGCCCTTCGAGCTCGTTGGTACAAAGGATGTCTCGCTATTTCTGGACACAACCGCTGCGCCGCAAGTGACACAGGACGACACACCCAAGGCCGAGCGCGCCAATTACACGGACCTGGGCGTGCTGCAAAACATTACGCAAAAACTCGCCGTCGGCCTGGATACCTACTACAAGTTATCGACGAACCTGATCGACGAAGGTCAATTTGGCGCCCCGATCATTCTTACGCCTTTTAATTATGAATGGGGACGCCAGTACGGGGAGGAGCTGACCTTCAATTACTCGGGCGATGCCTTCGCCGCCTATGGCAACCTGTCGTGGCAAAGTGCGATGGGCAAGAACATTGACTCGGCGCAATTTAACTTCTCCGCGCTAGACCTCGCATACATTGCCAACAACTACATCCACCTGGACCACGAGCAAAAGGTCACAGCTTCCAGCGGCGCTTCGTACAAATGGGGCGACACGCGCGTGAGCGGCGATTTTCTTCTGGGCTCGGGGTTGCGCGCGAACCTCGTGTTGCCTAACGGTTCGGATATTCCCAACGGCATGCACCTGCCCTACTACACGCAGGTCAACGCGGGGGCGAGCCACGTATTTCACCTACGGGGCGACGGCACGTTGACGGCGCGTTTTGACGTCGTCAACCTTTTTGACCGGGAGTACCAGATCCGTAACGGCACCGGCGTGGGCGTGGGTGCCCCGCAGTTTGGCCCCCGGCGAGGCTATTTTGTGGGTCTGGCCAAGTCGCTCTAGGCGCTGGCTATAGCGACACGACCCCTCGGAGCGCATGGTCTGTCAAGCGTACGCTTATCTGCTCCCGGAAGTTGCGGGCAGCTGACGATGCAAAGGAGGCCGATCATGGCAACGGTATATGAAACGCATGGAGCCTTTAGTTGGAACGAGCTGCTGACGAGCGACGCGCCTGCGGCGCGTAAGTTTTATAGCGAATTGCTCGGCTGGAAGATCCGAGAGATGGAAGGCTCGCCCATGAACTATCAGATTATCAGCGTGGGCGGCCAGGACATCGGGGGAATGATGGCGATTCCAGAAAAGGCCAAGGGAATGGCGCCAGCCTGGGGCGCCTACGTAACCGTCAAGAACGTCGATGAAACCGTGGGCAAGGTCAAATCGTTGGGCGGTAAGGTCTTCATGGCGCCGCAGGATATTCCGGGGGTCGGACGCTTTGCGGTGATCATCGACCCGCAGGGTGCGGTGCTCTCACTGATTACGTACGTGCAGCGTTAGCGTCCGGTACATGGCGGCCGGCAGGGCGGACGCGCATTGCCGGCCGCTAGGAAGTGCACACGGCCTGCAAAGCTTGCGCCAGGTCCGCACGAAGATCGTTAATCTCTTCGATGCCGACCGACAGGCGGACTAAGCCGTCGGCAATTCCCATCTGGTGGCGCCGCTCAGCCCCCATCTCGTGGTAGATCGTTTCGGCCACGGGGATCGCGAGCGTGCGGTTATCGGCCAAATGACTCGAGAGAATGATCAGGCGCAGCGCATCGAGAAAAGCAAAGTGGTTGATCTCATCTTTCAGCTCGAAACTTAACAGGGCACCGAATCCGCCAAACAGCGTCTTGGCGCGCTCGTGCTGTTTGTGGCTCGCAAGGCCCGGGTAGTACACACGGCGCACCTGCGGTTGCGCCTCGAGCCATTGCGCCAGTGCGGTGGCATTGGCGCAGTTGCGTTCCATACGCAACTGCAGGGTCTCCGCCCCAATGGCGATTCGATGTGCGTCCTCGGCGCGCAACGTCCCGCCGAAATCGCGCAAGCCCTTCTTGCGGATTTGCTGCAAACCCCATCCGGCTGCATCGCCACGGCGATAAGACGGCAAAATGTTGGGAAAGCTCTTCCAGTCGAACAGGCCCGTATCGCATACGGCGCCACCCATGGCGTCGCCGTGGCCACCGATTGCCTTGCTTAGCGAATGCACGATCAGCCCGGCCTGCACCGAGCGGGGACGAAACAGCACCGGGGTCGTCAGCGTGTTATCAACAACGTACAGCAAACCGCGCTGCGCGCACAGCGTACCGATGCCGGCGAGGTCCGCAATTTGCGTGCGCGGGTTGGCGATCGTTTCCACAAAGACCAACCGTGTGTTCTCTTGGAGGGCCTCTTCGACCGCATCGGCGCGCGTAGCGTCCACATAACTCACCGCAACACCCAATGCCTGCAGGGTCTGCAGCAGGCTGTTCGTGTTTCCAAATAAGTACTGGCTGCTGACCACGTGATCGCCTGCGCGCAGCAGTGCGATGAATACCGCCGCGACGGCCGCCATGCCGGTGCCAAAACAAGCCGTTGCGCGCGCCTCTTCGAGCAGCGAAATCTGCGCTTCGAGCGCCGCACCTGTCGGATTGCCTTGTCGGGCGTAGATGTAACCGGGTTTTTCGCCTTGGAACACGGCAGCCAGCTCGCTGGCGCTCCGGTAGGCAAAGGCCACACCGGTATGCATCGGTTTGTGCGCCGCGCCGTGCTCTACGCCGCCCAGGCGATCGGCGTGCAGGATGCGAGTGGTCAGGCCGTATTTCATGGCAAATGGCTATGGCGTTGCACAGTCGCAATTGTATGCGCCCGGGCACGTCTTTCGTCGCTCGTGGCTATCGCTACCACGGCGCGCCTTATTCCTTATTCTTTGGCAGGTCGCTTAAGCAACTTGCGTTGCAAGGTGCGTCGATGCATCTTTAGCGCTCGCGCCGTGGCTGAGACATTGCCACCGTTTTCCGCAAGCACGCGCTGGATGTGCTCCCACTCTAGGCGCGGAACCGAAAG
Source organism: Burkholderiaceae bacterium (assembly GCA_035621895.1). Classification (GTDB taxonomy): domain Bacteria; phylum Pseudomonadota; class Gammaproteobacteria; order Burkholderiales; family Burkholderiaceae_F; genus GJ-E10. Next base: position 4,956 of record DASPWJ010000129.1, on the reverse strand, counting down.
CGTTTCCTCCGGTGCGGCGTCGGCATCCGGTGCCTGGTCCTGCAGCAACGCCCGCACGATGGCCTCGACGTCGACGGGCTTGGCAAGGTACTGGCGCGCCCCGAGCTTGATGGCATCGACTGCCGTCGAGATGCTGGCATAGCCAGTGAGCACGACAATCGCGCAATCGCCGTTGGAGCGCTGCAGCACCTCGATGAGCCGTAGTCCCGAGCCGCCGCCAAGGTTCAGATCAAGCAGCGCGAAGTCGGGGATGTAGCCCTGTGCAAGTAGTGCCGTGCACGACGAGAGCGAATCGACGCTTTGGACTGCAAAGCCGCGTGCGCCCAGGGCGCGCGCGAGTACACGGGTCAACACCGCGTCGTCATCGACGATCAGCAGGTTCCCGTGATGGGATGCGGGCGCCGCAGAACTCACGCGGCAACCGCGCCCGCCGGTGCGAGCAAAGCATCGAGGGGAAGGCGCACTTGTGCAACGGTACCGCCTGCTTCGCGTGCACTTAGGTTCAGCTGGCCGCCACTTCGCTCGATCGCCGCATAAGCGAGCACCAGACCCAAGCCGCGCCCCTCACCACGAGTGCTCACGAGATCGCGTCCCAGGTGCGCCTGCACCTCGTCGGTAATCCCAGCTCCGCGATCTAGAACACGAAGTCGCAGCTCTTGTTCGTCCCAGGAAACCTCGATCTCGACTTTGTCGGGGCTGGCGTCGGCCGCATTGTTAAACAAGTTCAGAAAAGCCTGACCAAGGGTGGCCTCGACCGCAAGCCGCGGGCCGGGCCGCGCGCCGGCCAGACGCACGCTAGGCGCAATCAAGGGCCGCTGCACCCGCCAGCGTTGCAGCAGCTCGTCGATCCAGGCGGCAAGCGTCATCGTGCGCAAAGATTCCGCGCGGGAGGTACCCGCTTGTGCCGCAAGTTCGGTGATGATGCGCTTACAGTCGTTGATCTGCGCCTGCATCAATTCGATATCAGGACGTTGCGAGGCACCGAGTGCGGGATCGCGCAGCAGTTCTCCAGCCAGTACAGCCATCGTCGCCAGTGGCGTGCCGAGTTCGTGCGCCGCTCCGGCGGCAAGATTGCCCAACTCTACCACTCGCTCATTGCGCAGCGCCGCCTCGCGCGCAGCGGCCAATTCGGCATCGCGCTGTCGCACCGCGGCGGTCAGGCGGATCACGGACCAGCAGATCGCCACGGCGGAGAACACAAAGATCAGCCACATGCCGATCAAGTGAATCTCCAGTGCCTTGACCGGATCATGAATGTGCACATCAGCGTGCACAAAGTTCACGAGCGAGTAGCAGGCGATCGACGCCGCGGCCAAGATCGTGGCCATGCGCGCCTGCAGCATCGCGGCGCCCGCAGCGATCCACAGCAGATACAGACTGATGAGTGGGTTGGTCGAACCGCCAGCCAGATACGCGATGCCAGTCAGCGCAGCGATATCGAACAGCAATTGCGCGAACAACTGTCCATCGCTAGCGGACTCGCCGTGAGGGCGGTAGGCGATCGACGCAAGGTTCAGCCCCAGCTGCGCCGTGCAAATGGCCAGCACCGGTTCAATCGCCGCTGCGGTGCCCAGCCACTGTGTCGTGAGCACAACGAGTCCGAGTTCTGCGAGGACTGCGACCCACCGCAGCGTCACAAGGCGCTGCAAGCGATTGGACGGGTTAGACGTTGGAGCGAAGCGGGCGATCATCGCGGCGGCAGGACGCCGCCATCATACGGGAGCCACGCCGCAGTTAACTGGGAACTCGCGCCAGCACTGTCGCGAGCACTGCATAGCCGTCACGGCGCCCTTAGCCGGTTCGTCCGACTTGTGGCTTTAGCGGGCGATTATCCAAAACAAGACTCCGCATGCCAACCAGCACAGGAGCCAAAAGGCGAGCCAAGCGATGGCCGAGGGTGTCGAATTCGCTGTCGCGACAAGTCTGCGCGGGGTCCAAGCGCTAGGAGTTCGCATGAGAGAGCGTCTCGCTTGCAGTCTGAGTCGATCCTTGGCCCTGCGGCCAGCCATCCACTGACGGTGGCTCGCTGCGGCGCGCAACGGCACATCGTCAAGGGAGGCTGGCCCCGCAGGAACCTTGGCCGCGGTTCTCGCATGGTTCCGCCGCAGCCGCAATGCTTGTCGCCACCGGCCCGGTCCGAGGACAGGTCTTATCCAAGGAAAAAGCAATATGTGTGCCCACCCTCCCGCCATGATGGTATGAGCGCGTGTTCCAGAACAAAATCAGCCTACTGGGCGGTCAGGACGGGACATTGCGTTCGAGGATGACCCTGGTGGGAGTCGATGCGGCCAAAAGTCGCGCGTCACGGTTGTGCAGTTTCTGGCAGCGCTGCCCTAGATTGGACCAGCGCCACGCAACAGCTTCGTGCAGCGGCGTGTGCCGGCCGGAAAAACTCCATACGCTTGTAGAACATTGCCATTAAGCCGAGCGCTATCACCGTCGTAAACAAAAGCGGAAATAACAGCGCCCAAAGCGCCCAATGGCGCTGGCGCCGCGCCTGGCGGCGCAACCGCTCTCGTGTGGCGCCGTCCTTCGAGTCTGTCTGCGTCGGCGCAATCGGCCGGGGGCTCCTGGATGCCATGATCCTCGGATCTACTGCGGGTTCGCCGTGGTCACCCACGGCACATCAAGACACAAAAGACACGGCACGATATGCTCGCGCGTGCCCAACGCTTGAATTCTTACCCCTGCCGAAAGCCAGCGTATCGACCGATGAGTGTACTTTCGACGAATATCGACCCGCGTTCAGAGGAGTTTCAGGCAAATGCTACTGCGATGCGCGCGCTGGTGCAGGAACTGCGTGCGCGCGCCGAGTCCGTTTCCCAAGGCGGCGGCGCGGCGGCGTGCGAGAAACACGTGGCGCGCGGCAAGCTGCTGGTGCGTGACCGTATCGACCAGTTGGTTGACTCGGGCACACCGTTTCTGGAAATCGGACAGCTGGCTGCGTATGGGATGTATGAGGGCGACGCGCCGGCTGCGGGTCTAGTGGCTGGGATCGGCATGGTCCAGGGCGTGCATTGCATGCTCGTTGCCAACGACGCGACGGTAAAGGGCGGCACTTACTACCCCATGACCGTGAAAAAGCACCTGCGCGCGCAAGAGATCGCCCAGCAAAACCGCCTGCCGTGCATTTATCTAGTCGACTCTGGAGGCGCTTTCTTGCCCCGGCAGGACGAAGTATTTCCGGATCGCGACCACTTTGGCCGCATTTTCTACAACCAAGCCAACATGTCGGCCTTGGGTATACCTCAGGTGGCTGTCGTCATGGGGTCGTGCACTGCCGGCGGCGCCTACGTGCCAGCGATGTGCGACGAGACGGTTATCGTGCGCGAACAAGGGACGATTTTTTTGGGCGGCCCCCCGCTTGTGCGGGCGGCCACAGGAGAGGTTGTCAGCGCCGAGGACCTCGGTGGCGCGGATGTGCACACGCGCATCAGTGGGGTGGCCGATCACTTGGCGCAGGACGATCGACACGCGCTGGCTATTGGCCGGCGAATCATTGCCAATTTGCACCGCGCCGCCAAAAGCCCGATAGCGTCCGCATCGGATGCCGCGCCTATTGAAGAGCCGCTGTACGACCCCAGCGAAATTTACGGCATCGTCCCGGTCGATATACGCAGACCCTACGACGTGCGAGAAGTGATTGCGCGCGTTGTCGATGGCTCGCGCCTGGACGAATTCAAGGCCCGTTACGGCACGACCTTGGTGACGGGATTTGCGCGACTGTATGGGCAGGCCGTTGGCATTCTTGCCAACAATGGCATTTTATTTGGCGAGTCGGCACAAAAGGCGGCGCACTTCATCGAGCTTTGTGTGCAGCGGGAAATCCCCTTAGTGTTTTTGCAGAACATTACTGGCTTTATGGTGGGCCGCGCTGTGGAAAACAGTGGCATTGCCAAGGACGGCGCGAAGATGGTGACGGCAGTGGCCACGGCACAAGTGCCCAAGATCACAGTGCTGATCGGTGGTTCGTTTGGTGCCGGCAATTACGGCATGTGCGGAAGGGCGTATTCGCCGCGTTTTTTATGGACTTGGCCCAACAGCCGCATTTCGGTGATGGGCGGCGAGCAGGCTGCCGCGGTCCTGGCGACTGTGCGCCGCGAGGGCATTGAGGCGCGCGGCGGCTCGGTAAATGCCCAAGAGGAGGAGGACTTCAAGGGGCCTATTCGCGAGCAGTACGAGCAGCAGGGCAACCCCTATTACGCTACGGCCCGGTTATGGGACGATGGGTTGATCGACCCGGCGCAGACCCGGCGCATCTTGGGCCTGTCACTGGCGGTGACGAGCAACGCCCCGGTTGCGCCAACGCGCTTTGGCCTGTTTCGCATGTAAGGCCAACGGCCGCAAGATCAAACTGGCTATCAGGAGTTTTCCAATGTTGGTCGTGACCACCGAAAACATTTCCGGCCACCGGGTCCTCGAGGTGAAGGGTCAGGTCTTTGGCGTGGTCGTGCGCTCACGCGGACTTGCCGGCAACATCATGGCGGGTTTGCGCTCGATCGTTGGCGGAGAAATTGCGGAATACACGCAACTGCTCGAGGAAGCGCGCCGCCACGCCATTGACCGCATGGTACGCAACGCCCACCAGATGGGCGGCAACGCCGTCGTGATGATGCGTTTTGACTCATCCGAGATGGGCCAGACGATGAGCGAGATCGTGGCCTACGGCACTGCGGTCGTCGCGGAAAAACTCGCCCCCTAGCGATGCTGCGCAAGGCCCTGTTCCTCATAGCGCTGGCGCTGCTCGCCATAGGCCTGGGCTCGTTGCTACTGGGCACGCGTTCGGGTGTCCCGACGGCAATTAGCGGGGGTGTGTTGCTCGTGGCGCTGTTAATTGAGCGCTGGCGCTACCGGCCATCTGGCTCCGCGCGACCCGCCGCATGGCAGTTAACTGCCGAGCGCTTCATCGACCCGGAGTCCGGCCGCCCCATGCGCGTGTATTACAACCCGAGCACA
>DASPWJ010000128.1:0-19688 GCA_035621895.1 Burkholderiaceae bacterium | reverse complement strand
ATGCGGTGTTGTCCGGACAGTTCATGATGGAGCAGACCTTCTTGCTGCCGATTGAAGGCATGCTCGATTCAGCCCGTTCGCCGCTACGCATTCTTGAGCGCGTTGCCGGACGGGCGCTCATCTAGACCAAGGCGTTGTGCGACCATGCGCACTCACAGGATTAGTACCCTGGCCCTTTGATCGGATCATCTTTAGCTCACTGTAAACCAGGGGTCGGCACGCTGTTCGGTAGCAAATCTTCTGGTTCCTGCTGCAACCCCTCGGAGCCGGCGCCTTTCGGATTTAACTGCGAGCCAGCGGATTCGGCGTAGGCTCGGCAATCTTCGTGAGCGTATTTCGGTCCGTATGATGAAACGGCGCCGAATTGCCGTGAATGAGCAGCACGGTGTCCTCTTCGTAGGACCAGGTGCCGTCCTCGTGGATCGATACCTTGATTCGAAATTCTATGGTCTTGAACGCGTATTCGAGAAAGGGCGTCGAGCGAATGCCGAAACTTTCGGCGTCGCGGTTTGCGGTCAACTCGAATTCCTTCGCATTTGCGCTTGTCTGCCCTGCGGCCATCACGATCTGCGCCCGAGGAATCGTCAATGTGTGGACCACAACGCCGGTCGCGGGCTCCCAAAGCCAGTATCCGACCTGGTCGTGGTAGGTCTTGACTTGACCGGGCTTTACGATGTGGGTGTGATAGCGCAGACCATAAAATAACTGCGGTCCGTTCGTCTGTGGATCAATTGGCTGCAGTTCGATGTGCTCAACGTACGCCTGCTTCTTGGGTCCTTCCGCCTTTGGCTTAACATCAAGTCCACGACGGCCTTCCCAGACTCCCGCCATTGCGCGCAAAGGTCCAAGATTTCGCAGCGTATCGACATCGATCGGGGAGGGTTCGGTAAAAATGTCCTCCGGAAATTGCCCCATGCACGCGCTCCAAGGATCTATGGTTCATGTTTGTCCCAGGCCCTGCCGAAGTTCGGTCCTTGCCGCGCCCAGGCAAAAGTTGCATGCGTCACATCAGGAGCGATGTTGCGACCAAAGACGCGGGCGGGTCAAGTAACAGCGGCAACCTTTCCTTTCTTGCGTTTTTGCGCCCGACGGTCACCTTCATCTTCGGCCAGCATAGCAACTGGGAGGTCGATCTTGAAACGGGATACCGCGTCGTTGAGTCCCTTGGCCTGCTCGCAAAGGACTGATGCTGATGCCGTGCCACGCTGCGCGAGAGCCGCGTTTCGCTGCGTCAGATCGTCGAGCGATTTCACCGTCTGGTTGACCTCGCTGAGGGAGTGAAACTGCTCATTGCTCGCGCGCGAGATTTCGGCGATGAGATCGGTGACCTGCACCACTTGAGTCACCATTTCGCCGATGCGCGCGCCGGCACGCTCTACCAACGCAGACCCGGAGTTCACCTTCTGCACGCTGGAGGTGATGAGCGATTTGATCTCCTGCGCGGCTACCGCGCTGCGCTGAGCCAAGCTTCGGACCTCGCTGGCCACCACTGCAAAGCCACGGCCTTGCGCCCCTGCGCGCGCCGCCTCCACTGCGGCGTTTAGCGCCAAAATGTTCGTCTGGAAGGATATGCCGTCGATTACAGTGATGATCTCGCCGATCTGGCGCGATGATTGCTGGATCTCGTGCATCGTGGCGACGATTTCTCCGACGGCCCGGCCGCCGCCACTGGCGGCCTCGCGGGCACTGTGGGCCAAATCGTTCGCCTGCTGCGCAGAACTGACGCTTTGACGAACGGTGCTCGTTAGTTGCTCCATTGAAGCGGCGGTCTGTTGCAAGCTTCCTGCCTGTTGCTCGGCATGGGCCTGCAACTCGCTATTGCCATCGGATATGCTCGCGCTGCCTGCGTTGATCGCGTCGCTGGCATTGCGGATGCGACGCACGATTTCCGTCAAGGTGTTTACCATCAGCTCCAAGGCGGCGAGCAACCGGCCGGTCTCGTCATTGTCCCTGTGCAGGGTGACGTGTTGGAGCTCGCCTCGGGAAACAGCTTCGGCCACGGCGACGGCTTCCGTCATGCGGTGCCGGATGAGTCGGACCGTCCGAAGCCCGACGAGAAGCGCTAACGCAATGACCGCCGCGGAAATGCCGATAATCAGTACTAAGGAGGTGTGCACACGTTCAGCGACCCGGCGCGTGATCTCGCTTTGACGCTCGGAAATGCTTTGGACCTGCTGATCCCCGGCGTGTGTTAGACGAGAAGCGGTTTCCTTCAAACGGCTGAGCGCTTCGCGCATACCGGCCTCCGATTGAAGCAGGCCGCGTTTTGTCTGAGAGACCCGTGCTACCGCCGTCGTAACGGTTCGCATTGCGTTGCTCGCGGCATCGATCTGCGCGGCGAGGTTGTTGCGGCCCATGCGAATGAGATCGTTTCGCATGGATCCGATGTTCAGTAATAACTGCTCGCCGAGTTTGTCCAGGCGTTTCGTTGCCGAACGCGCCTCCTCGTCGTTGGCGGCAAGCATCAACGCGCGCAATTCGCCGACCATGTCACGAATCAGCAGCGACGCGGTTTGGCTGCTGGCCACGACGCCACCCGGTTCGTTGCGTAGTTTCAGCGAGGCTTCCAACACCTGACGGCGTTTGACGAGCTGCTCTTCGAGCGTATCGATCAGACCCAGTAGCTTGGTGGACTGTTCCTCGATCTGGGCTAGGATCTGCTTGCGCTGCGCGGCATATGTTGCCTCGGCCTCGGTGGATTTGGACAGGACTGCGCTTCGCAGGGCAAAAAGCCCGCTGCCCTCTCGGCCAAATGCCTCCAAAAGGCTCCCCGCGGTGGCGCGCACCTCGCGCAGCGCATCCTCCTCTCCGGGCGTGGAAGCGATCCGATCGATGCTGTCGAGTGCGGCCTTCAGGCGCTCACGCAGCGGTGCGAGGCGAAAGCGATTGGCCGCGGCGTCTGTGTCGTAGACCAACAAGACGAGATCCTTTAACTTGTTGCTAACGAACATCGCGTGCTTGATGGTTTCTCCCAGCCGAATGCTCGCCTCCTGCGCCTTGTCGGCCGCGTGACCTGCCTCGCTCTCGATGCCCGCGACGGTTGCTCGTATCTCACTCACAGCGGCTTCGGCCGTTTGCAGGGCGTTTCGCGCACTCGTACTTTGCGTCTCGTACGCAGTTTCATCGGACAGTCGTTGGTTCACCGAAGAGACGATCTGCGTCTGCGCGGCCCGAAAAGCCGAAAGGTCGGTCGTATGCGACGGATCCAAATCACGGATTTCGCCCTGTAACCGCTCAAGGACACGCAATTCGGCCGCCACGCTCGCAATCATCGGCGCAGCGGTGTTTGCATCCTCGACCAAACTTAGCCGCAGCAGGGCCCCTAGCATGCGCTCGGTATGCTCCTGGATCTCGTACGTTTTGTTTTGCAGCGGCGTGGCCTGCTCGGTCAGACCGTCGAGCACCGAACGAATCGAGGTAACACCGTAATATGCGGTGCTGGACACCGCGACCAGGCCCGCGGAGGAGAACGCCACGAGGACGAACACCCGTTGCGAGATTTTCAAGATTGCTCGCGCGTCGGTTGATCGAGTGGACCGAAGCCGTTAGCGCGCACGGACGTAACTATTGCAGCTTGGCGATGTGGCCGTCGCGAACTTGGGTCAGAAATACCTGATTTAAGGCCTGGTGCGATGTGCCACTGAGCGTTACCGAGAGTCCGCCCAGGTCGACGTTTTGCATGTTTTCAAGGGCCGCAACGAGACCGTCCCGGGTCAGCGCTTTGCCGGCATGCTCCAGACCGTAAACAAGCACCTTTGCCGAGATGCACCCTTCAAGATTGACAAAACCCAGCTCCGCGCCCGATTGCGCAAGCAGTTCCTTGCAGGAGCGCGTGACGGCCGAGTCCGTGTCTTGGGGCAGCGGAACGACCTGCGAAATTATGACGCCGTCGCCGTCTTTTCCGACCTGTGCTACCAGACTGTCCGTGCCAACAAACGATACCGTCGCGAGCTGCGACTTCAGATTTGCCGCGCGAGCTTCTTTGATGAAGGCAGCAACAGGCGCATAGGGTCCAACCATGATGATTGCATCGGGCTTGGCTTCGAGCATGGCCGCCAGACCGGACTTAACCGCGAGGGTGTTACGAGGGAAGGTGCTCTTGGCTACTACGCTCAGGCCACGTTTTTGCATCGCCTTTTCGGTGCCCGATAGCACCGCCAGTCCAAAACCGTCGTCCTGATAAAACACGCCGATCGATTTGGCACCGCGTGCCAAGAATTGTGCTACCAAAGCCTCTGCCTCGTCGTTGTAGCTGGCGCGGATGTTAAATATCTGCCGGGTCACCGGCTGACGTAGCACCATCGAGCCCGTGAATGCTCCCACCAAAGGAACATCCATCTCCTTGAGTATCGGAACGACTGCGTTGGTCGTTGGGGTCCCCACGGATCCAAACAGCGCAAACACCTTTTGCTGTTCGATCATCTTGAGCGTTTCGTCGACCGCCTTGTCGGGTTCGTAGCCGTCGTCGGCAATGACGAGCGAGATCTTGCGGCCGTTGATCCCGCCTTTGGCGTTGACGGAATTAAAAACCGCCTCCGCGCCGGCGCGCATGCCAATTCCCAGTGCGGCGGCAGGGCCCGCCTGCACGTTGACCATGCCGAGCTTGATTTCCGAATCGGTGACGCCGGTCTCCGCCGCGGCCGCAGTACCCATACCCACCGCACAGCATGCGACCACTCGTATTGTGATTGCCAGAAGTTTCACGGGCACGCTCCGATCGCAGCAAATGCGGATGCTGGGACACTATCGCGGCGCCAAAAGGGCACCGCAATCGGCCTACGTTAACGTTGGACGCGGTGCGTCTAACCCGGGAAAAGCATTCGAATACACGAACAATTGCGGACCTAAGGCCGACGTCGACACCCGGTTCTTGAGGAGATCTTTTCGGCGCGACGTTCCACCGTTACGATCGCTTTCCAGGGTTTTGACGCTAGGTCCATTTGGTGGAGGCCGCTATGCGATATTGCAAGCTTCCTTGCGGCGATGAAATTCCCGCGCTCGGGTTGGGCACCTGGCGCATGGGAGAATCGCCGCGCCGGCGCGCCGCCGAAGTCGCGGCAGTGCGCAACGCCTTGGCAATGGGCTATCGTCTCATCGATACGGCCGAGATGTATGGTGAGGGAGGTGCCGAAACGGTAGTCGGCATCGCAGTTGCCGATGCGCTTCGCGCCGGCGAAGTGCGGCGCGATGAACTATTCATCGTCAGCAAAGTTTATCCACACAATGCCAGCCGAACAGGGACGCTGACCGCCTGCGATCGCAGTCGCTCGCGCCTGCGCTTGGACCAAATCGATCTGTACTTGCTGCATTGGCGAGGTCAGCATCCGCTGCGCGAAACTTGTGCCGCCATGCAGCAGCTTGTTGCGGACAAGCGCATCGGGCACTGGGGCGTTAGCAATTTCGATAGCGATGACATGATCGAACTGCTGGAAGTGCAACGCGATATGGGCATCGCTCGGGGTACGCCCTTCAGTTGTTCCGCCAACCAGGTCTACTACTCGCTGCGCGCACGCGGACCAGAGACGAGTCTGCTGCCGTGGATGCGCGCGCACCATATGCCGCTTATGGCCTACAGCCCGATCGATCAAGGGGCACTGGCGGCGGAACCGCAATTGCGGGATCTTGCAAAACGCGCAAGTACCTCTGCCGCCCAGCTCGCTCTAGCGTGGGTGTTGGCGCACAATGGCGTGGTGGCCATCCCTAAGGCGGTTCGTGACAAGCACTTGCGCGAAAACCTTGCGGCGGAGCAGATGCACCTGAGCACGCCAATCTTGACCGAGCTGGATAGGCGCTTTCCCGCCCCGCGGCACGAAACGCCGCTGGCAGCGCTCTGAGGGTACCGCCTTTGGGACGTGGGAGGCGCTCGATCGCCCAAAGTTCGGTCAAATCCGCGGCGATGCTCCTTGTTCCTTAGCCGGACGACGGTCGCCTACCCATTGCGGTTAAACCGGCGTCGACGTCGGGAAACTGCAAGCGCACTCGCAACTCGCGCTTCATGCGCACATTTTGCAGCCGACGTGATTCACCCAGAAAGGACATGCGCTGCTCGCCCGCGGCCGCGCGCAGCTCATCCCACGACACGCGTGGCGGGTGCGGCAAACCCATGGTATCGGCGACCCGGTCCAGGTATTGGCCCAAATGCAGCTGCGAGTCATCGACGACGTTATATATTCGCGTCGGCGCCGCACGAAACAGCGCGGCAATACAAGCTCGAGCCAGATCATCGGCGTGGATATGGTTGGTGATTACGTCTTGGCCCGCTAGTGGCACCGGTACTGCGCGACGCAACCGATCGATTGGCAGTCGCTCGGGCCCGTAGATCCCCGGCACCCGCAGCACCGCGGCCTGCCAGCTACTGGCCCGCAGCAGCAATTCGGCGTCTAAGCGCCGCTGCGCTCGCTCGCTTATCGGCATCGGCGGGGTGCTCTCATCGGTCCATGCACCGTTGCGATTGCCGTAGACGCCAGAGGTGCTCAAGTACAACATCCGGGCTCCCGCTGCGTGCCCCAGCAGCCGCAGCAACCGGCGCGCGCGCATATCGCGGCTGCCTTGGGGGGAGGTCGGTGCCAAGATAATGACGCGACGCGCCACAGCACGGATTCGGGAGCTTGCGTTGCCTTGGTCCAGATCCAGCAGCATGGGTACCGCGCCGTTGGCCCGAACTGCGTCGGCATTTGCCGGGTTGGCGACCGTCCCAAAGATGCGGAAGCGGTCGCGCAGCCGTGCGACAATTCGAATTCCGATGTCCCCGCAGCCGACGATCAGCAAGCGCGGTTGTCCCAGACGTCGGCGTGACGGCCGCGCGTTCCGTGCGAACAGCACCCGTGGCGGTTCGAAGGTCTCATCCGACGCCTTTGCTGTTGGATTCATGATTTGTCGCGAGACTCGGCAGGCAGTTGAGCGTGCCGAAGCCGCACCTGTTTTCTCACTGTCCGCATTTTTTCACACATGACAAGCTATAAAGTTCTGGTCCAACCCTCTGGCCGAGAATTTATGGTGGCCTCGGAGCAGACCGTATTGACCGCCGCACTGGCCGCCGGGATCACCTTGCCTCACGGTTGCAAAAACGGGGCTTGCGGTTCGTGCAAGGGCAAGGTGATCACCGGTAGCGTCCGTCACGGCACCCATGCAGAGGCGGCATTGAGCGCGAGCGAAGAGGCGGCCGGCTTGGCGCTATTTTGCTGCGCCCATCCAGTAACGGATCTTGTCATCGAGGCGCGAATCGCCGCGGCGCTCGATGGCATCGTGCCGCACAAGATGCCCGGGCGCATTGAGCGCATTGAATGGCCTGCCAAGGATGTGGCGATCCTTTCGGTGCGGCTTCCGGCATCCGAGCATTTGCTGTTCCGCGCGGGTCAGTACATGGATTTCATCCTGCCCAATGGCGTGCGGCGCAGCTACTCGATCGCTTCGATGCCCGGTGCCGATGGGCCGATCGAGTTTCACATCCGCCACATGCCGGGCGGCACCTTTACCGACGCGCTCTTTGGCCGCACGAATCCTGCGCTGCGCGAGCGCGGCATCCTTCGACTGGAGGGACCGCTGGGGACGTTTTTTCTGCGCGAGGGCGATTCCGAGCCTATTGTGTTACTTGCCAGCGGCACCGGGTTTGCACCGATCAAGGCGATTATCGAGACGATCTTCGCCAAGGGGATCCATAAGGATGATCCGGCCACAGGGCGCCGGGGGCGCACGGTGGTGCTGTACTGGGGTGCGCGTACGCGCGCTGACCTGTACATGGACGAACTGCCACGACGCTGGAAAAAGGAGCAGCCCAATTTTTGCTACGTTCCCGTGCTCTCTGAATCCGATCCCGAAGCGCGCGCAGGAGCTGCATCGCGGCCAGACGCCCGATTGCAGGGTGAGTTTGAGCCAGCGCCGGGATGGAGCGGGCGCACCGGTTTGGTCCATCATGCTGTGATGCAGGATCTGCCCGATCTGTCCGGATACCAGGTCTACGCCTGCGGGGTGCCAATCATGGTGCAGTCGGCGCACCGCGATTTCATCGCACAATGCGGCTTACGTGAGGAGAATTTTTTCTCCGATGCCTTCGTATCCATGGCTGATTTGCCGGCGGCAGGTACGTGAGCGCTGCACACCAATGCAGGACGAGAGTGCGCTGCGCGAGCTCGGTTCACTCACCCAGATAGGCTTCTCGTACCCGTGGATCGTGCAGCAGGTCGCTGGCCTTGCCTGTCAGAGTGATGGTCCCGGAATCGAGCACGTAAGCACGGTTGGCCGCCTCGAGCGCAAGCTTGGCGTTTTGTTCGACCAATAGCATTGGTATGCCCTGCGCAGAGGCGGTGCGGATCACCTCAAAGATTTTTTCGACCATGATGGGGGAAAGGCCCATCGAGGGCTCATCGAGTAGCAACAGGCGTGGACGGCTCATCATGGCCCGCGCGATTGCGAGCATCTGCTGCTCGCCGCCGGAGAGGTTGCCGGCCAGCTGACTGTGGCGCTCCTTAAGTCGCGGAAACGTCTGATACTGCAGTTCCAGATCTGACGCGATTTCGTGCTTGTCATCGCGCGCATACGCGCCCATCAACAAGTTTTCTTTGACCGTCATGCGAGTGAAAATGCCGCGTCCCTCCGGCACTAACACAAGTCCCTGGCGCAACAAGTCGTGCGATGGCGTCATACGAGTGCTGCGACCCAGGTATTCGATCGTCCCGCTCCAACCAAGCGAACCGCTCACAGCGCGCAGCGTCGTCGTCTTGCCGGCGCCATTGGCGCCGATCAAGGCGACGAGCTCGCCATCGAAAATGTGCAAGTCCACGCCCTTGACCGCGTGTATGCCGCCATAATCCACGCGCAGGGCCGCGATCCGCAATACGGGGGTGGTCATTTTTCGCTACGTGGGCACATGCGCGCGCCCCAGGTAGGCCTCGATCACCACCGGGTCGTGTTGCACCTGCGCCGGCGTGCCTTCTTTGATGATGCGGCCCTCGTCCAGTACCGACACCTGGTCGCACAGCCCCATGACGAGCTTCACATCGTGTTCAATGAGCAAAATCGTGATGCCATCGGAGCGGATTCGCTCGAGCAGTTTGCGCAATGCAAGCTTTTCGGTTGCGTTCATGCCGGCCGCGGGTTCGTCCAGCGCGAGTAATTTGGGATCGGTCGCCAGCGCACGCGCAATTTCCAGACGCCGCTGGTCCCCGTAGGAAAGGGTGCGTGCTTGCAAGTGGCCCAGATGGCCAATGCCTACGTACTCGAGCAGTTCGCGTGAACGCTGGCGGATCCCCCGCTCCTCGGTCCGTGCGGCGAGCGTGCGCAGAACCGACGCCAGTGCGCCACAGTGCGTGCGCACGTGCCTTCCAACCATGACGTTTTCAATTGCGGTCATGTCGGGGAATAGGCGAATGTTCTGAAACGTTCGCGCGATGCCCGCGGCGGCAACGCGATGAACCGATGTCGGTTCGTAGGCACGCCCGTCGAGCTCGAAGGTCCCAGTGTCGGGCCGTACCAGGCCCGTGACGACGTTAAAGAACGTAGTTTTCCCCGCCCCGTTAGGTCCGATGAGGCCGTAGATCTGCTGACGCTCGATGGCTATGCCTACTTCCTCGAGTGCCCGCAAACCGCCAAAGCGCTTGCTCAGGCCGCGCACGTTTAGCAGCAGGTCACGCGCCATCTCGCTCTCCTAGGCACCGGTCTGCGGTTGGGCCGCCGATGGCCGTGCTGAGGCGGGCGCAACCCCATGTTGCGGCGCCGGCCACAAGCCCTTGGGGCGATAAAGCATGATGATGACCAATGCCACGCCGTACAGCAGCATGCGCAAAACTTCGGTGTCGACCACGATGCGTCCGAACAGCTGCATCTGCAGTGGCCCGACGGTGTGGCGCAGAAATTCGGGAAATACCGACAGCATCACCGCACCCAGAATGACGCCAGGTATGTGTCCTAGTCCGCCCAAGACGATCATCGAGAGCACGATGACCGACTCCATAAGGGAAAAAGACTCAGGTGAAACGAAACCCTGAAAGGCAGCGAACATTGACCCGGATACGCCGCCAAACGTGGCCCCCAACCCAAACGCAAGCAACTTGATGTTGCGCACATTGATGCCCATTGCCTTGGCTGCGATTTCATCCTCACGGATCGCCATCCAAGCGCGGCCAATTCGCGAGTCCTGCAGCCGCACACATACCAGAACGCAAAGCAAGGCGAGCACCGTAAACAAGTAGTAGTACAGCTGCAGGGAGGTGAGCTGCAGGCCTAGAACGGACACGGTGTGGTCAAAGCGCAGGGGCCCGAGACGGACGGGGTCGATCAGCGTGATTCCCTGTGGACCGTTGGTCAAATTAATCGGCTCATTTAAGTTGTTCAGAAAAATGCGAATGATCTCGCCAAATCCGAGCGTGACAATCGCCAGATAGTCGCCGCGCAACTTAAGCACCGGTGCCCCAAGCAAAACACCAAAGCCGGCCGCAATGGCGGCGCCCAATGGAATCGACGCCCAAATCGGCACATGCAATCCGCCGGGAAATGCTTGCGCGATGCTTGGAAAGTTCTCGGTCAGGTGCGGGGAGGCAAGCAGGGCAAACGTATAGGCGCCAACGGCATAAAACGCGATGTATCCCAGATCGAGTAAACCGGCAAACCCGACAACGATATTTAGTCCGAGCGCAAGCATCACGTACAGTGCGGCAAATGCCAATGTCCGTACCCACGCGGGCCCAAGCCATTGGGCAACCAATGGAAGAGCCAACAGCACGAGCGCGATGAGCGTGGTTGCGAGGAGGGCGGACCGACGGTGCTGTTGCGAATTCAATGGCACCGAGTTCACGGTTTCGGGTCCGTTGGTTGGACAAGCGCTGGCAAGATCGGGAACGCCTCGACGTTTACGCGCGGTCGGCGACCCGCTCGCCGAGCAAACCTGATGGGCGCAATATTAGGACGGCACATAGGACGATAAACGCAAAGACGTCTTGGTAATTGCTACCAAAAACACCGTTACTGATTTGATCGATGTATCCGGCTCCGAGCGCCTCAATGAGGCCAAGCAAGATTCCGCCAAGCATCGCGCCCGGAATGTTCCCGATGCCGCCGAGCACGGCTGCGGTAAAGGCCTTAAGGCCCGGAATGAAACCCATATAAAAATGGGCGACCGAGTACAGCGACGCGTACATCACGCCCGCGATGGCCGCCAAGGCGGCACCGATGGCAAATGTGGCGGCAATGACGGCATTGGGATTTACCCCCATCAGAGCTGCGACGCGCGCGTTTTCCGCCGTTGCACGCATTGCCCGCCCCAGGCGCGTGTATTGCACTAGCAACAGCAAGGCAACCATGATGATCGCCGACAGTGCGATGACCAGCAGCTTGGTGGCTGTCGCCGTTGCCGGGCCAATCGTAATTGGTTCGGACGAAAGCAGTTGCGGAAAGGTCAGGTGATTGCGCCCCCAGATGATCATCGCAAGGGTCTGCAACAGGATGGAAACGCCGATCGCTGTGATAAGGGGGGCCAAGCGCGGCGCGTTGCGCAGTGGCCGGTATGCGACGCGCTCGATCAACAGGCTCAGCAGCACGCATACCGGAATGGCCGCGAGCATGCCCACGATCATCAGAACCCAGCCTGAAGCGCCCGGCGCCATAGCCTGGGCCAGTGCGATGACGCTCAACGCGGTCAGCGCGCCCACCATCAGTACGTCGCCGTGGGCAAAATTGATCAGGTTCACGATGCCATAAACCATCGTATAACCCAGAGCGATCAGCGCATACAGGCTGCCAAGCACGAGCCCGTTGAAGACTTGCTGAACAAACGTATCTAGTGATCCCATCATGCATCCGCGACCGGTGCCGCACACTGCGGCGCTCGAGCACCGGGGCAGGGATCGGTGCGCATTTATCGCGTCGTTGACAGGTAGTTGAGCTGGCCGCCTTCTACGTGAAACATCGAGATGGCACCGTTTTTGATGTCGCCCTTGCTGTCAAAGCTAATGTGGCCGGTCAGGCCATCGTAGTCTGTTTTGGCCACGGCAGCCGCGATCGCCGCGCGATCAAGCGAACCCGCGCGTCGGATCGCATCCACGATGACATACACGGCATCGTAGGCGTAGGGCGCGTAGATCTGCACGTCGGTTCCGAACTTGGCTTTGTACTTGGCCATGAATTGCGCGCCCTTCGGCAGCTTTTCCACGGCCTCGCCCGCGCGGGAGCACGTCAGGATGTCGGCGCCGTCGCCGGCCAGCTTGATGAATTCCGGAGAGCAAGTGCCGTCACCGGCAAGTAGCGGTACCTTGATGCCGAGCTGGCGGATCTGCTTAGCCATGGGTCCAGCCGTATCGTCCATGCCGCCGTACACAATCACGTCGGGCTGTCGGGCGCGGATTTTGGTCAAGATAGCGTTGAAGTCGCTGGCCTTGTTGTTGGTGTATTCGCGCCCAACAACCGAGACGCCATGATCCTTAAGCACGTGCTCGACGACATCGACGAGGCCCTGCCCATATGCCGTACGGTCATCTATGATTGCGACCGACTTGGCCTTGAGATTGTTGATCGCGTAGTCTGCCATTGCGGTGCCTTGCTGGTTGTCATTGGCGACCACGCGAAAGGCTGTCTTAAAGCCCTGCTCGGTGTACTTGGCTGCGGTAGTGGAAGGAGAAATCTGAACCACGCCAGCGTCGTTGTAGATCTTGGATGCGGGGATCGAGCTACCTGAGTTCAGATGTCCGACAACTGCAACAACGCCTGCGTCGACCAACTTTTGCGCGGCCAGCGTTCCCTCTCTGGGGTCGGACTTGTCGTCCTCACCCAGGATCTCAACGCGGTAGATCTTGTCGCCTAACCGCACGCCACCGGAAGCGTTGATCTCATCGGCGGCTAAACGAGCTCCGTTTTCGTTGTCTTTGCCCAAATGGGCGTCGCCTCCACTTAATGGAGCAACGTGGCCGATCCGAATCACGTTGCCGCCTTGCGCGAGCAGCTGCGTGCCTCCGCCAGCGCCCGCCGTGGCGGCTTCCTCCTTGTGGCCGCAGCCGAGCAATGCTGTTGCCGCCATGACGATCGTCGCGGCCGATTTCATCCACGTTGTCATTGGGTTTCCTCTTGGCGTGGGACACGCACGTGTACCTAACCGTGCGAACGCGCCGCGGATTTTACGCCCACCTTACGGGCAGCACGTGCAGACAAAACTTTGTTTTGACGCAAAAACGCGCGCTCCGACCTTGCGTCGGAGCGCGCGCTGAGTTTGGCACCCAAGCTGCTACTTGAGCGACAAGATCCACTTCACCAGCGACTTGGCCTCGTCCTCGGTGACCTTAGGATTGGCGGGCATCACGTTTTTGCCCCACACACCCGTTCCGCCTTCGCGCACTTTCTTCACCAAGCGCTCTTCCGCGCTCGGATCGTTCGCGTACTTGGCCGCGACTTCCTTGTACGCCGGTCCGAGCACCTTCTTATCGACGCTATGGCAGGCAAGGCAATTTTTTTGCTTTGCCAGCTCGAGCTGCGCCATTGCGCTCGCGCTGAACAAGCCACAAAGAAGGGCGAGGGCAACTAGTCTTTTCATTGAGGTCTCCAAAAGGTAGTGTGACCGGCCCAAGTGACGGGCCAAGACCGGCAAAAGTGTAGCTTGTGCACCGCAATGTGCGCCTTGCCGGTCAAGCGAATATTTGCGCTGGATCAGGGCTTTTAGCCCGCTCCAAGAGCGACATGAGGGAGGACAATGACCTCATTTGCTGCCAGAATGTGGCAACCCTAAGATCGAATTGGATTTTCGCCTTAACGAAGGATTGCGTCGGATCTCCCATGTGGTTTGTTTGGTCCGCTCTTGCGCTGGCGCTGCTGCGCTATTTTGAAGTCGGGGTATTTGCCACAGTTTCCTGGTGGTGGGTGTTCGGGCTGCTGGCAGCCGCGTTTGTCTGGTTTGAATTCATCGAGCGTTTTTTCGGACTGGAAAAGAAAAAGGCGATGGACGAGATGGAAGCGGCGCGAAAGGCCCGCATTAAACGGGCGTTGGAACAAGATCGACCCGGTCCACGATAAGCGCTGCGAGGGCGCCCGCCGTATCAAGCAGGCGCCGTTATCGCTCATCTAACCGCAGGCGCCAGTAAAACCGCAGGCCGTACAAAACTCACAGCCGTCGCGCTTGATCATCGCCGCGGCACCGCAGCTCGGGCATACGCGTCCCTTGATGGGCGCGTTGCCAAGTTCCACCGTTTTGCGTGTCTCGGGCATGGCAAGAATGCCGACCGAGCGAATTGCGCGCCCATCGTCATCGAGGATACCGAGCACTTTGTAGCGATGCAAAAGCAGCGCCGCGATGTACGAGACCGTGCTCGGAAACAGCGCCGAGCGGTCAGCCCCCGGCACAGGCGCCCAGAAATCGCCGTTTTGCTCGCCAAAATTAATCAGTTTGCGAAGCTTCATGCCGATCCAGTTGGCATCGACGACGCGCATGTCCAGCGAAATGAGCTTGCACAGTCCATCGAGTACCCTGGGATATTCGCCCGCCAACCAGATTGAGTAAGGCCGGCGGCTGCCATCGGGTAGGGTCAGTTCCTTGACGCCCAGCACGAAGTCATCGCCCGTATTCGGATTGTTGACATCCACTGTCCAGCTCATCGTCCCGGCCGGACCGGCTTTGGGTTCTTTGCGCGAGAACAGGGCGTCGAGCACTGGCGTTGGGTGCGAATCCTGATCCTTGAAAGTCCCCAGCTCGTCGCAACGCCAGCGCACAATCTGCGCAAACGCTGCGACCACGCCGTTGACCCAGATCGGGTGGCCGTCGGGCGGGAAGGGCACCATAAAGCCTTGTTCGTCGCGCGAGCGGGCCAGTGCGTCGAGCTTCATTCGGAACCAGGCACGGTCCTCCGAGCGCATGTCCATCGACAACGACTTGGCAATTGCGCCGAGTCCGCGCGGTTGTTCGGCTCCATTGACCCACACCTCGAAGGGCATCGGTGGGTCACCGGTCTGTCCGATGAAAATGGCAAACGATTCGTTGCGCGACGGGATCTCCACCATATACGTCCAGGCAAGGTTGCCCGCCGATAGATCGGGGCGCCCGGGCCACTTTAAACTCGCCAGCGCCGGCTGCGGCGTGAAATCGAGCCGTACGCGACGATTGGCATCATCAACTGCGCTGACGGCCACGTTGGTTTGCGGCAGGTTCTCCTTGGCACTGACCGATAGCACCTCACCAATGACGCGATTCGGACGGTAAGTCGTAATTCCCTTGAGCCCGGACTTCCATGCTTCAAAATAAATCTTGCGGAAATCCTCAAACGGATAGTCTTCCGGCACGTTGACGGTCTTGCTGACCGCAGCATCGACAAATGGCTGAACTGCAGCAATCATGCGCATGTGATCGAGGGCATGCATCTCTAGCGCACCAACGAAACTTTCAGGCAGCGCCTCGGGGTTGCCACCCATCAATTTGTAGAGGCGGTAGGCATAGTCTTCGACCTGATATTCCTGACGCGTGCCGTCGGGCATGCGCTTTTTGCGGACATAAGTCCAAGAAAAGGTTGGTTCGATTCCTCCGGAGGCGTTGCCCGCGAAGGCCAGTGAGATTGTTCCTGTGGGTGCGATCGACAACAGATGGGAATTGCGCATGCCGTGAATGCGGATCTGACGTTGCAATTCCTCAGGCAGACGCGAAGCAAAATGCGGGGTTACCAGATATTGGTCGGCGTCAAAGAGCGGAAAGGCACCCTTCTCGCGAGCCAGGTCCACTGACGCTTGGTACGAAACGTCGCGCATGTGGCGTGAGATGCGCGCAGCCATCGTGCGTCCGGCCTCGCTGTCATAACGCAAGTTGAGCATCGTCAGGGTGTTTCCTAGGCCGGTAAACCCCAAGCCGACACGACGTTTATTGACGGCCTCGGCGCGCTGTTCGGGCAGTGGCCAAAGCGTTGCCTCGAGCACGTTGTCGAGCGCGCGAATCGCCACGCGGACGACATCGGCAAAACCGTCAAAGTCAAACGCTGCCTCCTCTACAAACGGGTCGCCCACAAAGCGCGTGAGGTTGATCGAGCCCAAACAGCAGCAGCCATAGGCGGGCAAGGGCTGCTCGCCGCAGGGGTTGGTTGCCGTGATCGTTTCGCAATACGACAGGTTGTTGTCTTCGTTGATGCGGTCAAGAAAGACGACGCCAGGTTCGGCGTGGTCATAAGTCGAATGCATGATCTGGTCGAACAAATCGCGAGCCCGCGCGGTTCGATATACCCAGCTGCCATCTGGACGTTGTCTGGCCCCTTCCCGGTCGTGTGGTTCGGCGATATGCCAAAGATCGATTGTGGCATCGGTCTCCACTGCTCGCATGAAGGCATCGGATACTGCCACTGACATGTTGAAGTTGGACAAGGAGCCGTCACGCTTGGCGTGGATGAAGTCTTCGATGTCGGGGTGATCGCAGCGCAACACACCCATTTGCGCCCCCCGGCGGGCCCCGGCGGACTCCAGCGTCTCGCAGCTTTTGTCAAATACCCGCATGTACGACAAGGGGCCGCTGGCGCGCGAATGCGTGCCCTGCACGAGCGCTCCGCGGGGGCGGATATTAGAAAAGTCATAGCCAACACCGCCGCCGCGGCGCATCGTTTCCGCCGCCTGGTTTAGTGCCAAGTAAATCGAAGGCAGTCCGTCCTTGGTACCGCTGATCGCGTCACCGACCGGCTGTACGAAGCAATTGATCAAGGTTGCAGAGATCTCCGTGCCTACTGCCGAATTCACTCGCCCGCCAGGTATAAAACCGGCGACCATTGCTTCGTAAAAGCGCTTTTCCCACTCGGCGCGCAGGCCGGGAACTTCCACCGCCGCCAGACCACGCGCGACCCGCCGCCGCACGTCGTCGGCGGTCTTTTCGTCGCCCTTGGCATATTTTTCCTGCAGAACGTCAAGCGAGATCGGCTGTTCGTCCAGCAGTACGTGGGCATGCTCCAGTTTCATGCGTCGTCCCCTATCCAAGGAACGCCATTATGAACGGGTCGGACCCGCGGATGTCCATATGCGCAGGCGTAGTTATTAATTTTTTTTCTGCCCGACGTGCCCAACATCCGCTTGATCCAAGCATGGCCAAAGGCACTCGAGCCACGATATGTTGTGGCGCGAATGCAGTTGGCGCCAACAGCTGGTAGTCAAGGGAATTTGGATGCGCGTCACAAAAAAATCGGCCAAACACCCTTGACATCTCTTTTATACTTCACTATCGAGGTTAGATGGGCGCTTAGGTGCCAGCTTTGGCGCATCTGCCCCGGGGCATCCGCGGCTGTGCCCCGCCAAATGGCAAATCACGGGGAACTATGAACCTGCAACAGTTCCGTTACCTGCGCGAAGCCGTCCGCCAAAAGCTCAATCTCACCACAGCGGCGCGGACTCTTCACACATCGCAACCGGGTGTCTCCAAGGCCATCATCGAGCTCGAGCAGGAGCTAGGAGTCTCCGTCTTCGCACGGCACGGCAAGCGCATTCTTGGGTTGACGCCGCCGGGTCAGCAGGTGCTTGATGCAGCCGAGCGCATCATGAATGAGGTCGACAACCTGAAGAAGCTCGCGCGCGATTATGCAGGCAGTCCGGAGGGCACGCTGCGTGTTGCAACGACCCATACGCAAGCGCGCTATGTATTGCCGCCGGTGGTTCAGCGCTTCGCGAGCAAATTTCCCGATGTGCGGCTAAAGTTGTTGCAGGGCAATCCGCCGCAGATTGCGGCGATGCTCGTGTCTGGCCAGGCGGATGTCGGTATGGCGACGGAGACACTTGCCGATGCTCCGGGACTCGTGTCGATCCCCGTATATCAGTGGGAGCATGTGGCGGTGGTGCCCGCAAACCATCCTCTGGCGAAGTTTGCCGCCCACCCAGAACGTCTTACGCTCAAGGAGTTGGGACGCTACCCCATCGTGACGTATGAGGTGCACTTTTCCGGGCGCGCGCGGATTGACGCGGCTTTTGCTCAGGCCGAGATCGAGCCCTCTATTGTGCTGGAGGCAATTGACGCCGATGTGATCAAGACCTACGCACTGGCGGGCCTGGGCGTAGGCATCGTTGCGGGGGTCGCAACGGCGCACAGTTCCGAGGGGCTGGTAGTTATCAACTGCGGACACCTGTTTGGCCGCAATACCACGCGTCTTGCGATCAAACAAGGAGCCTATCTGCGCGGATTCGTCTATTCCTTCATCGAAATGGCTGCTCCGGGATGGGACCGGCACAAGCTCGAGCAGGAATTCCGCAAGCGCGCGGGCTCATCTAGAACGGCTACAAAATGAGAGTTTGCGTGGTTGGCGCCGGGGCGATCGGCGCCACGATTGGTGCACGCCTCGCCGCAAGCGGCCATGACGTCTCGCTCGTTGCCCGAGGGGCCAACCTCGAGGCGATCCGCAGCAAGGGTCTTCGGTTTGTTGATCATGTCGCCGAACAAAGCGGCACCTACCGGCTGGCCGCCAGCGCCGAGCCTGTCGACTTTGGT
The DNA here is from genome assembly GCA_035621895.1 of Burkholderiaceae bacterium. GTDB lineage: Bacteria > Pseudomonadota > Gammaproteobacteria > Burkholderiales > Burkholderiaceae_F > GJ-E10. The sequence goes on along the minus strand of DASPWJ010000128.1, from coordinate 1,282 downwards.
CCGCAAGATTGCGTCTTTCTAACCGTCAAAGCCCATCAGCTGCCCGAGCTGCTGGTGCGATGCACCGCTTTATTGGGGCCGCAAACGGTAGTCGTGCCCGCGATCAACGGATTGCCGTGGTGGTACTTTTACCGGGTCGGTGGTCGTTGGGAGGGTGTGCATCTGACGACGCTTGATCCGCAAGGGCGAATGCTGTCGACACTGCCCGGCGCGCGCATTCTCGGTTGTGTCGTTCATCTGGCCGCCGAACAGCGTGAGCCCGGAGAGGTTCATTGCACCGCCGGCCGCAGACTGATTCTCGGCGAACCCGACAACTCCGAGTCTGAACGCTTGCGCTCCTTGGCGGCGCATCTGCAGACTGCGGGCTTTGTCGCAGAGTGCTCGCGCGATATCCGCCGGGATATCTGGGTCAAGCTCATTGGCAATCTGTCGTTTAATCCCGTAGCTGCGCTCACCGGCTACCGGATGGACCAGATTTGCGCAGACGAGCAACTGCTCGATGTGATCCGCGCGATCCTGACGGAGGGCACGGAGGTGGCGGCCAGCTATGGGATCGACGTGGCGATCACCCCACAGGAGCGCATCGGCATTGCTCGTCAACTCGGGGCCGCGCGCATTTCCATGCTGCAAGATCTGGAAAACCGACGCTCACTCGAACTCGCACCCATTGTCGGCGCAGTGCTGGAGTTGGCCGAACGCTCCGCTGTGCAGGTGCCGATCACGCGCAGCGTGTACGCGCTCATACGGGCGCGGGCTCACGCCCTAAATCTGCCGCTAGCCTAAAAGCGCACGCCCGCCTTGACACTCACGGTGCGGATGCCACCGGTTGAGTCCGCCTCCACAACGAAATTCGCCAACGCGAGGTTAAAGCTCACGCCGCCAAAGAGCTTGTATTGCGCCAGTTTTTCTTCCGACAAGGGCAGACCAGTGGCGGAGGTGCGCGACCAAACTTCACCGGTACCGACGTAAGGCGTGGCCAACAAAAAACCCTTGGACACAGAAATATCGGCACTTTCCGATTCAAAGTCGAGTTGACCGACTCCATTTAGGCGCGTGATCGTCGCGCGCAACGCCACCGTCGGCAAAACAAGGTCACCAGGCAGCACCGCCCACTTTAACTCACCGCCGAACTCGTTGATGCTGGACGCTGGCACCTTAGCGTACATGACGCCGAAGTCAACGTTATAGGGTAAGCCCTTAACCACGCGCAGACTTGGCTCAAACAAGGTGCCGTATACGCTGGTATTGCTGCTCGCCGTTTGCAGGGCAGACCTGTTAATCA
>DASPWJ010000127.1:0-20452 GCA_035621895.1 Burkholderiaceae bacterium | reverse complement strand
GCAAAGGCGCCTGCAACCGTTGCGGCTTCCTGCGGATCCTTGGCTCCAATGAAATCCTGGGCTGCACCAGCGCCTTCTTGCATTAGCGCACGGGTCGTTGCTAGGTTTAGTTGCGCGAGTTTTTCGGCGGCTAACAAAACGCTCGAGCCAACGGCCTGAAGGGCTTCAAGCTGGCTTTTTTGCATCTCAAAAATCTGATTCGGGCTGGCGTACATGTTCGGCTCCTGTTTGGGCGTTAGATTTGATGGTGCGTTGCACAATCAAAGTATATGCTGCGTTGCGGCAAAGTCAACACCCCGAGCCAAAAAAATTCATGAATGATCAATAACAAGTCGTGCCCTTTTTAAACTAGTATTTAAAAATCCATATATTAGTAACTATTTATAAAGTATTACTTTAAGCACAAGCTTTCCGCGCCAACTGACGTCGACCAGTACAGCCTCTGTTAAGAGCCCGGAATTGATCAGGCGCCGGTCAGAAGCTCGTCGAGCAGCTCGATCCAGTGACGCACTGCAATGTTCGTTCCGCTCTGCAGATGCTGAATGCAGCCGACGTTGGCCGAAACGATGGTCGAACAGCCCAAGGCCCGCAAGTGTGCAAGCTTGCGATCGCGCAACTGCCGGGCAAGCTCAGGTTCCAGTAACGAATACGTACCTGCAGAGCCGCAACACAGGTGATGCTCTTGCCTTGCGATCTGGACATCAAAGCCCAGCGCGCGTAGGAGGCTCTCAAGATCCCCAGGCAGCCTCTGGCCATGCTGGAGCGTGCAGGGTAGGTGCAAGGCTACGCGCGGTGCTTTTGCGCCTTGCAGGCGGCCTTGCAAGAGCGGCAATAGGCCAGTGGCGATCTCGCACAGATCACGGGTGGATTGGCTGATGTGTCGAGCCTTAGTGGCGTAGTTCGGATCGTGAGCTAGATGCGCCGCGTATTCCTTTACTGTGACGCCGCAGCCCGAAGCGTTCATTACGATTGCCTCCGCTCTTGGGCCGTGGCCAGCATCTTGCAGATACGGCCACCAGGCGTCGATATTGCGGCGCATGTCCGCTAACGCACCTTCATGGTCTGCCAAATGAGCACGAATCGCCCCGCAGCAGCCCGCCTTGGGCGCGATGATGGTCTGTACATCAACAGCATCTAGCACGCGTGCCGTCGCAACGTTGACGTTGGGCAGCAGGTGCGGCTGGACGCAGCCCGCTAGCAGCAGCATCTTGCGAGGATGCTCGCGCGTCGGCCACGAGCGGGCAGACAAATTACCTGGCGCCGCGGACGGCACCTTGCCTTGCAATGCCTGCGGCAAAAAAGGCCGCGCAAGCCTTCCAACACCTACCGCAGGGCCTAAGGCCGAGGAAGTTAAACCCTCTCGAAGTAGCCAGCGCGCCGCTCGCTCGGGTGGAGGCCGCTGGACGCGCTCCTCCACAACGCGCCGGCCAATATCGATGAGGGCGCCAAAATCGACGCCGGAAGGACAGGTTGTTTCGCAATTGCGGCAGGTCAGGCAGCGGTCGAAGTGCCGTTGCGTCGAGCGGGTTGGCCTCTGGCCTTCGAGCACCTGCTTGACCAGATATATGCGGCCGCGCGGGCTGTCGAGTTCATCACCCAAGAGCTGATACGTGGGACAGGTCGCGAGACAAAACCCGCAGTGCACGCACTTGCGCAAGTTCGCTTCCGCACGCGAGCCATCTTGTGTGCCACGAAATTCCTCGCTCAGGTTCGTTTGCATGCTATGCAGACCAGATCACATCCACGGGTACAGGCGCCCTCGGTTGAAAATCCCAGCCGGGTCAAAGGATTGCTTTAGCGCACGATGAATGCGCTCAAGCGGCGCCGATAGCGGTGCGAGAAAGTCGGCTGGGCGCGTTTGGGCACGAAATACGCTTGCGTGGCCGCCGGCACGTGCCGCGCTCTCGCGGACTCTCTCGGCTGGCAAGTCCGTCCAGTACCAGCGCTGAGCGCCGCTCCATTCGATCAGTATCTGTCCTGAAAGATCCAGGGGAGGGCGGGTCAAAGGAACTGACACTCGCCAAAGCGGCGGCCGCGGCGCGCCATCGCTGGGCCCCGCGAAAAACGCATCCGTCTGGTCGCGCAGTGCCTCCCAATAGCGTTGTGCGGCTTCTTGCTCAAGAACCCGTACCGCGGACTCCTTTTTTATTTGCTCAAGTGCCAAGCGCACGGCTGCTATGGCCCCACAAAGACGCACGCGCAAGATCCCAGCGTGCCACGCACTTGCGTTAATCGGCAGCGCGGCACGCGCCCACGATTGCAAAAGGCGTAGTGCCTGCGCCTGATCACATCCAAGCTCCACGCTCTGGTACGACGCCGCCACAGGAAGGACCTTAAGCGAGACTTCACAGATCACGCCAAGCACACCCATCGATCCGGCAAATAGGCGCGAGGCATCGTAGCCGGCAACATTCTTTACGACCTGTCCGCCAAAACGCAGCAATTCGCCGCGCCCATTAAGTACGCAGGCACCCAGCACGAAATCGCGCACGCTGCCTGCCGCAGCGCGCGAAGGGCCAGCTAAGCCCGCCGCCACCATTCCCCCCACCGTTGTCTGGCCGCGGGCGCCAAAGCGCGGTGGCTCAAAGGCTAGGTGCTGGCCGCGCTCGGCCAACGCGTCTTCCACGTCTTGCAGGGGCGTTGCGGCGCGTGCAGTGATCACCATTTCTGTTGGCTCGTAGCTGCAAATGCCGCGCAATGCACCCAGCTCAAGGGGCTCGCCCGTCAAAACGCCACCATAAAAATCTTTGGTGCCTCCGCCGCGAATAAGCAGCGTAAAGCCCCCAGCCTGCGCGGCACGGACCTGCTCAACGAGGCGCTCCAGGGCCGGGTCGCTCAGCGCAGTGCTCGCGTAGTTCATTGCTGCAGGTTGGGGCAGGACGCCGCTAGCGGCCTAAAAGCGGGGAAGTTCGGCAAACGGCAGCAGGCCCCGATGTACGTGCATCTTGCCGTACTCGGCGCAGCGGTGCAGCGTTGGGATGACCTTGCCGGGGTTGAGCAGTTCATCCGGATCAAAGGCGCGCTTGATGGCAAACATCTGTTCGCGTTCGGCTGGCGAGAACTGCACGCACATCGAATTGAGTTTTTCCACGCCAACGCCGTGTTCTCCCGTTACAGTTCCTCCAAGCCGCACACTTGTCTCGAGGATGTCAGCGCCAAAGCGTTCGCAGCGGCGCAACTGATCGGCGTCATTGGCATCGAACAAGATCAGTGGGTGCAGATTGCCGTCGCCTGCGTGAAACACGTTGGCGCATCGCAGCCCGTACTTTTGCTCCATTTGCTCGATCGCACGCAACATTTGCGCGAGATGCCGCCGGGGGATCGTCGAATCCATGCACATGTAATCAGGGCTTATGCGGCCGCTCGCGGGAAAAGCGTTTTTGCGACCGCTCCAAAATCGCAGCCGTTGCGCTTCGTCGGCGCTGACCTCCAACTTTGTGGCGCCGCTGCGCTCTAGCACGCCGCGCATGCGTTCGATTTCCTCGCCAACTTCCTCGGCCGTGCCATCGCTCTCGCAAAGAAGTATTGCCGCCGCCGCAAGGTCGTAGCCTGCGTGAACGAAATCTTCCACTGCGGCGATCATCGGCCGATCCATGAGCTCAAGGCCAGCCGGAATGATCCCGGCGGCAATAATGTTGGCCACCGCCGCTCCTGCAGTCTCAATACTGTCGAAACTGGCCATGATGCAGCGGGCGAGCTGCGGCTTGGGCGTAAGGCGAACCGTTACTTCGGCGACAACCACCAGCATGCCTTCGCTGCCAACAACCAGCGGCAATAGGTCAAGGCCCGGGGCATCGAGCGCCTCGGAGCCAAACTCGACCGCTTCGCCGTCGATCGTGTAAGCCTTAACGCGCAGTACGTTGTGCAGCGTCAGGCCGTACTTCAGGCAGTGCACACCGCCTGAGTTCTCCGCGACGTTTCCTCCGATGGTGCACGCGATCTGACTGCTGGGATCGGGCGCGTAGTACAGCTTATGAGGCGCTGCGGCCTCGCTAATGGCCAGGTTGCGTACGCCGCACTGGACCCTCGCGGTTCGTGCCACAGGATCAATGTGAAGGATGCGGGTTAACCTGGCCAGAGATAGGGTCACGCCGCCGCGGTGGGGCAGGGCCCCGCCAGATAGACCTGTACCTGCCCCCCGGGCAACTACGGGCACACCAAGCGTTCGGCAAACTTTAAGGACCTTAGCGACCTCTCCTTCGGTCTCCGGCAGCGCAACGACTAATGGCGCCTGTCGATATGCCGTAAGGCCATCGCATTCGTACGCAATCGTATCTTCGCGCCGATGCAATATGGCACTCTTTGGCAGCACCTGGCCAAGGGCGGCGAGCACTTCGGCCTGCCGTGCAACCAGCGCCGCCGCAGCATGTGCATCGTCCTGTAGTTGCGTTTCCATGCGGTCCGTGTCCCGGTTCGGGTTTTCTTAGTTGCTCTACTGTAGCCGCGGCGAGCCAGCAAGGCGAGCCGCTCCTAACGGTGCTTGAGGCGATCGCCGTTTTGCAGCCACTTTGGCGCTGCATTGGTTAGCCAGGAGCGTGCGGCGCTTTGCTGCCGAACGTACGCGTCGAGAAACGCTGTCGAGATGTCGGCAAAAGAAACCTCGCTCAGCGCTTCCTGGGTCATGGCGCGGCTGCGTGCCTTCTCCATTTCGGCGCGCGCCGCCGGGGTATGGGCGCTTTTGTCGGGCAGCGTATCGTCCTCATCACTATCTGGCGCAACGGCATCACGTGTTCCCGCTCCGCCGCGCTGTTTGCCCTTGCGATCACCGCTGGCAAGAGGCGCAGCTGGACGGTGTGTGGGCTCCGCAGGTGCCGGTGGGGTAATTGCGCCACCTAGCCAGCGGTGTGTGGCCGACGCAAGTTCAAAGTAATAGTCGTTTCCTTCGCCTAGGCGATCAAATGCCGTGCGCCGCAGCGAGGGGTCGGTAATGATGCCATCGGCGTCAATATCATCGGCGGAACTAATCATCAGAACGGGCGCATGCCCGACCGTTGCGCGCTCTGGCGCGGCCGCGTTGCGCACCGCGTAGGGGCTGATGATGAGGTAGGCAAGGGGAGTAATCGGCCAGGAAATCTGCGCGAGGCGATCGGCTGGCATGACTGCGATGGTCTGCGCCGTATAGGCACCGAGGTCGGCACCGGCCAGCGCGACATTGGACCAGTCAAGATTCTCAAGTCCCGGTTCGCCGCCTAAGCTGCGCGCGCGGATTTGTCCAAGTAGCGCCGAGAGTCGCGCGATCCGATCCGCCATAAGGGACGCTACGAAACGCGCTTTTGCGGCGCGCTCAAAATCCCCACTGCGAGCTTCTGCCGAGGACCACACTTGCGCGTCCTCGGACAGGGCCTGGATGACGATGACCGCATAGCCGGCGTTGGCCCAAGCGCTGACCCAGTGATTGGGTTCGTCATCGGCCTGCCCGAGGCTCGGCAAATAGACGATCAACGGGTGCCGGAGACTGTCGGCGGGGCGCGTCAAGCTGGCGGTCCATAGCGGTTCGGAGCTCGGGCCCCGAATGCGATACGTTTGGATCGTCCGCTCGTTTGCAATTGGGTAGCCCGTGTCGCGGTACCGCGCGACGGCTTGCGTGTCCGCGTGGGCCGTTGGCGCCGAGGTGCACGCGGCAAGCAAGAGAGCGCCCGCGCCAATCGCGGCCGCGGTGCACACGGATCGTGCGTCACGCCTGCACCGAGTTGCTTGAGTTGAAAGTTCTATGGCGGAAAAAGTGCGTCCTGTCATCCACAAACCGCTATGAGCTTGAGCCCGACATTAAAACCGCAAGACGGTCGCGCGGGCAAAAGCGCAGTGTAGCCGCAGGCGCAGGAGGGGAAAGCAAAGCGAGCTGGCGTAGTATCGCCTTGTCAGAAGCCGAAAAAAAGGCGCGCAGGACTATGATCGTCGAAATTGCCGAGTTTTCTATCCGTCCGGACTCGCAGCGCGAATTTGATGCCGCGATCCAACGCGGGGTCGAATCGGTGGTTGCCTTCTCGCCGGGGTTTCGCCGCTACGAAGTGCAGCGCGGTATCGAATCACCCGAGCGCTACGTGCTGCTGATCGAATGGGACAGCGTGGAAAGCCACACGGTCACTTTTCGTGGTTCCGACGCGTTTTTGCGGTGGCGCGAGATTGTAGGGCCGTATTTTACCAAGTCGCCGCACGTTGAGCACTTCGAGCGCGTGTGCGGCACACGCGTTGAATCACCGCTGGCGACCTAGTGCTGCTTGGATTTGCGAAGCGCCTGGCGCAGGTGGCGTGTTGCGCACACACTTAAGAAATCGCGCACGCGCGCACCTTCCTGTAACCGCATCAGCTCCCGCTCATAGTGGGCTTTGATTTCTGAGGCGGGTCGGCGCATTTCGGTGGCAAGGGCATCAATGGCGGCTTCATGCATCGCCGCCTCGGCTTCATTGGCGTAAATCGTCCCCATCTACAAACTCCGGCACTTCGTCTTTTTTTTGTCTCGATCCCAATCGGAATTTTCCTAGGAAAATTCCGACCCCTCAGCCTGGTCGGCGATTTTTTTTGTCGGAGATCAACTACAATATCTTGGTACAGACTCCAAACGGCGCTAGGTCTGCGGCCAGGGTAGCCGCTGCTTTTGCGCTTCGTCGTGCCAGCGCCGTTCCTCTTCGTGAATATACCGCTGCGTGGTCCTTCTGTCTGAGTGCCGCGCATCTTTTTGTACGAACCGCTCCTCCATGCCCGCGTCGACTTTGGCGGTAATACCGGTGTGGCGCCCCCAATGCGCAGAGGCCGCGCGCAGCTTTTCTGCCTTGTGTTCCAGACCCGGTCCGAGAAGGTCTGCGGCCTGAAAAAACAATCGCTTAAGAATCTGATTTAAACGTCTTGCTGTAATTGGTGCGCGTGAACGCAAACCCACCAGCAAGGGCGTCGTGTCATTGCGCTTGGGCACCGCGGATAGTCCCAAATGTTTGCGATAGCGCACGAGCGCCTGGATCATGTCATCGGGCACTGGAACTTTGGCGCGCTTGCCGCCTTTGCCAGTAACGTGCCACCACCACAGGCCGCGCTCCTCCTGAAAGCTGTTCATTCGATGGCTTTCGAGTTCACCGGCGCGCGGCGCAAGCATGTACAAGATCGCGCAGACAAAACGCAAGCGCTCGTACTCGTCAACTTCCGATGGCGTCTTGCGCGGCAGGGCCTCGACCGCGCGAGTAACCGCCGACCACATATCGGCATCGAGAAACCGCTCGACCGACGTGGACTCGACCGCGGGCGCGGCTGCGATGCCGGAGCCCAGGGCCTCGAGCGCAAGTTTTCGCCTGCGCTGGCGAATGAGCCCCAGTGGGTTGCCGGCAAGGTAACCCGCATCGACCAGGTACGCCATCAGCGAGTTAATGGCGGCAATGGCCGTGAGCAGCGCCGGTTCGCTGAGCGGGCCCACAAAGGGTCGCCAATCTTTCGACGCCCGATTCACCTTGGGGCCGCACCAGCGTGAGGCTGGCTGCGGATCGGCGAGAAAATTTAAATACCCTTCAAAATCTTGTCGCGTCAGACTCGAAAGCGGTTTGCCGCATTCGTGCACAGCCCACAACAAAAGGCGCTCACACTCGCGCTGGTAGATGCGCGCTGTGCCAGGCGAGCGATCGTATTCGCCCAGAAAGCACGAAATTGCCTCTAAGTCGTTATCGGCATTGATTTGCCGCTTGGCGCGGTCCGCCCGATTTTCCCCGCTCTGGCCCGAAAGCTCACGCGCAAGCGTGGTTTGCGCCAGCGGCCGAATGGGTATCGCGGATTGGCTTGAGCTCAAAGGCGCTTGTGGGACCCGTCGCACAGCGGCGCCTTGGCGCTCGTCTTACAGCCGCAGAAATAAACCGTTTCGTTCTTTAGTGCCGTGAACTCGACGGGCGTGAACTCCGTGCCCTTGTGTGAGCCGTCACAAAAGGGTTGCTTGGCGCTGCGCCCGCAGCGGCACCACCAATAGGTCTTGCCCGCTTCCACCTCGACGGGGTACGGCGCGCGCTGAGCAATTTTCGCTTGAGTCATGGTGCCTCTCCAAAAGCGATTTCACCTAAACCGGTGATGATAGTCCGTCCCGTGCAACGACGAATACAATGGGCCGCTCTGGTTGAGCCAAGAAGGCGGGGTGGTTGTCGATTGCGCGACAGTTTCCTGGCTTTGAAGATCCCGTGGCGATGATAGAACCTGTAGCCAAGGCTCCTAGTTGCAACTGGCGCGAGCGCATCGAGGACGATGAACCGCAGCGCTTTGAGCGCTACGGGGAGCTTTTTGCACAGATGCAGCGCGCGCAGTCACAGCGCTTTGGCGCGGGCCGCGCACTGCATCGGCGTCAGCTTCTCGCGCTGCAGGGGCACTTCGAGGTGCTAAGCGGCCTTCCGCCGTACGCCTCGTATGGCCTTTTTGCGCGACCCGCAACATATGAGGCCTGGGTGCGAGTATCCAATGGAGCTTCCGGCCGAAACCCGGATGCTCGACCCGATGTGCGCGGCTTTGCAATGAAGGTGTTGGGAGTGCACGGGCCCAGTGCACTGGGAAGCGGCGAAACTAGTTGCCAGGACTTCTTGTTGATCCAACGGCCCGTCACAGGTTTTGCGCGCAGCGAGGAGTTCGTCGAGGTGGCGCTGGCGGCCGCTAAAGGACCGTTGGCGGTACTGGGCGCCATGGTGCGCCGTTATGGGCTGGTGCGCGGTTTGCGACGGCTGAAGGCGCTAAGCGATGGCCTAAATGCGCCGTTTACAGGGTTTGCCACCGAACGGCTGTATTCGGCGTTGCCGTTTGCGTGTGGTCCCTATGCGGTGCGGGCGCGCTTGCTGCCACCGCGTGGCGAAATTGCATTAGCTTCGGCCAAACACGATTGGGCACGCGACGTCTTGGAGCGGCTGCGGGCGCGACCCTTGACGTACGAGTTGGAACTGCAATTTTTCGTGGACGAGGCCAGCACGCCAATTGAGGACGGGTCGGTCGATTGGGCCGAGTCGGTTGCGCCATTTGTTAGCGTTGGGCGCCTGAGGCTGCCGCAACAAGACCCCCATAGCGGTTTTGCCGAGCAAGTGGAGGCCGCCATCTTTGATCCTTGGGCGGGGTTGCTCGATCACCGGCCGCTGGGCGAGCTCATGCGGGCGCGCAAGGTTGTGTATTACGCGAGCCAGCACGAGCGTGGCGCGCTGGCCAAGGCCAAATAGGGCGGTTTTTTTACTCGCAGACGCCGCTGGAGGCGCCGGAGGTCTTGAGAAGCCGCGGTAGCAGCTAGTTCTGAAAATACCCGTTTTCAGAAATAGAAATCCGCGCTGAAGCGACGGCGCAAAACCCGCCTGGTCCCCGGGCGTCTTTCTTTTATTTGCGCCCGGGGACCACCCTACTGCTTTACTTGCCCAAGCCCCCGAAAAGATCGGACATGACCGGGGTACCGGGATCGCAGGCGTGGTTAAGGCAAGGCAATCCGAGCCCGGCCTCCATCGTGCGCAACAAGGAAAAGTGCGTGTAATACGCGCTACTTTGAATTCCGCCGCCTTGGTAATTGGTCTCGACGGTCAGCACCACCGTATTTTGGTTTTGCCGGGGAAATAGCCCGCCCGAAGGCAAGGAACTCACCCCGCTGTAATCGTTTTCGTCCCAAACGATCACAATTGCGTTTTTGCCTTCGTTCCAGGCCGGCGAAGCCTGAATGCTCGTTACCAGGCGTTCGATGGTTGCATCGCCCTGAGCGATGAGCCCCGGATTTAATCCAATCTGGGTCCCATAAGTCAGGCCGGTCGTTCCGACTCCGTAGTCATAGGCGCAAAAAGCATCCCCGTTGCCCCGACCATGCTGATCGTTGCACTGGTTGGGTACGATAAAGGAGAAGGACGGAACCGAACCGTCGGCAAGGTCTGCATATAAGCCCTTGGCCCCATCAAAACCGGCGACGTTCTCCAAGCTCAGAGCCGGGCCTTTGCCCTCTTGAACGCTGCGAAAGTAGACAAAAGGATTGTGCTTGGCGGCATAGTCCTGCACGACGCTGCTGGAGGTTAGCGGCGCGAGCGTTGAAAAGTTGGTCAAATTGCTCGCGGTCCCATTGCTGTAGTTCACACCGTCGGCGCCCGTTATCGGAAGGCTCTCCTGGTAGGTCTTCCAGCTGCGGCCAGCGTGCGCCAGCTGATCGGCAATGGTTCTACCGTGAATATTCGCTGCCGCGGCTACGGACTTGATTCCATCAATATCCGCAAGGTAGGGAAACTGCGGAAGCGTAACTTCGTTCCAGGTATCGACCGCTGGCGTCGCAGCGTCCTGCCCTGAACCCTCGATGGGGCAAATGTTGCCCGTATCGATGGTGATCGGCCCAGTGCTCGTGGTGATTGTGCCGGTGCTGCCAACCACGTTGGTCAGGGGCAGCCCCGCGCTATTGTCGGCATTGGGAATGCCCGTTGCGAGGTTTGGCGTGCAGCTCGTGCTGTGCCACGCAGGCGCATTGTCGCTGCGCACCCCAAAGTTCGATCCTCCGACGATCTCAAGATAATTGGTCAGACTCGGATGACCAACTGCGAAATAATTTGTCGCGACATTGACCTTCTGAGTCGAGATCAACTGATTCAGGTAGGCCTCGTTGGGATTGTTGATGATTTGGCCGTAGCCGTGGTTCTCCATCATGATGAGAAACACATGATCCAGATGAGGAATGCCCCTCGGCACCTCCCCTTCGTTGGCGCTCGCCGAGCCTAGGAGTGCTACCGCAAGTGCCGATAGCCCTCCAGTAATACTTTTCGCTTTAGACATTGTTCTTCCCTCGAATTGGTGAAGTTGGACGCAGGCAGGCGCCGATGCCTGTGAGATCTCGCGAAAAAAACGCAGCGCTCATCCAAGGTAGTGGGCAAAAGCGACCGGCCGATGACGATTGCGATGTTCAAGTTCTCGCGCTCAAACACACTTCGAACTTCCAAATCAAGCGCACCGCTTGGGACGCTTCGCGTGGCTCACTTGCGAGGCGATCAGCACTTGGCCCGATAAACAGGCATCGGCGCGCCCTGCCCGATCTGCGGCTTTAGACCCCCACGCACATTAAGGCGCCTGTCACGCAAATTTCACGGGTTTGAAAAAAACGCGTCGAGCGAATCTTTTCCTCCTGGCCGATACACCTTGGAGGCGCTAAACGTTGAAGCGAACCTCAGGCGGGCCGTATTAGGTGCCCGATTGACTGCAGCGCTTCACACTGACCCGCGAAGCACCACACCGCGGGCAAATGCTCTTGGCCGCGGCCGGGTATGGGAGCATCGTCGCTGTCTACTTGCGCAAGCGCGCACGCGGGGGATCCGGTGTTGGGCGAAGAGAACGGGGATCGTGAGCAGGCAAAGACGCAGAACCTAAGAATCACGCGCGCCAACGGCACGTACGCACACGTAGACGACTACTTAGGCGTCGGCCAACGCCGGCATGATGGGGGCGTTGCGCGAAATGCCCGGTGAGGTGCGCGCAGGTGGCGTGACATTGCAGAACACTGCGAGCGCCGCCGCGCTGGACCTCGCCAAGTTCACGCCGGAACAAGCCATGGCGGGCGTCCGACAATTCGTCGCGGTTTGCAGCGCGTGCAACTTTACGTATCGTGTGCGCTTAAGCTTCGTGCGCATTTGCCTGGATGAGTGCGCGGGCAACCCTATGTTTGCAGATCATGGGCGATGCGCGGGGCACCCGTAGAGTAAACGCTGGCGCGCGGGCCGCACCCTTGCTCGGAATCATGGCCTTACGGGTCAACCGGCGGTAGCGCAAAGAAATAAGGAGATTTTGACGATGAACGAGGGGCTGTCAACGCGGGCAATTCACGCTGGCGAGATCGCCGATCCCCACGGCGCGCCGCACGTGCCGGTATATAACACCACAACCTTTCGCTTTGCCCGCACCGCCGACATCCTCGATGTAATCGAGGGCCGCAAGTCCGGAAGCCTATACACGCGCTATGGCTTGAATCCGACCATTCAGTCGCTTGAGACCAAGCTCGCGGCGCTGGAGGCAGCCGACGCGGCCTGGGCTTTTTGCTCCGGAATGGCGGCCGAGGCGGCTTTGTTCTTTACCCACGGAAGCAAAGGAATCGTCTGCGTAGGCGATGCCTATGGAGGTACGCTCGAGCTGCTGGATTCGCAGTTACGCGGCCTGGGCATCCCGATCCACCTGCTCCTTGGCAATGAACTCGATCGCCTGGAGAAGCACCTTGGGCAAGGAGTGGGTCTGGTTTTCCTCGAGACGCCCACCAATCCGACACTGGAGATCTTTGACATTGCGGCCATCGCCGCCAGTGCACACCGGTTCGGGGCACTGCTTGCGGTGGACAATACCTTTGCGTCCCCCGTCAACCAAAACCCGCTCGCGCTCGGAGCGGATTTTGTCGTACACAGCGCTACGAAGTACCTGGGCGGCCACAGCGACATCACTGCCGGTGCACTGATGGGCTCCAAGGACCTGCTCGCCCCGGTATGGAATTGGCGCAAAAACCTGGGGTCGATGATCGCGCCAGAGACCGCCGCCCAACTTGCTCGAAGCCTTCGCACGCTCGTCGTGCGCGTTGAGCGCCAGAACCGCTCCGCTCAGGCGCTGGCTGAGGCCATGGCCCGGCATCCACGAATTGAGCGGGTGCTTTACCCCGGACTTGCAAATTTCCCAGGGCATGCACTTGCCAAGGCGCAAATGCGGGGTTTTGGCGGCGTGCTGAGCATCGAGATCAAGGGTGGTGGCCCCGCCGCCACTCGAGTGGCTGATAGTTTGAAACTCTTCGCACTCGCGCCCAGTCTTGGCGGGGCCGAGAGCCTCGTGACTCAGCCCTGCACCACCTCGCATCACGGATTGCCGCCCCAAGAGCGTGCGCGCCGTGGAATTTCGGACGGAATGCTACGGCTTTCTATCGGCTTGGAGGACCCCGCCGACCTGCTCGCCGACCTGGAACGTGCCCTCGGCGAGCTCCGATGAAAAGATGCGTCGCTTTCGAAGAATCGGTGCGCGAGCGCCTTCTCGAACGTTTTTCGTTGCGCGCGGTTGCGAAAAGCAGGCGTGACGAGGAGGCGTTTTCTGCCTTGGCTTTTTCACGTCGTGTCAAACATTTGCATAACCTGGCGATCGGTAAACCCGCCTCCTCAATACGCAAAATCGTCACAGAAGCAAATCTGCGCTTGCCAAGCTGGGTGTTCGCACAATCAGACGCTGAAGTTTCTCGAAAGATCTCGCGTCAGTAGGCGATCGAAAATCGTTGTCCCTTATGGGTAGGCGTTTCTAATTCATCGAGCATCGCGACGGCATAATCGGCTGTGGTGATCCGGCTTTTGCCCTCGGCATCTACGAGCAGCTTGTCGCCACCCAGGCGATATTTGCCAGTGCGTGGGCCGGGCTCCAAATTCGCGGCCGGGCTCAGCATGGTCCAGTCAAGATCCGTCGTGGCGCGCAGCAGCTGCAGTGCATCGCGAGCGCCTTCGGCCGAACCTTTCCACTGCGCTGGGAAGTCGGGCGTATCGACCAATTGCATGCCTGGTGCGACCTCAAGACTGCCCGCGCCCCCAACCACCAGAAGGCGGCAACCGGCGCGCCGAGCCGCTTCGATGACCGAGCGGATGCCACGCACGTAGTACCCGCGCACATCCTGCTTTGCGTGGCCGCTGAACGCACTTATCACCGCCGCATGGCCCGCAAACGCGGCGGCGAGCGCGTCGGTGTTCATCACGTCGACAGCCTGCGCTGTCAGTTGCGGGGTTGGGGTTAACTTGGCGGGATTCGAGACAATGGCCGTGACTTGGTGGCCGCGGGCAAGGGCCTCCTCACGCAGAGCAGAGCCGACGTAACCGGTGGCACCGACAAGGGCAACCTTCATAGAGGGATTGCGTTCCGCAAAGCGTTGCGATGGCCGCAATCATGGTCCCTACTTAACGGTTTCGTCCAGTAAGAGGAGGCGGCGAAGCGCGAAAACGGTTTGCAGGAGATTGACAAATTACGGTTGCGGATGGCTCATGCCCGAACCGACAGCGGATTGGAGAGCAAAGTACGCAAATTCACCGGCGCAGCTCGCTTTTCGCCGCGGAAAACCAAGCTATTTAGCGGCAGGCCGATGCCCGAGTCGGCCGACATTTCGGATACGGCTGGTCGGACCGAAAGCGGCCGATAACGCGCGCCTATTACCGTGGTGGGTTGAGCCGCCTGCGGCCAGTTTGGCCGCGCGAAGGACCCGTGGTCCAAGGCGAATCAGTAGACGTCGCGCTGATAGCGTCCTTCGCGCGCGAGATCCGCGAGGTAGCGCTTTGCAGTTGCCACGTCCATACCTCCCTGCGTCACCGCGATCTGCTGCAAGGCGAGGTCGACGTCTCCGGCCATGCGTTTGGCATCCCCGCAGACGTAAAGATGGGCTCCGCCCGCAAGCCAGCGCCAAAGTTCTGGCGCGGCCTCCAGCATCTTATGCTGGACGTAGACCTTGTTCATCTGGTCGCGCGAAAAAGCAAGGTCCATGCGCGTCAGAACCCTATTGAGCGCCAGCTCCTCGAGCTCGGCGCGATAGAGAAAATCCGTCTCCCTGCGGGGATTGCCGAAGAATAGCCAGTTCCTCCCCGGGGCGCCGAAAGCTTCGCGCTCCTGCAAAAATGAACGAAACGGAGCGATCCCCGTTCCTGGTCCGACCATGATGACCGGCGCGCAGGGATCAGACGGCAAGCGAAAGGCGTGTGCCCGCTGGACGAACACGGATACACGGCGACCGGGGCGCAAGTAATCCGAAAGAAAACTCGAGGCGGTGCCTCGGTAGGCACGCTCGTTTTTCTCATAGCGCAGCACGCCGATTGTGAGGTGTACCTGGCGCGGATGCTTTCTTTGCGAGGAGGCGATCGAGTACAGGCGCGGCTGCATGCGCCCAAGGGCGCCGACGAACTGGTCAATGCGGGGCCGCGCGGAGGGAAATTCGAGCAACAAATCGAGCACGTCGTGCACGCCGAAAGTGTCCGCCTGCTCATCGTTCTCGGCCAAGGTGGCCAGCCGGGAGCGATCGACGTCGTCGCGCGCCTCGGCGGCGAGCAGGGCATACAACTGCGGAGCCGGCATGCGCAGGTCGCACGCGCGCGACAAGGCGCTGCGCGCACTTAGCACATCGCCGTTGGCCAATGTCACGGCCTCGGAGCCCTTCGCGCGAAGGATCGCGATCAGCAGCTCGACCTCCTCGGGATTATTCTCCGGCCAGACCCCGAGTGAGTCACCGGGCATGTAACGTAGGCCTGGCTCGGGTAGTTCAAGCACAACGTGGCGTGTTTCCTTCTCCGCGGCTTCACCCGTGATTCGCTCGCTCAACAAAAGCCGCGCATGCACCGGCGCGTCGCGGCAGTAGCCCCGCTCCGGGGCCGGACGCGGCGGCGGTGGGGCAACTGGCACGACTGCGGACGGACGCACCTCTCCCGACTGCGCCATCAACTCTTTGAGTTTTCTGGCTGTTGCCCGGCCCCCGGGAACGCACTTTCCGAGGTCTGCATCAGCGCCCGCCGCAATGGCGGCAGCGTAGCTGCGGCACTCGTAGCCACACTGACCGCAGTCGAGCTGACCCATCGCTGCCATGAGCCTGAGTTCCAGCGATCGGCCCTGTGCAAGCGCCATGCGCGCCTCAAGCGCGAGCGTAGGGTCATGCCACGGCATCGTCTCCTGCGGCAAAGGCGCCGTGTCAAGGACGGTGCCTGAGGCCGTCATCGCCTCGTCGCGCGCCCTCTCCGCGCCCAGTAGTCCTGCGATGAAGCCGTCGAGCCAGGCGCGTTGCTCCTCACTAAAGGGCGCGGTCTCGGGAATCAGTGCCTGCATGTTAGGCCGCCTCCGGTACGCCCGCTGCGGCAAGCGCACGCAGGGCTTCGATCGGTTGCCTGCGAGCGAATTCCTGGAACGATTCGCTCGCCGAAGAACGTTCCGCGAGATAACCACCGAATAGGCGTTCGAGCACGTGGGGCAGTTCACGGTGTGGCACATCGCGCATTACCTCGCGCCCAAGTGAGCGTCGCTCTGCGTAGCCGCCGCCGATAAAGACGTGATAACCCTCGATCTCGGAATCCTCGTCAACGCGCACGCGCGTTGCCAGCAGACCAATGTCGCCGATCGTGTGTTGGGCGCAGGAATTGGGGCAACCCGTCAAATGCACGTGAACGGGAACATCGAGTTTGACCGTGCGCTCGAGGTGGGCCATGCATTGCAGCGCGTGTCGCTTCGTGTCGGCCGCAGCGAACTTGCACCCGGCGTTGCCCGTGCATGCGATGAATCCGGCGCGTATGTGCGAGGCCTCGGCAGAAAGCCCGACGTCCACGAGGCGCGCCCGCACGTTTTCCTGATCGGCCGCACTGATGTCGGAGAGAATTACGTTCTGCCAAGCTGTGAGGCGAATCGTCCCGCTGCCAAAGCGGCGCGCAATGTCCGCGATTGCGCGCATCTGCGCGACCGTCATGCGCCCAAGTGGCAGCGCGACGCCGCAATACAGTCGGCCGGGTTGGCGCTGCGGATGAAAACCCACGTGCGCGTCGCGCCGCGGCAACGGATATGGCTCGCAGTCAGTGAGCGGCAGCCGTGAAAGCGGCGCCGGAAGGTGCTTTTCGGCGGCCGTCAGGAAACCCTCCCGACCCATGCGGTCAAGAACGTACTTCAGCCGTGCGCGCCTGCGGTCCGTGCGGTCGCCTTCGTCGATGAACACGCGCAACATCGCCAGCGCGACGTGAACGCACTGCTCGGGCCGGATAGCGACGCCCAAATCCTCAGCGAAATCACCGTGGCCGGTGATTCCGCCGATTTCGATACGGAAATGGACGTCCGCCGGCAGGCCGCTATCGGTGGCGGCGCGCGCCGCGCGAAAGCCGATGTCGTTTGTTTCCGCAAGTGAGGACACCGCACCGCCGCCATCAAAGGCGATGTTGAATTTGCGCGGAAGCCCATATAGCTCTCGGTGCAAAACGATCGCCTGGTGCAACGAAATGCCAAGCGGCCGCGTGTCGTAGATCTCCTGCGGGTCGATGCCTGCGGTTGGACTGCCAGTGATGTTCCGGATGTTATCGGCGCCGGAGCCGCGCGAGCCCAGTCCGGCGGCGGCTAAGCGCTCCAGGACGGCAAGCGGAGCGCGTGGCCCAATCTCGCGTATCTGTAAATTGGCGCGCGTGGTCACGTCCACGTAGCCTCCGCCATGCTCTTCGGCCACGTCGGCCACAGCGCGCAGCCTTTCGGCATCCAAGATACCGTTGGGGATGCACAGCCGCAGCATGAAGGAGTTCTGCGTCGGCGCTGTGTGAAACAGGCCGTGGTACCGGTACAAAAACGCGTCCGTGCCCTTAGGAAACTCGCCCTTCTGCGCATTGGCCGCAATCAGATCCCAAAGATCAAGGCCATGGCGCGCACGCTTGGCCTCCTCTTCTTTTGCCAGCGTCTGCCCTCGTGCGAGAAAGCGATTTTGCGCAGCGTAGGCAATGCCGTCGGGGCCAAGGGGCGCCGGTGCCTGGCCACGTGCGGCGCGTGCGATTGCCAGGCCGCGGCCGAGCCCTTCGACATATCGCTTTTGCGATTCGCTGAAATCCATACCATCGGTTTCCGGGATCGATGCGCCGCCGCGCGTTTACTTCATCTCGAGTTCGACCCGCGCCGACGCAGCCGGCGTTGGAATGCCGTGCGACGACACGTAGTAGGCACCACCGACAAACACTGCGCCACCGACGATGTTTCCGAGCGTCACCCAACCGAGGTTCCACGCTGCGCCAGCCAGCGACACGGTGTCGGGGTGGTTGCCGCAGAGCGCAAGGCCAAGCAGTGTCATGTTCGCCACGCTGTGCTCGAAGCCGCAAGCGATGAACGCGAGCAAACACCAGAAGACGACGACGCATTTGGCAACGTCGGAGTCGACCCGGGCCGCCATCCAAATAGCCAGGCACACTAGCCAGTTGCATAGGACCGCGCGTGCGAAAAGCGAGGCGCCTGAGGCGTTCATCTTGGCGGCGGCGACTTTCATGACCAACCCGTCAGGCGCATCAAGCAACCCGCCTCCGCCTGCCATGTCGAACAGCGCAACCAGCGCCAGCGCGCCGGCGAGGTTTCCGAGCCAGGTCAACCCCCAGGTCGACCCAATGTCGCCTAGGGAGCCGGCTCCGCGGTAACGACGCAGCGCCATGAACAAGGTGTAGCCGGTGAACAGTTCGGCCCCAGCAATAACGACAAGCGTGAGCGCGATGCCAAAAGTTGCACCCATCACTAGTCGGCGCGCCTCGGCCGGCACTTCAGAACCGAGCGTAAAGATAAGCAAAATGCCTATGCCGACATATGCCCCGGCCAGCATGCTGGCGACGAAGAAGCCGCCGGGCGAGTTGCGGAAGAATGCGATCTTCTTCTCCGCAAGCTTCGCAAATCCGTCAATGGTGTCGCCGTACACGTGGTTTTCCTCCTGATTCATTGCGCCCAGCGCGCTCGCGTCGCAAGCACTACACGCAAAACGCGTGCCCATAGCGTCTTCGGAATCCTCGGGCGCATCACGCCAGTTCGGCACCAATTCGGTGCCGCCGCGGACTCTTTGCACCGCGCCTGAGCACTTAATGCACTGTTTGAGAGGTTAGAGGCGCGAAGAGATGCCGCACGCCTCGATTTTGCGACCTTCGTTGGGTTGCGCCTCTGGCGGCGTCTTTTCTGGAAGATAGAACTAGGTCAGGACTCGGAGTCCGGGCGGCTACGAAACACAAATTGCGCAGCCGCGCCAACAGCGGTTACGTCTCGAGGAGTTAACGCGGCGCGACGCGAGATGTCGCACCCGCCGGTTGCGCTTTTGGATGCGCACTGCGCAACAGAAAAAAGACGATAACGGCTCCGATGCCAAGGCCTACGCTGATCAGCGGGCGGTGTGCGAACCAGGCTACGGCAATCGTGGCGATAGTGAGCGGAAGCGTCAGCGTAAGCGCAATTAGAAAAACGCCTGCTTGGGCCATGCCTTCGAGCAACGGTAAAAACGCGAGCAGGGTAACAACGGGGCCGGCGGCGAAAATAAAACCGAGCAGCATCAGTAGCGCACCGACGCCGCGCAAGATCCACGTTCGACCGCTTTCCTGTCCTTTGGCCACGTGAAATAAGACTTCCGAGGTTGCAACGCCCGGTTGCGCAATTGCGATCGCATAGCCATTGGGCTCACGGAAGGCGTCAAACATTCCGGACGACACACCCGCCACAACCGATATCGTCTGTTCCGGCACACCAGCGAAGGTTATTCGCACATCACCGACGGCCGGCGTTGTCGCACTTCCGCTTCCGAGATAAAACCCATCACCGTCGAGGCGGTACCCTGGGGGCGCAGCAACCGAACCATCTATTGGAACGCGGTGAAAGACCGAGATTTTCTCTAGCAAGACGTCGCTAAGGCGGTAGGCTCCTAGTCGAATTTCCCGCGCATTGAAACTCTGGCTGCGCACGGCCATGGCCGGATTTTGATGTCCTTCGGGATACCTGAATTTTGAAGAGTTCCAAGGCTTTTCGGACCACCCTGTGTGATATTTGAACGTCGCCTCAGTGGTCATCGTGCCGCCCACTGAATCGTGCTTGTTGGAAACTTCCTGCTCCTGCCATTGAAACATCTCAACTTTGCGCTGCACGCGCACGAGGTTGCTGCCACCAATTCCGAACACCGGATCTTTGGCGGGTGTGACGGCCGTGAGGGGACCCGTTGCATGTATTAGCGCGCCTTCAAGTTTCGGGTCGACGGCTTCGACGGAAGCTTCAACAACCTGCCGCTCCCCGTTGGCTAGTGCACGTGAGGCATCTACGGCGCGGCCCTCGTTCCAATAGAGCAGCAGGACGCTGCCGACGAGCAAGGCAATGCCAAGCAACATCCCAAGGAGGCTGTTTCCCAACCGGGAGAGATAGCCTTGCGAGGAGACTTCGGTGTATTGGTCGGCCATGAAGCGAGGATAGTTGGTCCGGTCTGCACAATTTGCGCAGAATTCGACAATTTTAGGGAGTTTCTCTTGTGATCTGCGTGCCTATGCCAAGGGCATCGGCGTCAGCGAAGGACGCCTTGAATTGGAAAACGCCGGGAGGTGACCGTGCATCCTCGCGGAAGCGAGGCCGCAACGGATTAATCACGTCTGATCGATTTTCCGATCTTATTGGTGGAGATGAATATGACGGTTTGGCCGTGACGGTGCCCAGCGGCGTCGCGGAGAAAAACGTTGCGGCGATTGACGAAACATACGGGACGCGGCTTGATGAGCCGCGCGACCTTTTAAAATTGGCAAATTCAAGCCGCTTGGCACAGGATCCGACCGACGCCGTACCGGCCAAGGGTTAGTTCGCCTCGCCCAAGCGCGGCCTTTGAAAACCGAAATTTTCGACTGAGGGTCGCTTGACGACTTGGGTCCAAGCCGCGGTCGTCGGCATCGATTCGCAGCTGCCGGCCTTGTGGGCTAGGCGAGAACTTATTGCCTGACGCAGGCGCCGATTTCGCGGTCAGATGCTTTTGCCTTCACCTTGTCGATTTGCGCGGCGGACGTAACCC
>DASPWJ010000126.1:0-18115 GCA_035621895.1 Burkholderiaceae bacterium | reverse complement strand
GTACTTTTTTACATCCCCACCAAACTTCGCCGCCAACACCAGCGTCATCGCCGCCGTCAGCGTCGTCTTGCCATGGTCAACGTGCCCAATCGTCCCCACATTCACGTGCGGCTTGGTCCGCTCAAATTTGCCCTTTGCCATGTCCTCGTTCTTTCAAGAAATAACGGCCGTCCTCAGGACGCCCGGGATTTGCAATTGCCCAATAAACCGCAGCGCTGCGCCCCAAAGCCTACTTCACCTTGGCGCTGATGACCGCCTCGGCAACGTTTTTGGGTGCCTCGGCGTAGTGCTTGAATTCCATCGTGTAGGTCGCCCGGCCTTGCGTAAGCGAGCGCAGCGTCGTCGAGTATCCAAACATCTCCGCCAACGGTACTTCGGCGCGGATCACTTTGCCGCCGCCCCCCGAGATGTCCTCCATCCCCTGGATGATGCCGCGACGAGCCGAAAGGTCCCCCATCACGTCGCCCATCTTCTCTTCCGGCGTTTCGACTTCCACCGCCATGATGGGTTCGAGCAATGCCGGTGAAGCCGCGCGCATACCGTCCTTGAAACCGATCGACGCGGCCATCTTGAAGGCGTTCTCGTTCGAATCGACCTCGTGGTACGAACCAAAGTGCAAGGTGACCTTCACGTCGACCACCGGGTAGCCCGCAAGCACGCCAGCCTTCAGGGTATCAACCACGCCCTTTTGCACCGCCGGAATATACTCGCGCGGCACCACGCCGCCCTTGATCGCGTCGACGAATTCAAAACCAGTGCCGGGCGTCTGCGGCTCGAGCTTGAGCACGACGTGTCCGTACTGTCCACGGCCACCCGATTGCTTGATGAATTTGCCCTCGGCGTTATCCACCGTGCGGCGAATCGTCTCTCGGTAGGCCACCTGCGGCTTGCCCACCGATGCCTCCACACCGAACTCTCGACGCATCCGGTCTACGATGATTTCCAGATGCAATTCGCCCATACCCGAGATAATGGTCTGGCCGGATTCCTCGTCGGTATGGACGCGAAACGACGGATCCTCCTGCGCCAGGCGGTTCAGGGCGATGCCCATCTTCTCCTGGTCGGCCTTGGTCTTGGGTTCGACCGCTTGCGAGATGACCGGATCGGGGAAGATCATCCGCTCGAGGATCACCTCCTTTTCCGGATCGCACATCGTGTCGCCGGTCGTCACGTCCTTTAAGCCAACCGCCGCCGCGATGTCTCCCGCACGAACCTCCTTAATTTCGTCGCGCTGATTGGCGTGCATCTGCAGCAACCGGCCGATGCGATCGCGCTTGCCCTTGATGGCGTTGTAGACGCTATCGCCCGAGCTCAGCACCCCGGAATACACGCGCAAAAAAGTCAGCTGCCCGACATAGGGGTCGGTCATGATCTTGAAGGCCAGCGCAGCAAAGGGCGCCTCGTCGCTGGCCTTGCGCTCGACGAGCTGATCTTTGTCGTCGTGCCCCTTCACTGGGGGAATGTCCACCGGCGAAGGCAGGTACTCGATCACCGCGTCGAGCATGGCCTGCACGCCCTTGTTCTTGAACGCCGATCCGCACAGCATCGGGGTGATCTCGTGCGCAATCGTGCGCGAGCGAAGACCGAGTTTGATTTCTTGCTCGCTGAGCTGCCCACCCTCGAGATATTTGTGCATCAGCTCGTCATTGGCTTCGGCCGCGGCCTCGACCATTTTTTCGCGCCATTCGGCCGCGCTTGCCTTTAGCTCCGCCGGGACCTCGACGTACTGGAACTTCGTTCCCTGGCTGGCGTCATCCCAGTAGATGGCTTTCATCTTGACGAGGTCAACGACGCCCTTAAAGCCATCCTCGGCGCCGACCGGAATCTGAATCGGGACCGGATTGGCCTTCAGGCGGGCTCGCATCTGGTCGTAGACCTTGAAAAAATTCGCCCCCGTGCGGTCCATCTTGTTGACGAATGCCAAGCGCGGAACGTGGTACTTGTTGGCCTGACGCCATACCGTTTCCGACTGCGGCTGTACGCCGCCGACCGCGCAGTACACCATGCAGGCGCCGTCGAGCACGCGCATGCTGCGTTCCACCTCGATTGTGAAATCGACGTGTCCGGGCGTGTCAATGATGTTGACGCGGTGCTCCGGCATGGAAAGATCCATGCCTTTCCAAAAGCAGGTGGTGGTGGCCGACGTGATGGTGATGCCGCGCTCTTGTTCCTGCTCCATCCAGTCCATTGTCGCCGCGCCGTCATGCACCTCGCCGATCTTGTGATTTACTCCGGTGTAAAACAAGATGCGTTCGGTCGTCGTCGTCTTGCCCGCGTCGATGTGCGCAGAAATGCCGATATTGCGATATCGATCGATGGGTGTCTTGCGTGCCATTTTTGCTCACCTAATCTTGCTGCCCCGAAGACGCTCCAGCGTCCCGTGGGATCTCGCCAGTTGCGCCGCGCGCAAGATGCGCTCGGCAAAGGCTTTGACTGTTGCTAGAAACGGAAGTGCGCAAAAGCCTTGTTGGCGTCGGCCATGCGGTGAACTTCCTCACGCCTTTTCATTGCGCCGCCGCGGCCCTCGGCCGCCTCGATCAGCTCGCCAGCGAGCCGCAGCGGCATCGACTTCTCGCCGCGTTTCTTAGCCGCTTCGCGCAGCCAACGCATCGCCAGCGCCATGCGCCGTACCGGGCGAACCTCGACGGGAACCTGGTAATTGGCCCCGCCGACCCGGCGGCTTTTGACCTCCACCATGGGCTTGACGTTAGCAATCGCAGAATTGAAGACCTCGAGCGGGTTTTTGCCGCTCTTGGATTCGATCTGGGCCAACGCCCCGTACACGATGCGCTCGGCGACGGCCTTTTTGCCATCGAGCATGATCACGTTGATGAATTTCGTGACATCGGTATTGGAATACTTCGGGTCCGGGAGAATCTCCCGCTTTGGTACTTCGCGTCGACGGGGCATCTGATACCTCTTTTCGTTTCAGTCGGGTCGCGGCCAGGACTGGCCACCAAGCGGCCCCATGTACTGGGCCGCGACTTACTGCACTTGCGTTGCCGTACTTCACATCGCCGTTGCCGGCGGCGCCTTGTACGCCCGCAACGACGGCATTTTGCGGGCGCAGCGGGTTGGCGGCGTTTGCTCGATACGCCTAGCTTGCCTTCGGGCGCTTGGCACCATACTTGGAGCGCGATTGCTTGCGGTCTTTCACGCCCTGTGTGTCGAGCGAACCGCGCACGATGTGGTAGCGCACGCCGGGCAAATCCTTCACACGGCCGCCACGGATCAGGACTACCGAGTGCTCTTGCAAATTGTGGCCCTCGCCGCCGATGTACGAAATAACCTCAAAACCGTTGGTCAGGCGCACCTTCGCGACCTTGCGTAACGCCGAGTTGGGTTTTTTTGGCGTCGTCGTGTACACCTTCGTGCAGACCCCGCGCTTTTGCGGACTGCCGCGCAGGGCCGGGCTCTTGCTTTTGGTCGTCGTGCTTACGCGCGACTTGCGTACCAGTTGGTTGATGGTCGGCATCTTTTCGCTTTCAACAGCCCCACAAACGGGCGGCCCGTGCGCGCGGCACGGCCCGCGGGGCCTTTCCGCACTTCCTCATGAGTTTTGCGACTGCTGGCCCAGCCAACGCCCAACGCACGCCAAGCGGGGCAAAGAACCCCGCATTTGCGAGGGTCCAGCCTTTCGCGCAGCCTTAAATTTTAGCCTGAGCCGCCCTCGACGGTCAAACGACGAGGGCAATTTTTCTAGGCTTGCTCGGGCAGGTGAACCAAATCCCACTCTCTGCGCGGCTCCGCTTGGCCGTTGCGCAGGGCACTTTCGCCGCGCTTGACGGCGCAAAAAAGGTCGACCAAGGCATCGCCCAGCACCCGGCGCACCGTTCGGTCCGACTCCAGGCTGTCCAGGGCGTGGGCCAGCGTGCGCGGAAGTGGTTCGGCCGTCCGTTTCGCCGTCCAACCCCGCTGCATGCCGACCAGACCTAGGCCCAGTGTTACCGCGACAACCAGATAGGGGCTGGCGTCGGCTCCTGGCAAGCGATTTTCCACCCTTCGGTTGGCCGCGCTTGAAGCTGGAATGCGAAATGCGACCCTGCGATCGTCCATACCCCAACTGGCATGCGATGGCGAGGCGTCGCTGTGCACGATTCGATCATAGGAGATGTCGTACGGCGCAAACAGCGCGGTGGCCGCGGCCGCGTGTCGTTGCAAGCCGGCGACGAACTGTCGCAGATGCGGCCCGTCGTCATCGCCGCTTGGCCCCAAAAAAGCATTACGGCCGTCTTCATGCCGTTGCAGGCTAAAGTGCCAGTGCATACCGGCCCCGGGCTGATCGAGAAACGGCTTGGCGATAAAGCTGGCAAGGAACCCGTGCGCCACGGCGATCTGACGGGCCAGGCGCTTAAACCGGAACACCGCGTCGGCCTGCTGCAACGGCCCCCGGGGCTGGAAATTGACTTCGTATTGAGAGTAGGAAGACTCGTGCGCGTAGCCGCTCACGGGTATGCCGGTGCGCTCGCAGGCATCAAACAGCTCATCAAAGTACCGCGCAAAGTGCCCAGCGCGCTCCGCCGAATCGGCTTCGCAGCCAAATTCGCGTGCCGGCGATCCAGGGTGCGATTGGGCTGCGACCAGGTCCGCCGGCGCGCCGCCCGGGCGGCGGTTGAGCAAGTAAAACTCTAGTTCTGGCGCCACCAGGGCGCGCAAACCCGCCTGCTCTACGTTCGCAACGACGCGACGCAAGGCCGCGCGCGGCGAAAGCTCGTTGGCATCGATCTGCCGGCCGGTGACTTCCGCACGCAATCGGCCGTACGGCTCGCACAATACGGTGGCAGCCCCCGTCCGCCCGACCTGCTCCATCAGCGTGTCCGGGTCGGCACGCAATTCAACATCCTGGTACGTACTGGGCAGCAGATGTCCGAAGACGCCCGGTGGCGTTTCCGCCGTGATCGTCAAGCCAAAGACGACCGAAGACAGACGGCAGCCGCCGGCGGCAAGAAATTCCTCGCGGCTTACCGTCCTGCCGCGCGCGTTAGAGGAAAAATCGGCGAGGCAGCACTCGATGCGTCGCGCACCCAAGGATTCGACTTCGCTGCGCAGGGCATCGATCGATGTGCAAGGCAAATCCACTCCCCAAGCGGGTTAAGGCCCCAGCCTAACCGAGACGCGACCCCCCGGAAAGAGCGGCTAGCGCGAGAAGGCGGATCTGAGCCAATGCGGCTCGGATCCGCCCTTCCGACCGTCGCTTCGGTGCCCGCGGCAGCTATGCCGCTTAGGACTCCGAAACTTCCGCGGAGTGGTCTCCGGCGGCCTGCTCGGCGACGTCGACGCTTGCCGGCGGGCCGGCTGCCTCCAGCGCGGCAAGCGCCTCGCGCTCGGCTGCCTCGATCTCTTCCTTCTCCTTGCGGGCGCGATGGAAGGCCAAACCCGAGCCTGCGGGGATCAGGCGGCCGACAATCACGTTCTCCTTCAGGCCACGCAAGTCATCGCGCTTGCCCATGATCGCCGCCTCGGTCAGTACGCGGGTCGTCTCCTGGAAGGAAGCCGCGGAGATGAACGAGTCAGTCGACAACGATGCCTTCGTGATGCCCAAGAGCACGTTTTCATATGTCGCCGGACGGCCACCTTCCTTGGCCAAGGCCTTGTCGTTCTCATCGAGCAACTCGGACCGCTCGACCTGTTCGCCCGGAATGAACGGCGTGTCGCCCGCATCGGCGATCTGTACCCGCCGCAGCATCTGGCGCACGATGACCTCGATGTGCTTGTCGTTGATCTTCACGCCCTGCAGGCGGTAGACGTCCTGCACTTCGTCAACGATGTAGCGCGCCAAGGCTTCGACGCCTAGCAGGCGCAAGATGTCGTGCGGGTCGGCCGGTCCGTCAACAATCAGCTCGCCTTTATTCACCACCTGTCCGTCGTGCACGAGCACGTGCTTGTCCTTTGGAATGAGGAACTCGTGCTCCTTGCCATCCAGATCGGTAATGATCAGGCGCTGCTTGCCCTTGGTGTCTTTGCCAAAAGACACCGTGCCCGTGACCTCCGCGAGGGTGCCGGCGTCTTTGGGCGAACGGGCCTCGAACAGCTCCGCCACCCGCGGTAAACCACCGGTGATATCGCGCGTCTTTTGCGATTCCTGGGGAATACGCGCCAGCACCTCGCCGACCGCAACGGGCTGCCCATCGCGCACGACGATCAGTGCGCCCACCGGGAAAGAGATCGTGACCGCGTGGTCGGTGCCGTGGATCTTGACCTCCTCGCCGTTTTCGGCAAGCAACTTGACTTGCGGTCGCACGCCTTTGCTCGTGCTCAGACGGCGCTTGGCGTCAATCACAACAAGCGTCGAAAGCCCCGTCACTTCGTCGATCTGCTTGGCAACGGTGACACCCTCTTCGACATTTTCAAAGCGGATGGTCCCAGCATATTCGGTGATGATCGGCCGCGTCAGCGGATCCCATTGCGCCAATTGCGTGCCTGCCTTGACCGCTTTGCCGTCGACCGCGTTTAGGGTTGCGCCGTACGGTACCTTGTGCCGCTCGCGCTCGCGTCCGTTGTCATCGACCACCATCACTTCGCCCGAGCGCGATATGACCACCTGTTCGCCCTTGGCGTTGGTGACGTAGCGCATGGCGCTCGTGAAGCGAACGGTGCCGTTGCTCTTGGCCTCGATGGAACTTTGCACCGCCGCACGTGATGCCGCCCCGCCGATGTGGAAGGTGCGCATCGTCAGCTGGGTGCCCGGCTCGCCGATTGACTGCGCCGCGATGACGCCAACGGCCTCGCCGGCGTTGACCAGCACGCCGCGGCCCAGATCGCGACCGTAGCACTTGGCGCATATGCCATAGCGCGTGTCGCACGATAGCGGGGTACGTACCTTGACCTCGTCGATGCCCAACTCCTCGATGCGATCGACCGCATCCTCGTCCAGCAGGTCACCAGAGGCGAACAGGATATCTTGCGTGTCGGGGTTGATGATGTCGTTGGTCACAACGCGTCCGAGTATCCGGTCGCGAAGGGCCTCGATCACCTCGCCGCCCTCGACTAGAGCCCGCATTGCAACGCCGTTGCTCGTGCCGCAGTCGTCCTGCGTCACCACCAGGTCCTGCGTCACATCCACGAGTCGGCGCGTCAGATAGCCGGAATTGGCTGTCTTGAGCGCCGTATCGGCCAATCCCTTGCGTGCACCGTGCGTGGAGATAAAGTATTGCAGCACGTTCAGGCCCTCGCGGAAATTGGCCGTAATCGGCGTCTCAATGATCGATCCGTCGGGCTTGGCCATGAGTCCGCGCATACCGGCAAGCTGGCGGATTTGCGCCACCGACCCGCGCGCTCCCGAGTCGGCCATCATGAAGATCGAATTGAACGACTCCTGATTGACATCGGCGCCATGGCGATTGGCGACGCGCTCGGTGGCGAGCTGCTCCATCATTACCTTGCCAACCTGATCGCCAGCCCGGCCCCAGATGTCGACGACCTTGTTGTAGCGCTCGCCCTGTGTCACTAGTCCCGAGGTGTACTGCGCTTCGATCTCCTTCACCTCTTTTTCCGCGCCGCGAATGATCTCTTCTTTTTGCTCCGGCACGCGCATGTCGCCAATAGCGATCGACAGCCCCGCGCGCGTCGCTAGACGAAATCCCGACTGCAGCAACCGGTCCGCGAAGATCACCGTTTCGCGCAGGCCGCAGCGGCGGAAGGCGGCGTTGATGAGACGGCTGATCTCCTTTTTTTTCAGCGGTTTGTTGATCAGGCTAAAAGGCAGTCCCGGCGGAAGGATTTCGGACAAGAGGGCGCGACCCACGGTCGTCTCGTAGCGGGTAACGCGGTCCATGCGCGCGCCACTGTCGCGATCGACCTCGCTCTCCTTGATGCGGACCGTCACCCGTGTTTGCAGCTCGACCTGGCCATTTTCCAGCGCGCGGTGCACCTCGGCGACGTCGGTCAAAAAAGCACCCTCGCCGCGGCCGTTGGTCTTTTCGCGCGTTGCAAAGTACAGGCCCAGAACGACGTCCTGGCTGGGGACAATCGAGGGGTCGCCATTGGACGGAAACAGGACGTTGTTGGAAGAAAGCATAAGCGCACGCGCCTCGAGTTGCGCCTCCAACGACAATGGCACGTGCACCGCCATTTGGTCGCCATCAAAGTCCGCATTAAACGCCGCGCAAACCAGCGGGTGCAGCTGGATGGCCTTGCCTTCGATCAGCACGGGTTCAAACGCCTGGATACCCAGCCGGTGCAGCGTGGGCGCGCGATTGAGCAAAACCGGATGCTGACGAATCACTTCCTCGAGGATGTCCCAAACAATGGGTTCTTGCGCTTCAACCATCTTTTTGGCGGCCTTGATGGTGGTGGCCAACCCCATGAGCTCGAGCTTGTTGAAAATAAACGGCTTAAAGAGCTCCAGGGCCATGAGCTTGGGCAGCCCGCATTGGTGCAGCTTGAGCTGCGGGCCCACCACGATCACCGAGCGGCCCGAATAATCGACGCGTTTGCCCAACAGGTTCTGGCGAAAACGCCCGCCCTTGCCCTTGATCATGTCGGCCAGCGACTTGAGCGGGCGCTTGTTGGCACCGGTCATGGCCTTGCCGCGGCGACCATTGTCCAGCAGCGAATCGACCGCCTCTTGCAGCATGCGCTTTTCGTTGCGCACGATGATCTCGGGCGCCTTCAGTTCGAGCAGCCGCTTCAAGCGATTGTTGCGGTTGATTACCCGCCGGTACAGATCGTTAAGGTCCGAGGTCGCAAAACGTCCGCCATCAAGGGGAACCAGCGGGCGCAATTCCGGCGGCAACACGGGCAGCACCTCGATGATCATCCACTCCGGCTTGATGCCCGAGCGCTGGAAACCCTCCAGGGTCTTGAGTCGTTTGGCGAACTTCTTGATCTTGGCCTCAGAACCCGTCTCCGATAGCTCCTTGCGCAGCGTCTCGATTTCCTTATCCACGTCGATCGAGCGCAGCAGCTCGCGAATGGCCTCGGCACCCATCAGTGCGCGAAATTCGTCGCCGAACTCCTCGGTCTTGGCGATAAAGTCATCCTCGGTCATCAGCTGCCCGCGCTTTAGAGGCGTAAAGCCCGGGTCGACGACCACGTACGCCTCGAAGTACAGCACGCGTTCGATATCGCGAAGGGTCATGTCCAGGACCATGCCCATGCGGCTGGGAAGAGACTTCAGGAACCAGATGTGCGCCACGGGAGAGGCCAGCTCGATGTGCCCCATGCGCTCGCGCCGCACCTTTGCCAGCGTGACCTCGACCCCGCACTTCTCGCAGATCACGCCGCGATGCTTCAGGCGCTTGTACTTGCCGCACAGGCACTCATAGTCCTTGATTGGCCCGAAGATCTTGGCGCAGAACAGACCGTCGCGCTCAGGTTTAAATGTTCGGTAATTGATCGTCTCGGGCTTTTTGACTTCGCCGTACGACCACGAACGGATCTTGTCGGGCGAAGCGATCCCGATCTTAATAACATCGAACTGTTCGTCTTGCTGTACCTGCTTGAACAGATCCAATAGCGCTTTCATTCGCGTCTCCAGACCCAAAATACTGGGGAGTAGGTTTGTTCGTCCTGCGTTTGGCCGACCGCGGCAATCGCGCCCGCGGCCGGCATCGGCTTAACTGACGTTCGCGCCTTAGTCCCTCTCCAGATCAATATCAATACCGAGCGAGCGGATTTCCTTCACCAACACGTTGAAGGATTCCGGCATTCCCGCGTCAATGGAGTGTTCACCCTTGACGATGTTCTCGTAGACCTTGGTGCGCCCGTTCACGTCGTCGGATTTAACCGTCAACATCTCCTGCAGCGTGTACGCCGCCCCATAGGCCTCGAGTGCCCAGACCTCCATCTCGCCAAAACGCTGGCCACCGAACTGCGCCTTGCCACCGAGCGGCTGCTGCGTCACCAGCGAGTACGGCCCAGTCGATCGCGCATGCATCTTGTCATCGACCAGATGGTGCAGCTTGAGCATGTGCATGTAGCCTACGGTGACGTTGCGCTCGAAAGCCTCGCCCGTGCGCCCGTCATAAAGCGTTGCTTGCGTGCGCGTGGCCGTCAACTGCAATCGCGCGGCGGCCTCAGACGGGTAAGCGACCTCAAGCATGGCCTGAATATCGCCTTCGGAGGCACCGTCGAAGACCGGTGTTGCGAAAGGCACCCCGGCGCCTAAATGCTGCGCCAATTCCAGGACCTCGCCTTCGCTCATCGAATCGATCTGCTCGGGCTTGCCGGAGCGGTTGTAGACCTCGCGCAAAAAGCCGCGTATCAGGTCGGCCGAAGCCGTTTTCGCCATCTCGCCGATTCGCGCGCCCAGACCCTTGGCCGCCCACCCCAGGTGGGTTTCCAGGATCTGGCCCACGTTCATCCGCGAGGGCACGCCCAGCGGGTTCAGCACGATATCAACCGGCGTTCCGTCGGCCATGTAGGGCATGTCCTCGACCGGAACAATGCGCGAGACCACGCCCTTGTTGCCATGCCGACCGGCCATCTTGTCGCCTGGCTGCAAGCGCCGCTTGACGGCCAAGTACACCTTGACCATCTTGAGCACGCCCGGGGGCAACTCGTCGCCCTGGGTGAGCTTCTTGCGCTTGTCCTCGAAAGCCTGGTCAAACTGCAGGCGCTTGGCCTCGATCGACTCCTTGAGCGCCTCAAGCTGCGCGGCCGCGGCCTCGTCGGCCAAGCGCACGTCAAACCAGTGATAGCGCTCGAGCGAGTCGAGGTATTCCTTGGTGATGACCGTGCCCTTGGCGATCTTGCGCGGCCCGCCGGTGGCTTCCTTGCGCAGCAGCAGCCGCTCGATTCGAGCAAACGTATCGTCCTCGACGATGCGCAGCTGGTCATTAAGGTCCTGGCGGTACCTCTTGAGCGCATCGTCGATGATCTGCTGGGCCCGCTTGTCGCGCTGTATCCCCTCGCGCGTGAAAACCTGCACGTCGATGACCGTGCCATTCATGCCCGAGGGCACGCGCAGCGACGTATCCTTGACGTCTGAGGCCTTCTCGCCAAAGATTGCCCGCAGCAGCTTTTCTTCCGGCGTAAGCTGGGTCTCGCCCTTGGGCGTAACTTTGCCAACCAGGGTGTCGCCCGCGGCCACTTCGGCGCCGATATAGACGATCCCCGAATCGTCCAGGCGCGCCAGCTGCGATTCCGAAAGATTGGAGATGTCGCGGGTGATTTCCTCCGGGCCGAGCTTCGTGTCGCGGGCGACGACGTTCAGCTCCTCGATATGGATCGAGGTATAGCGATCGTCGGCGACCACACGCTCCGAGATGAGAATCGAATCCTCGAAGTTGTAGCCGTTCCACGGCATGAACGCCACCAGCATGTTCTGGCCCAGCGCTAGTTCCCCCAGGTCGGTTGAGGCCCCGTCGGCAATGACGTCGCCCTTGGCGATCTGGTCTCCCTTGTTGACGATGGGACGCTGGTTGATGTTGGTGTTTTGGTTCGAGCGCGTGTACTTGACCAGGTTGTAGATATCGACACCCACCTCGCCGGTGACCGTTTCGTCCTCATTGACCCGCACCACAATGCGATTGGCGTCGATGAAATCGACCACTCCGCCGCGCAGCGCCTGCACGGTCGTACCCGAGTCGACCGCAACCGTACGCTCGATGCCCGTTCCAACCAGCGGCTTTTCCGGGCGCAGGCACGGCACCGCCTGGCGCTGCATGTTCGAGCCCATGAGCGCACGATTGGCGTCGTCGTGCTCGAGAAATGGAATCAAGGACGCGGCCACCGAAACGATCTGACTCGGCGCAATGTCCATGAACTCCACCCGGTCGGGTGACATCAAGACGAACTCGCCATTCATACGGCACGAGACCAGCTCGTCGGTGAATTTGCCGGCCCGATCAAGCGGCGCGTTCGCCTGCGCGATCACATACTTGCCTTCGTCGATCGCTGACAAAAACAAGATTTCATTGGTCACGCGACCCGCGTCGACACGCCAGTATGGAGTTTCCAGAAAACCGTACTCGTTCAAGCGCGCATACAGCGCCATCGAGTTGATCAGACCGATGTTCGGTCCTTCGGGCGTCTCGATCGGGCACACGCGTCCGTAATGCGTCGGATGCACGTCGCGCACCTCAAATCCCGCGCGCTCGCGCGTCAACCCGCCCGGCCCGAGGGCGGAAACCCGCCGCTTATGCGTGATTTCGGAGAGCGGATTGGTCTGGTCCATGAACTGGCTAAGCTGCGAAGAGCCAAAGAACTCCCGGATCGAAGCCGAGATCGGCTTGCTGTTGATCAGGTCGTGCGGCATCAGGTTCTCGGTCTCGGCCTGGCCCAGACGTTCGCGCACCGCGCGCTCCACTCGTACCAGTCCCGCGCGAAACTGGTTCTCAGCCAATTCGCCCACACAGCGAACACGCCGGTTTCCAAGGTGGTCGATATCGTCGATCTCGCCATGACCGTTGCGCAAATCTACGAGCACCTTCATCGTATTGATGATGTCCTCGTGAGTAAGCGTCAAGGGGCCGTCGATGTCCGAACGCCCCAACCGGCTGTTGACTTTCATGCGCCCTACACGCGAAAGATCGTACGTCTCCTCATCGAAGAACAGGCGCCGGAACAGCGTCTCGACCGCGTCCTCGGTCGGCGGTTCGCCCGGCCGCATCATGCGGTAGATCGCGATACGCGCAGACAGCTGGTCGGCCGTCTCATCGATGCGCAAGGTGCCCGAAATGAAGGCGCCCTGGTCTAGGTCGTTGACATAAATCGTCTGAATTTCGTTCACGCCGCCGTCGCGCAACTTCTTGAGCACGTCTTCGGTTAGCTCGTCGTTGGCGTTCGAGAGCACTTCGCCGGTCTGCGGATCGACAACGTTCGTGGCCAGCACGCGGCCCAGCAGGTAGTCCTCGTTCACCGGGATGCGCGTCATGCCCACAGCCTCCATGTCGCGGATATGCCGTGCGTTAATGCGCTTGTCCTTGGTGACGATTACCTTTCCGCTCGGGTCGGCGATATCAAAGCGCGCGATTTCTCCGCGCAGCCGCTCCGGAACCAGCTGCATGAAACCGCCCGTGGACGGGGCCAGCACGAAGGAGTCGAACGCGAAAAAGTGCGCCAGGATCTGCTCGACGTTAAGACCCAGTGCCTTGAGCAAAATCGTCGCTGGCATCTTGCGGCGGCGATCAACGCGAAAGAACAGCACGTCTTTGGCGTCAAATTCGAAGTCCAGCCAGGAACCACGATAGGGGATGACGCGCGCCGAAAATAGCAGCTTGCCCGAGGAGTGCGTCTTGCCGCGATCGTGTTCGAAGAACACGCCCGGCGAGCGGTGCAATTGCGAGACGATCACCCGCTCCGTGCCATTGATGACGAAAGAGCCAGTTGAGGTCATGAGCGGGATTTCGCCCATGTACACCTCCTGTTCCTTGACCTCCTTGATCGTCGGCTTGGAAGCCTCACGATCCATGATCACCAGGCGCACCTTCGCGCGCAGGGGCGACGCGAAGGTCAGTCCGCGCTGCTGGCATTCCTTGACATCAAACGGCGGCACTCCCAGCGTATAGCCGGCAAACTCCAGCCGCGCCATGCCGTTGTGACTGGAGATCGGGAAAATCGACTCGAAGGCCGCCTGCAGTCCCTGCGGCACGCGCTGCGGGGCGGGCCGCTCGGCCTGCAGGAACTGGGCGTAGGACTCCAGCTGGGTCGCTAGCAAGAAGGGCACCGATTGCGCCGCAGGACGCTTGGCAAAACTCTTTCGAATACGCTTTTTTTCGGTGAAGGAGTACGGCATGGACGCTCCGCTCAGAAGAATCTACGTAAGGACAAAAAACGCGCCAACGCGATCCAAGCAGGGACGAGTCCGGCCACACGGGATGGCCATCCTCGCTGCATTAGCGCCGCTGACGTTGCGATCATTGGGGGAAGTCTTGGATTTGTGCTCTGCCCGAGGACCGAACACAGATCCAAAGCCTCCTGCGTAACAGTGCCGATCGAAGCGCCACGCCGATGCGTGGCGCCCCGACCAAATTCGCTTGCCCCGCACGCCCGCCGTTTCCCGCTGCGCACCGCCGGCGGCAACCGCGAGCAGCGCAGGGCACACGATGAGCGCGCAAGTCGTACCTACTTCACCTCCACTTTGGCGCCGGCTTCCTCCAGCTTTTTCTTGGCAGCTTCCGCGTCGGCCTTGTTGACGCCTTCCTTGATGGGCTTGGGCGCACCGTCAACCAAGTCCTTGGCCTCCTTCAAGCCCAAGCTGGTGAGCTCACGCACCGCTTTGATGACGTTGACCTTATTGGCGCCCGCCTCGAGCAGCGTCACCGTGAACTCGGTCTTCTCTTCCACCGGAGCGGCGGCGGCTGCGCCTCCCGCCGGAGCGGCAACAGCAACGGCCGCGGCCGCGGCCGATACGCCGAACTTCTCCTCCATCATTTTGATCAATTCGCTTACCTCGAGCACCGACTTGGCGGCGATCGCGTCGAGGATTTCCTGGTTCGACAATGCCATTTCTTCCAACTCCTATACGATTTGTGTCAATGGGGCATCTGGGATCGGGACGTGGGATCAGGTCGCTTGCTTGGCGTCGCGAACCGCTGCCAAGGTGCGCACCAGCCGCGATGGCACTTCGTTCAACGTACGAACGAACTGTCCAATCGGCGCCTGCATGGTTGCCATCAGCTTGGCCAACAACTCTTCGCGGCTCGGCATCGTCGCAAGCGTCTTCACGGCCTTTTCGTCCATGACGAAGTTGGCCATCGCTCCTGCCTTGATGACGAGCTTTTCGTTGTTCTTGGCAAAGCCAGACAACACCTTGGCGACGGCTACCGGATCCGCACCCAAACCGTACACGAGCGGACCGACAAGCTTGTCGGCCAGCGCCGCGAAGGCGGTCCCGGTTACGGCACGCCGCGCAAGGGTGTTCTTGAGCACCCGCAACTGCACACCCTGGCCGCGCGCTTCCCGCCGCAACTGGGTGACCGATTCCACATCCAGACCAAGGTTTTCGGCGACGATGATCGCCTTGGCCTTTGCCACAAGGGCTGTAGCCTCTTCGATCATGACCGCCTTATCTTGCCGACTTAGACCCACGGTACTGGCTCCATAAATAGGTGCTCAGCTTGCGCCTTGCACCGGTCCAAAAACCGGCGACCGCTGAGTAGCCCGAACCGCGCACCCGTTGACCGGAATCGCGCGACACAAACGCCCTCTTCGGCTACGCCGTCTGCGTAGGGCAAGCGTTGCATTGCGAACCACCAGACCCGTAAACTGCCCGAACCCATCGCCCTGCATTTCGCTCGTTTAAGCCTTCGGGTTTTGCGAAAGTCAATTCCGCAAGCCCTCGGGCCCCGACGGTCTTTGACAGCGGTAGCGCGGCGAACCGCGCAACTGCCCAAAGTCTTTCATGATCCGTGTGCGCCGGCCGCAACGCGCGCGGCGCACATGAATCCCCCAACCTTTACTGCCGCGCCCCCGGCCCGGCACCACCGCAACCCGCGCTCATGAACTCAGACTCGCCGGATCGACACGCACTCCAATGCCCATCGTTGAAGAAACCGCAATCTTTCGCAGGTATAGGCCTTTGACCGTTGTCGGCTTGGACTTGTTCAGCGCATCAATCAACGCGGTTAAATTGCTGCGCAAGCGTTCCAAATCAAACGAGGCACGGCCAATCGAGCAGTGCACGATCCCGGCCTTGTCGGCGCGATATTGCACTTGGCCCGCCTTGGCGGCGCGCACGGCGCCGGCTACATCGGCCGATACGGTTCCCACCTTGGGATTGGGCATTAGGCCACGCGGACCCAGTACCTGGCCGAGCGTGCCAACCACACGCATCGCATCGGGCGACGCAATGACGACATCAAAATCCAAAAAGCCACCTTTGACCTTTTGCGCCAGATCCTCAAATCCAACGATGTCGGCACCCGCGGCCTTGGCCTCTTCGGCCTTGGCGCCCTGCGTGAAGACCGCAACGCGCACGCTTTTGCCCGTACCCGCGGGCAACACCACGGAACCACGTACCGATTGATCGGACTTCTTGGCGTCAATGCCCAGCACAACTGCGATATCCACCGATTCGTCAAACTTTGCGGTGGCCGTCTCTTTCACCAGTTTGAGCGCTTCGGCGATCGGATAGGTCTTGTTCTCCGTCACTTTAGAGCGATTGGTTTTCACACGTTTGGATAAGCGCGCCATTTAACGGCCCTCCACGGTGATACCCATGCTTCGCGCCGAGCCGGCAATCGTGCGTACCGCCGCTTCCATGTCCGCGGCCGTAAGATCAGGCATCTTCGTCTTGGCGATCTGCTCGGCCTGCGACCGGGTGATTTTGCCCACCTTGTCAGTGTGCGGTTTTGCAGAGCCCTTCTCGACCTTCGCGGCCTTCTTGATGAGCACCGTCGCCGGCGGCGTCTTCATCACGAAGGTAAAGCTCTTGTCGGCATAGGCCGTTATGACGACCGGGATCGGCATTCCGGGCTCCATCGCCTGCGTCTGGGCGTTGAAGGCCTTGCAAAACTCCATAATGTTCAGGCCGCGCTGGCCCAACGCCGGGCCGATTGGCGGCGAGGGATTGGCCTTGCCGGCCGGCACCTGCAACTTGATGTATCCAACAATCTTCTTCGCCATCTTGGCTCCCGATCGGGTTCCAACGGACCGCGCCTGGGGCAAGCGGTTGCTTGCTGCGGCGAGGTCCTCCCCGCTTCGATACTCGCCCGCGCGAACGCGGGGCCTTACTCAATAATGCCCACTGCGGGCCCAGCGATCAGACTTTCTCGACCTGACCAAAATCGAGTTCGACTGGCGTCGAACGCCCGAAGATGGTCACCGAGACCCGCAGCTTGTTTTTCTCGTAGTTGACTTCCTCGACATTGCCATTGAAGTCGGTAAACGGCGGCTCCTTGATGCGCACCATTTCTCCGACCTCGAAGAGCACCTTCGGACGGGGCTTTTCGTAGCCCTCCTGCATCCGCTGCAAAATTTCGTCGACCTCTTTTTGAGACAACGGAGATGGCCGATTGGCGCTGCCACCAAGAAAGCCGGTGACTTTGGGTGTGGTCTTTACCAGGTGCCAGGCAACGTCGGTCATCTCCATCTCGACCAGGACATAGCCCGAATACAGGCGACGCTCGCTGATCGACTTTTTGCCGCCTTTGATTTCGACGACCTCTTCGGTCGGCACCAGGATGCGCCCAAAGTACGGCTGCAACCCCTCTCGGTCGATGCGCTCCTGTAGGTGGCGCGCAACGCTTTTTTCCATGCCCGAATAAGCGTGCACCACGTACCAGCGCTTGGGCGAGGTGCCGCCCGCCGCTTCCGTGGCCACTCCTGCCGATGCCGTGCCCGCGCTCATCGTTTCCACTCCAGCACCAGGTCATATAGTCCGTACTCGATCGCCTTGTCCACGAGAAACAAGAAGATCGCCATGATTGCCACGAACAGAAATACCACACCCGTGGTCTGAACAGTTTCCTTGGCCGTGGGCCACGTGACTTTCTTGGCTTCCTCGTACGCCTCTTGTGCGAATGCGAGAAAGCGCTTGCCTGGCGTCGAAAACCAAGCAATGCCGGCACCCAACGCCAGTCCGCCAACAAGCATGCCAAAGCGCGCCAGCAAAGACAGCTCGGACCAGAAGCTAAATCCGATGATCCCCGCCAGGGCGATGAGCGTTGCGAGCCCGACCAAAATATTGTCGGTGCTGCTGCCGATCGTCTCTACATCGCTTTTATTCATCGGCTCTGTGCTCCGCTTACCAATTCCTCTTGCATCCCCCGTCGCAATGACGGCACACCACGTTCTTTCTTACCCAGCCCATCGCAAAGGCTGGCAGGGGCAGAGGGAATCGAACCCCCAACCTTCGGTTTTGGAGACCGACGCTCTGCCAGTTGAGCTATACCCCTAGCGGACACCGCGACACATTCATCGACAAGAGCTTCGACAACTTTGCCACCCTGGTGCAGCCGCCCGACCCAGCGTCGCCGCAGCCGGCTTGCCCTCGGCAGGACGCCGCGCAAACCGCTGTGTGCAACCCTGCCGAGCACGCGCTACGCACGCCGGGCTTTTCCCCAATGGCTCCCTGCAATTCCCACGCACTTACTGGATGATTTTCGACACGACACCTGCGCCGACGGTTTTGCCGCCTTCGCGCACGGCAAAGCGCAGACCCTGGTCCATGGCAATGGGGTTAATCAGCGTCACCGTCATCTTGACGTTATCGCCCGGCATCACCATCTCC
>DASPWJ010000125.1:0-4406 GCA_035621895.1 Burkholderiaceae bacterium | reverse complement strand
CAAATCGTCCCTTGCAAGCGGCATCGGCCTTACAGCGCGCAAGCCGACGCTGCACGACATCCTCGAGATTGCGCGCATGCTCGCTTAGCAGAACCAGTCGGTTGGGCACCGCGCTATCGAGCACGATGCTGCGTACCGACTGAGGAAAGCGCGCGGCGTACTGCTGGGCGAGCCTTGTCCCGTAGGAGATTCCGACCAGATCCAGCGGCGGCTCGCCCAATGCCTGGCGTACCGCCTCCAGGTCGCGGGTCGCTTCGGTTGTGGTGTAAAACTGCGGCAAGGCCTTGGGGGCAAGCTGTGTCAAACACTTGCGCACGCCGGCCAGTTGTCGGTTTCGGTCAGCGCCAGAGGTCAGAGGGCGCGAGGGTTGGTCGACCTCCATCGCCAGCGCGTCAGCACAGGCCAGCGGATTTGACGCTCCCGTGCCGCGCTGATCGACGAGCAAGATATGGTGGTGCTTGCGCAGCACCGACAAGGCACCGGCTACCGCCGGGTAATCTTCACTGGCCGCTCCTCCGGGACCACCGTCGAGGAACACCACCAGATCTTTATCGGCTTCGGCCGCGAGGCTGCGTACCAGTGCTACGCGCAAATCGATGTGGCGCCCGCTCGGTTCGTCCCAGTTCTCGGGTACTGAGTAGGTTGCGCAAAAACCCGCCTGCGTCGGCACTGCGCTGGCACGCTGCGCGCCCACTTCGCAGGCTTTAAATTCCAGATCCCCAAAACGCCAGGTCGCAATCGACTGGGAAGTCGCGGCGGGTGCGGCAGCGTGCGGCTCGTCGCTTGCTTCCCTGGCGTCAAGATGGGAACTCGCAGCCAAAGCGCTGACCAGACCCACCAAAAGCGTGCGAACCGTTTGGGCGGCGGCCAAAGCCGCAGGCGTCTTGCGCTGCAGCGGTACGGGAGGGTTTGCGCGTTCGATCCTCACCTCGCCGGCCAGCTCAAACGTACTGAAAATGGGCGCTGACCTTGGCCTGCGTACGCAGGTCCTCGATCAGTCGCTCCTCGCCACGGACGCGCCACAGATCCGGGAGCATGATATCGGCGGCGGCCTGCTGGTTGCGGTAGCTCATGACCACGCGACAGCCCGCGCCGCCGGGTGGCTCGGCGCCACTGACGCGATATGCGGCCAAGATCTCGCTCAGGCAGCCGGGGTCGGTTTCCTCCGCAACCTGTATCGTGAGTGCCGCCTGCGACAGCGCTCGTGCCTCGGGCAAGTCCATAAGATCGTCGGCGCTCACAGCCAGGCGCTGGGAGAACTCGTCGTAGCGCGCGCGCCCAG
The DNA here is from genome assembly GCA_035621895.1 of Burkholderiaceae bacterium. Taxonomy (GTDB): domain Bacteria; phylum Pseudomonadota; class Gammaproteobacteria; order Burkholderiales; family Burkholderiaceae_F; genus GJ-E10. The sequence continues at coordinate 3,124 of DASPWJ010000125.1, read as the reverse complement.
TGACAAACACGAGTTGGTCCTCCTTTAACAAGGCGCGCCGGCGATCAAAGAGCTCGGAGAACACCGCCACTTCAAGCTGTGCGCTCGCATCGTCAAGCAGCACCGCGCACATGCGACCGCGACGCGTGTTTTGTTGCCGCACCGAGACGATGATGCCCGCGATACGTACCGTCTCGCGTGCTTGCTTTAAATCGGCTAGGCGCGTGGGGGCTATGCGACGGGCCTCCGCTTCAAATTCGGTGAACAGGTGTCCGCTGAAGCAAAATCCTAGCGCGAGGCGCTCGTTGGCCAGCTGCTCGCGCTGGCTCCATGGGGTAAAGGCTACCTGCACCGGCTCGGGCAACATCGTCTGCCCGCCGCCAAACAAACTCTCCTGGCCCGCATGCGCCTGCGCGCGTTCGGCATCTTGCAGCAAGTGGCCCAGTGCGGCCATCAAGCGCGATCGATCGGCGTCGAGCCGATCGAAAGCGCCCGCGCGAATCAGGGCCTCGATCACGCGCCGGTTGACCTTTTGCTTGTCAACGCGCATACAAAAGTCCGCCAAGCTCGCAAAAGGGCTGGCACGACGGGCGTCGAGCACCGATTCGATCGCCGCGGCACCCGTGCCCTTGATTGCACCGAGTCCGTACTGCACGGTCTTCTCGTCGATAGGGACAAAACGATAGACGCCGACGTTGATGTCGGGGGCGCAAATTGTGAGCCCGCTAGCGCGCGCGTCGGCTACGAGATCTTGCACCTTCTCGGTAGCGTCCATCACGACCGATAAGTTGGCGGCGGCAAACGCGGCAGCATGGTGTACTTTGAGGTACGCCGTCTGATAGGCAACGAGCGCGTAGGCAGCCGCGTGCGACTTGTTAAACCCGTACCCGGCAAACTTCTCCATCTGGTCGAACAGTTCGCTTGCAGCGCGCTCTGGCACACCATTTTTGGCGGCCCCTGCGATGAAGATCGATCGCTGCTTGGCCATCTCCTCGGGTTTTTTCTTGCCCATCGCCCGGCGCAGCAAGTCCGCGGCCCCAAGCGAATAGCCGCCGATCGTCTGCGCGATCTGCATTACCTGCTCCTGATAGACCATGATCCCGTAGGTGGGCCCCAGAATCGGCTCCAGGCGCGAGTCCACGTAATGGGCGCGCTTGCCATGCTTGCGGTCACAAAATTCCGGGATGAGCTCCATCGGCCCTGGCCGAAACAGCGATACCAGGGCGATGAGATCGTCAAAGCGATCCGGGCGTGCGCGCTTGAGCAGATCGCGCATGCCGCGCGATTCAAACTGGAATACGGCTGTGGTATTGGCCTGGCGAAATAGCGCAAACGTGTCCGCATCATCAAGCGGGATCGTTTCCAACGTGAGGGTGTCGGCGGGCTCGAGCGCACGCACATAGCGCAGCGCCAGGTCCAAAATGGTGAGCGTCGTAAGCCCGAGAAAATCAAACTTCACCAGGCCGATTGCCTCGACATCGTCCTTATCAAACTGGCTCACGACCGCATCGGTGCCCTGCGCGCAGTACAGCGGGCAAAAATCCGTGAGTTGGCCCGGCGCGATGAGCACGCCGCCCGCGTGCATACCGACATTTCGCACCAGACCCTCGAGCGGGCGCGCCAAGGCAATAAGGGCGCCGGCTTCCTCATCGCCATTGACCGCGGCCGCAAAAGCCGGCTCCTCCTGCAGTGCCCGCTCTAATGTCCACGGATCGGTGGGGTTGTGCGGTATGAGCTTGGAGAGCTGATCGCACTTCGTATACGGCAGATCCAGCACCCGCCCGGCGTCGCGCACGACGGCCTTGGCGCCCAAAGTGCCGAATGTTGCGATCTGCGCCACCGCCTGGGCGCCGTACTTTTTCTTGACGTATTCGATTACCCGGTCACGGCCGTCCTGGCAAAAGTCGATGTCAAAGTCGGGCATCGAAACCCGTTCCGGGTTCAAAAACCGTTCAAACAGCAGGTCGTAACGGATCGGATCCAAATCCGTGATTCCCAGCGCATACGCAACCAACGACCCGGCGCCCGATCCACGCCCCGGTCCGACTGGGACACCATTGGTCTTGGCCCAGTTGATGAAGTCGGCAACGATAAGAAAGTACCCCGAAAAACCCATGCGGGCGATGGTCAGCAGCTCGGTGTCCAGGCGTGCGCTGTAGCGGGGCCGCTTCGCCTCACGTACCGCCGGGTCGGCAAACAAGGACTGCATGCGGCGCTCCAGCCCTGCCTGCGCCAGGTCGCGGCAGTGCTGATCGAGCGACACGCCTTCGGGCGTCGGATAGTCGGGCAGCCGTGCTTTGCCCAACTCCAGCTGCAGGTTGCAGCGACGGGCGATCTCAACGGAATTGCGCAAAGCCGAGGGAACGTCGGCAAAAAGCTCGCGCATCTGCGCCGTGGACTTGAAGTATTGCTCGGCAGTGAATGTTCGCAGGCGCCGAGGGTCAGTCAGCGTGCGTCCTTGGGCGATACACACGCGCGCCTCGTGCGTGCGAAAGTCCTCGGGCTCAAGAAACTGTATAGGGTGGGTGGCCACAAGCGGCAGGGCCAGCTGCGCGGCCAGCGCAATCGAAGCGCGGCAGCACGCTTCGTCGCCGCTTCGGCCCGCGCGCTGGATCTCGATGTAAAAACGGCCCGGAAACTGGTCGGCCAGGTGCCTTGCGGCAGTGTGCGCCGCCTGCGCCTGCGACGCGGCCAACAGCTGGCCAACCGCACCCGCCGGGCCCCCCGACAGGGCGATCAGCCCGTCGGTGGCATCGGGCGCAAACCACTGCGAGCGCATCTCGGCGCGCTCGTTGTGCTGGTTTTCGAGCCACCCGCGCGAAATCAGGCGGCAAAGGTTGCGGTAGCCCGTGCGGTTTTGCGCAAGCAGCGTCAGCCGATGCGGCTGTTCGCGGTCGACCTCGTTGGTGATCCAGGCATCGCATCCGATGATTGGTTTTACCCCCGCGCGTCGGGCGGCCACGTAAAAGCGCACAGCACCAAAGAGGTTTGCGCTGTCGGTCACGGCAATGGCGCCTTGTCCATCCGCGGCGGCGCGCCGCACCGCCTCCTCGATACGCGTCAGGCCATCGACGACCGAGTACTCGGAATGCAGGCGAAGGTGGACAAATTCGGTAGCCATAGGCGCCAATTTTAGTGAACCTGC
>DASPWJ010000124.1:0-12360 GCA_035621895.1 Burkholderiaceae bacterium | reverse complement strand
TCTCGAGGCGTGTCCCGCACGAAGGTTCTGTCAATCTTCAATTCGTACAGCGGCAGCAACCTGAGGTAAGCCAGACTCGAGTAACCAGTCCCAAAATCATCGATAGAGAACCGGACACCAAGCGCCACGAATTCGGATATTCGAGCGATCGTGTCGTCCCAGTTTTGGATTAGCAATCCTTCTGTCACTTCGAAAATCAGCCCCGAAGCACTGGCTCCCGTCTCGGCGAGAATCGCGCGAACGCTCTTGACAAAATCGTCCCTGTGAAATTGTCGCGGGCTCACGTTGATCGAGATCGATAGTAATAATCCTGCTGCCTGCATGCGGACAAGAGCATCACAAGCCTTCCGGACTACGAATTCGCCAAGTTGCATGATCAACCCAGTTTCTTCCGCAATCGGGATGAATTGCACCGGGGGCACATGACCGCGCGCCGGGTGATTCCAGCGTAGCAACAGTTCGGCGCCGACCTCCCTTCCCGCCGCATCGACCTGAGACTGAACGTAAACCTCCAGTTGGTCGGCCCGGATAGCTTCTTTGAGGTCGCCTTCTAGAGCAAGGCGCTCCTCGACCTCCCTTTGCATGGCCGGTTCGAAGAAGACAATACGATTGCGGCCTGCCGTTTTGGCGCGATACATCGCGGTGTCCGCCTCGCGCAGCAAGTCGTCGGCTCCCTCCTGCTGTTGCGGAAACATGGTAATGCCGATGCTGCCGGTACTACTGTATTCGGAAATCTCAGTCGAATATGGCCGCTCTAGTTGCTGTCGCACCCGCTCAGCAATTTCCATTGCAGCCTTAGCTGCTTCGTCCACACGGCGGCCAAGATTGTTAAGCAGCAAGACAAATTCGTCTCCTCCTAAGCGCGCTACGGTATCGTCAGCCCGAACCAGCTGCGTCAGGCGCTGCGCAGTCTGGATGAGCACAGCATCGCCGGCCGAGTGGCCTCGGGCATCGTTGATTTGCTTAAAGTGGTCCAGATCGACAAAGAAAAGCGCGCTCATCTGCCCCAGGCGCCTTGCTGACGCCAGCGCCAGACCAATGTGATCGACGAGTAAGCGGCGGTTCGGGAGGCCGGTCAGTGCGTCAAAGTTGGCAAGGCGACGGCTCTCTTCTTCGGCCCGCTTCCGCGCGGTGACATCCACCACGTAACCATGCCAAAGTACGCTGCCATCCGGCAACTTTTCTGCATACGCCTCCGCGCTGTGCCACCGTTCCCCTTGGCGTGCCAAGATCAGCCGGTACTCGTGGTGCCAAGGTTGCATTGTCTCCCTCGAAACCCGGATCGATTCACGAAAGGCGTCGACGTCGTCGGGGTGCATATAGTTTGTCGCCAGCATCGGGTCCTTGCGATATTGCTCTGGTGTGACTTCCGACAGTCTTCGGATGCCTTCACTAACAAACGGTACGCTGAAACTCCCATCAGGAAAACGTCGATATTGGTAAAGGACCGCCGGCACGCTCCTCGTCAGGCTCGTTAGCAAGGCGAGGTCTTCACTCAATTGCAGTTCCATTACTTTGCGCTCGGTGATGTCGAAGAGCGTGCCAAGAATGCGGTGTACCTGTCCGTCCGCGTGGCGGCTGAAAACGATTTCCCGCCCAATTAGCCACCGAATGGATCCTTTCGCATCACGCAGTCGGTACTCGTCTTCCCGAACCTGGCCGTCGCGCAATTGACGCCATTCGACCAAGAGACTGTCTAAGTGCGACATGTCCTCCGCCGGCATGAAGCGCCGGAATTCGACCAGAAGATCCGTATCCACATTTGGTGAATAACCCAAATCGGCCAGGATCGAGCGGTTGCTGTAGGTAGCACGCTGCTCGTCCAAATCGAAGACATAAATCCATGATGCAGATGCCCTCGCCACGGCTTCGATAAAACGCTGACTTTCGCGCAGCTGCTCTTCAACTTTGCCGCTCTCACTCATGTCTTTCTTCGTCTCCCAAAACCTTGCGACGCTGCGAATGTATGTTATGAAACGAACAGACCAACGCATCGTGACTGAAATACCATGACTATACGGTGGTTGGAGCTGTCCGGTGCCCGTCGTACTTTTTTTAACAACGGCTTACCCTGAAGTCATTGGGTACGTGCAGATGTCCGGATCGGGCCAGTGGCAGCGGTCAGTACGGAATCACTCGAAACGACGCAAGGTTCGACTGAATCGGCACCGCATCAATGTCGGTCTGAACAACGACGCTGAGCGAATATTCGCCCGGTTTGAGGCCGGTTAGAAGGAGAGGTTTTCCTCAGTGCTCGAAAGACGTCTCTTGGTTGGCTTGCAGGTGATCAAAGTGCTGCTCCGTTACGGGCCCAGGATCAGAAATGACGCTTAGCACCGTTACCTCGATGCTGTTTTGCATCACTCGAAGTCGAGCGTAGGCGTCCCGAAGGTCGGCGCGGGCGCCAAACCCGAATATACGGAGGGGAGGAGGGGAGCGCCAACAGCCTGCACCCGTATGAAGAATGTCGGAGCGGCACCTTGCTACGCAACTTGCCGGGCAGGCAAGAGAGTAACGACTGCAGCCGGGGCAGGCTCAGTGGCGGCTGCCAGTGCACGCAATGAGGCGGCTAGCAGAAACAGTAGTGAACGCATGTCCGGTCTACAGAAGAATGTGATCGAGCCCTCAAAGTCCGGTCGTGGCCGATAGCAGCTAAGCGCCTCCGCTAGATCTTCTTCCCACCGATTTTCGTGCAGGCGTAAACGACCTTCGGCGGTTCGAGTGTCAGTTCGGCGAAAAGCGGTCGATAAGATATTTCTTATCGTTGTCTTCCCAGTAAAACGCGTTGACATACACCGCTACCGTCATATCCACCTTCGTCTCGGTGTCGACGATTCGTACCGTATCCTCGTAGATCATTACCTGGTAAGTGCGGTTCGACGCGTCACCGAACATCGGCTTGAAGACGAGGTTGAAAATCTCCGCGTCGTGATAATCGGGTTTGTACGCCAATGCGGGCGCGACGAAAAGAAGTAGCAGCGATAGCGCGACGAGAATGACGGCACGCATCACTTTTCCTTAGTTGCCTTCGCCTGGACAAAGCGTCGGCTTTTAGTTCCAGTTCGCCTTGTCCCCTACCGGCCGCCTGAGGGCGTTCGGCTTGCCGCTACTTCTCCTTGAAGCCTGGCATTCCCTTGGCTAGGTGGCTTTGAGCTAACGGCAGGGCGGTATGGACCGCCACCTGGAAGTTGGCTTTCACATCTTCAATCGCAATCGTGCGTCGAAAAAAATCGGCCCATACGAATTCGGCGAAAGCAGTGGGCGTCTTCTCATAACCGCCCGCATCTCGTACGTACCCGGCTAGGGACCGGTAAATGTCGTCGACCAATTTGGCCAATTGATCCGGAATTGAGGAGTAATAATGCCGAACCCCGTTTTCGTCCAGAGGATGGACCCACAGGTTTTCGCTCATCTTCTTCCAAAAATCATCCAAACGGCAGGACGAAAAATCAGCCTCCACAAGAAAAAATCCGCGAGCAACGCCGGCCTCGATGGCGGCTCGTCCAAGGTGATGATGGTCGGTTATGTACAGTTTGCCGTTCGGCCCCACCACCGCTGGCATAGGATGAGTCTTCAAAAACTCTTGCTGCTCCTGGGGCTTTAGCGAAGCCAGGTGCTTCTTCTTGTCATCGACCTCGATCATGCCTACCGTGAGTTGGGTCGGGTGGAGATTCTGGATCGACGCCTCCTGGATTCTTGACATCTTGGTGCCCCATCCTCACGTGAAATTGTTCGCTCTCGACGAGGACTTGGGTATTTCCCGGTCTTTGAGCGATTTGGGTTTTCGCAATTAGCAGTGCAGAGGTTACATCGAGCGCGTTCTTGCCATCGCTGGCAATGTCCGCTAACAAAATATTTTGACATCGCGCTCGAACGACCGGTTCTCGCCGGAAGCCGCGTCGGTCGTTACATTTCCACTGCCCCTTCTCCCGTTTTCATTACGCATATCTGGGTGCTTTCCGCCCGGCCCCGCAGTGTGCATTATCGCCACCATGAAAGACAGTTGCCTCCGGCAGGCCCGGCAAGGCTTGCTCGATGACCTAGCGTCAGCTCGCGCCGATCTTATTGAGATTTCTGCGAGCATCTTGCGCAAGCTTGGCCAGATGCGATCTGCACAATGGACAGCGGCCACCTGCGGATTCAACGCTGTCACACTCATCGACACCCGGGATGGTGGTACGCTGATATCTCCCGCGCAGCTAGTTGCCTCGATCAATCAATTCGAATCCGAAGTAACGCACATCCGCGAACTTCTTGCCCATGTCGATGCGCGGCTTGCGGAGGTTAGGGCCGAATCGCCGGCATCGGGGCTCCCTGAGGGTCGGTCGGTAGCTGTTGGCTTTCGGAAAATTCCAGCGATGGACTCCAATACCCGCTACTGGCCGATGGGCAACGTTCCATGAATCGAGTCCGCCGGCCCAGCCATGGCCGGGATACGGACGTCAAGGCTTGCCGCCAGCTTCGATCGTTTCGCCAATCCGTGGCGGCACGACAAGAGTCTGCCCACGCGCCGCCAACGCCAGTGCGCGGCTCAATTGATAGAGCACCCACGCATTGAGCAGATGCCAGACGAAGTGCGTTCCCCAGCTCCAGGAAGCGCATGCCGCCTGATCAAGGGTCCGAGCCAGCAAAGAGACGCCAAATACAGCAAGAGCGCCCGTCATCATTCGCCCGGCTTGCGGTGCAATCAACCGAGCGTATACGGTAAGTCCAATCAGAACGGCGACGGCGGGCAGGTACAAGACGGAGCCGTTAAATGCATCACTCGGTAAATGCATTGCCGCGATCCGATCTACGATGATAAAAACGGCCCCGCCCGCGAACGCCCAGTGCCCGGGCCATTGCGGCACCACACGTAGGAAGATAATCAAATAGGAAACGTTAAATACGCCGATGAACAAGACATCCAGAATGCTCGCCCAGCGCGCGGCAGTTGTATGAAAGACGAGGCTGCCGACACCGACGAGCGCAATGAGTCCGGCCAACCAGCGCAGTCGCGTCGCGAGATACGGCTTGTGCGGGTCGACCTCCCTCCAAAGCCTCCATGCCCAGTAGAAGAAGGCCGCGTTAGACAGTGCGTTTAAGGGCTCGGCATATAGCTCCGGCCCCTGACGCTCACAGTAATCAAAGATCTGTTCAGTAAGGTTCACGGATCGCTTGCGTTGAGCTGGTTGCGATTATCGCTGGACTTGTCAGCGATCGGCTTAGCGAGACCTCTACGATCCATTGGAAAGTTGGGTTGTGCCTAAGAACGGTCGATCGCCGCTGCCCACTATCGAACTGCAGGCAACGGTGGACATGGGTCTCCTGCACGCGAGAAGCAGCGTTTGCACGTTCTGCGCTCTTGGCGTCTTCCCAGTCTTCGATTGGCCGCCTAGCATAGCGTCGAAGGGGGAGGATCATGAGGCCATCCGTGCTTAGCCAGATCAATGGCGCTGTCGCGACAATCTCGCTGAATCGGCCCAAGTGCCGCAATGCGGTTGATGGGCCGACGGCGGCCGCGCTGCGTGTGGCCTTCGAAGCGTTCGAGTCCGACCCAGCGCTCGCGGTGGCGGTGTTGACCGGCGTTGGCAAGCATTTTTGCGCGGGAGCGGACCTTTTCGCATTGGCCGATCCGGCATTACGCAACGTTATCGAGCCGACTGGCGCTTCACCCGGCCCGATGGGGCCCACCCGCATGCTGTTTGCCAAACCGGTAATCGCGGCCATCGAGGGCTATGCAGTAGCCGGTGGTTTGGAATTGGCGCTCACGTGTGATCTTCGCGTTGTCGGCCGCAGCGCGAAGTTCGGCGTCTTTAGCCGGCGCTGGGGCGTGCCGCTTGTGGACGGCGGAACCGTGCGCCTGCCTCGAGCGATCGGCATGAGTCGCGCGCTGGATCTGATCCTAACCGGCAGAGTGGTCGGCGCCGAGGAGGCGCTGGCCATTGGCTTGGTCAACCGCATTGCTGACGATGGTACCGCGCTAGCCGCAGCGCAGGCGTTGGCGCTCCAGATCGCCGCCTTTCCACAGGCGTGCCTGCGTGCGGACCGAGCGTCGGCGTACGCGCAGTGGGACCGTCCCATGCCCGAGGCACTGCGTGAAGAGGGAGCCGCTGGTTATCCGGTGGTGGCCGCCGAGGGGCTAGCCGGTGCAGCGCGATTTGCTAGGGGCGCGGGACGCCACGGCAGTGGGGAGCAATAGCCAGGCAAACGACGGCTCAATCTGCGTTGCAACCGATCCGTGGATCTGTGCTTTTGGTTGGCAAGTCGAAATGTCCGGGCGATCAAGTCCGACCGGTATCGCGGCGCAGACGTTACATCGGCTTTGTCTGGTCCGCTTTCAGGACTCAAAGCGGACGTTTCTCGCCGTCCACCCGCCAGCCCTGCGCCGCTTGAGGTGCGAAATCGTAGGTTGTCCATAGGTTGGCTAAGACGCGAGGGGTCTCCCACCACTGCCTGCCAACAGGGTTCTTGGTGTCGGTCGAGCTGATGACCTGGGTGGTATTGGTTGAATTAGAATCCGTTCGCGTGGCGCGCTGCTCGAATGGTCTTGTGCCGCGCGGCGCCGGCGGGGATTTCAGGTCGTTGCGAAGGTGGGGAAATTGCTAGACGCACTTGGTTTAGGCCCAGACGCATGCACCGGCATGTGAGTTCGACTCTGACTGTCAGCACCAACGACTTCGCCGATTTGCCGCCAAGTTTAAGAAATGAATTGCGTGTAGCGCCTTTTCGCACGAAGTCCGGAACGTGAAGACGGTTGGAAATTTGAAAACTCTCGTAACTGGAGGCAACAGGAAGTTCGGTGCGATGAGCCGCGAAGCGGCCAAGAGAATATCTGGCCAGCGGGCGGTCGGCGCCCATCTTGAGTCATGGCAAGGAGCCGGTTACTCTACTGCCTTGCTGAGGCGAGCCAAATGACCACAGGTACACCGTCGACGCGGCCTCTGGGGCGTGCTCCCGGATTGTTGCTGCAAATGCTGGAGCTGCGCGCATTCTGGGAGCACTACAGCGCAGTAGCGCTGCGTCCGCTTTGGAGCTTGGCACCTCAGGGCGATGGGCACCCTGTGTTGGTGCTGCCGGGACTAGCCGCCGGCGATGCAAGCACGGTCGTGATGCGCCGGTTTTTGCGCGCGCGAGGCTATGCTGTCAGTGGGTGGAATCAAGGTCTTAACCTCGGGCTACGGGAGGGGGTTTTGGAACGCACGCATGACACCTTGCGCCGGCTGCGGGCAGAGCATGGGCGCGCAGTGAGCATCGTCGGCTGGAGTCTGGGCGGCCTCTATGCACGGGAGTTGGCCAAGCAATCGCCCGAGGCCGTACGTGTGGTGATCACGCTGGGCTCGCCTTTCACGGGTCACCCGCGTGAAACGAATGCCTGGCGGCTATATGAGCTTGCCAGTGGCCACCATATCGACTCGCACGACTTGCATCTCCCATTGCGAACGGCGCCGCCCGTGCCCACGACGTCAATCTGGAGCCGCAGCGACGGTGTCGTGTCTTGGCACTGCTGCGTCGAATTGCGTCACGACGCGGCCGAGAACATCGCAGTTGACTCGAGCCACTTCGGTCTTGGCGCGCACCCCGCCGCCCTATATGCGGTGGCGGATCGACTCGCTCAGCCCGAGGGTGCGTGGCAGCCTTTTCATCGCGAGGGATGGAGGCGGCTTGTCTACGCTGATACGCAGAAATTTCGCGCCAAACATGCAGGCTAAACGGTTGCGTTCCGTAAAGCGTAAAGAGACGGCGTACGGATAACCCAACGCCGCCAAGTCTTGAGCAGGCAGCGCGCAATCGCCTGGCGTTATGGCAAGAGCAAGCGCAGATTTTCTTGTCAACCTTGCCGACAGATGTCAGCGCCAACTTGACGGCAAAAGCAACCTTCTCCGGGATGGCCACGCGAGGGATCACGCCATTTTCACCGTGAGAGGCCACGTCTTCGCGGATCTCCTCCTCGTTGATGTTGCCGACATGATCGCACCAGACGGGTGGACCGATGCGGCACCGATTCGAACTCAAACAGCGCATCAGCGCGGCGCGCCGCTCTCACGATTGGGTTTGAGCCAGCCGGCGATTTGCTCGTAGACATCGGACCGGCTCAAAAGGTCCAGGTGGCTCAACCCGCGGCCGATCCATTGGCGGTCCCGGGGAATCGGCAAGGCGCGCGCCGCGTTTCGATGGTGTCCGAGCGCGCTGGCTACCGGGACGAGGCCATCGCCGACCAGACGGTCGCTTAGGCCGCCGGCTTCCTGGGCGGTGGTGCCGGCAATCGCGTAGCACGCGACATCCCGGGGTAGCGGGACCTTCGTGCGCGAGTCGCCTTTGTGCGCGAATCGATCACGACCCTCCCAGTCTTCATCGACAAGGTTGCCGTGGCGAAGGTCGCTAATGCCGGCGCTGCGGATCTTGCCCAACCGTGTAAACGCAGCCGTGTACGGGCTCTTTCCGACGACCAATTCAATCCAGTTGCCGGCGCGTTCGAGCGGAGCTCCGTGATGCGGCGTACCGAGAAAAATTAGCTTGTGCAGACGCCGCCGCCAGCAATGCCCGGCTGCATCGCCGTAGTGGCAGGCGCTTCGTGCAACCAGACCGCCCATGCTATGGCCGATGATGACCAAGTCTTCAATCGGCGCTGGCCACTGTGCGACCAATTGCTCCAGCATAGAAGCGAACAGGCGGCCGTTGGTGGAGACGTGCAGACCCGTGTTGTAGTAGAGATAAACGGGCGTGAAGCCGAACTCGCGCGCAAGGCAGGCACCGTGGTCATGCCCCTTTCGCTCCCATTGCAGGTCGCTCAGGCACAGTCCATGGACCAGCACAAGCAGACGCTTGCTGGGGCTAGGGATCGCGCTGGAAAGTGATTGTCTGTCGAGCTGTAGGGTGTGCCCTTCGTGGCGCAGCTGCATCGGCAACGCTAGCGGGTTCTCGGTTTCGACCAGATGGTCGCCGAGCACCCCGTTCAGCGCGGCAAGCGCGGCGTCGCGGCTTCGTGAGGGGCGCGCGGTCTGCGGCCGCGGTCCGAAAAGCGCAAGAGCCAGATCGATGCCACCACCGGTCAGCCGCATCGCGGCCCGAATGCTGTGATAGACGAGGCCCGTGACCCCGCTTGTGGGTTCTTGGACGGGCGCGCCCAAGGGCGGGGGCGCGCGCGAAATCGTGCCGTGCATCTGCTCCACGAGGTCTGTCAGTCCGACGGCGGCGGCAAAGCCGAGCTGGCTTAAACCGCGAAGATCGGATGCCATGCCAAAGGTTTTGTTGGGCATCATGCGACCTCCTCCTGTATTTTGGTGTGAACTCGCAAACGTGCAGTTCGACGTGCCTTGCATGCCTCCGCTCTTACCGCGCGCTTACGGCGGCATCATCGTGCGCAACGCCGGGCGCCTTGTTGCTGCCTCCTGAAGGATCAGGGGCGTCAGACGTCGCGGCGCTCCGGCGCAGATTATGCCAGCCAAGCGCAGTGCACGAGAGGCGGTTTTCCGGGCGGTATTAGCTCGCTCGTCCTGGCGACATTTCATGAGTGCTCGTTGAAAATGGGGCAACCTCCGAGCGCACGCGCGGTATTGGCGTCGGCGTCGAGGGGTGGTTCATCGCTTGTTTGTGAGCCGATCGCCGGCTTCGCACATCGATGCGCCGCAGTTTTGTGCCAGGCTGCATGTTATAGCGCCGGTTGACGCCGGAGAACCAGATTTACGGCGACCCTACCTCGCGGAGGTCGAGAGGCGAGAGCCATCAACCCGACCAGGTCGCCAAGCAATCCAAACACGATTCGCACGCAGGTAGTCACCGATTTATCGTCCCGCAAGTGGTTTCGTGGCTAACAAGCCGCGCGATCGAATCATTGCGCGCCACTGCGGCTCTTTGAGCAAGGCTAAAACACGCAAGCGGCAGTCGATACGGATAGCTGCTGATGGCGGAGCAGGGTATCACGCAAGCGGCCAACGATAAGCAGCAGGCGGCGCCGATACTCGAACAACTCAAGGCATTGCCAAAGCACCGTGGCCGACTCAAGACGCCAATCGCTGCAACCGAGTACGCCAGCCAGAACAACGTCAATGCCTGCGAGCAAGCCAAGAGTCGGCCGCTGATCGCGCTGGTTCCTCAGACACACAACTGGTCGCTGGACGAACCGTTGGCGCAACCCGTGCCGCTGCACGAACAACCCGCGGCGCTTGAAGCGATGCCGCCGAGGTTTGCAGTCGCGCAAACCACCTCTGGGGACAGATCAAACGTCTTGTGAAGCCGATTTCGACTTTCAAGGACGTCCGCTCGGATAAAAATCGCGCAGTTCCCGCAAACTCATTGTCCACGGTCAACCTGCGGCCCGCTGGGCTGCTAGACTTAAAATTATTATCTCAGTCCGGGGCCCACATGGCGGCGAAGGCGACTCATCCCGGTTCGGTCCTTATCACCGGTGCGTCGTCGGGGATCGGCAGGGAGCTTGCCAAGATCTTTGCAGCCGAAGGGTATCACCCGGTGCTGCTCGCCCGCAGTCGCGACAAGCTGCAGCAGCTGGCGCAAGAGTTGAAGACGTCGCATGGCACGAAGGTTACGGTCATGCCGGCCGACCTCAGCGACCCGCAGGCGCCTCGGGCCGTCTTCGAGAAGCTACGCGAGCACGGAATCGATGTCGACATTCTGGTGAACGACGCGGGACTGTTGTTCGAAGGCGATTTCGCCGCGATCGCGCTCGATGACCATCTGCGCCTGCTGCACGTCAATATCGTCGCGCTGACGGCGCTCACTCGATTGTTCCTCGAGCCGATGTTGCATCGCAGCCGCGGGCGCATTCTCAACGTCGCATCCGTCGGCGCCTTCCTGCCCGTCCCCAGCCTCGCGACCTACGCCGCCTCCAAGGCCTATGTCCTGTCTTTCAGCGAGGCGCTGTCGGAAGAGCTAAAGGGCACCGGCGTCACGGTGACGGCCTTGTGCCCTGGCTTTACCAACACCGCGATGGTGCGCGGATCGCCACGCGGGACTCGGCTCCCTGCGCTCGTAGTCATGGACGCGAAAGCCGTGGCGAAGGAGGGTTACTCGGCATGTCTTGCCGGTAAAGCGTTGCATGTCGCCGGCCTCTCAAACGACCTTGCTGCGTGGGGCATTCAGTATCTTCCCCGTTCGCTCGTGCGCACGGTGGGCGGCTTGGTCGCCAGGCAATGGACCTGAGCCACGCCGACAGCCGAATCCCCAAGGTGGAGTAGCACGCCATGCCAACGGTACGGGCCAATGGCTTAAGCATCGAATACGTCGAGACCGGTGATCAACAGGCACCGACCATCTTGCTCATCATGGGGCTCGGCATGCAGCTGATCGCCTGGCCCGATTCGCTTTGCCAAGGTCTTGCCGAGCGCGGATTTCGCGTCGTGCGCTTCGACAATCGCGACGTCGGCCGCTCCTCGAAGATTCGCGGAGGCAGCGCGATCTTTCTGGCTGCGGCGGTCATCCGCGCGCTAAGGGGCGGCCGGGTCGCGGCCCCCTACACCTTGCACGACATGGCCGATGACGCCATCGGCCTGATGGATGCGCTTGCGATCGAGCGGGCGCATGTCGTCGGCGCGTCGATGGGCGGCATGATCGGGCAGATCATCGCCGCCGAGCACGCCGAGCGGGTGAGGAGCTTGGTTTCGATCATGTCCTCGAGCGGCGATCCGCGGCTGCCGAGCGGCAACGTCCGAGTGCTTCTTCCGGCGCTGTGGCCAAACACGCCCCTGTTCGGTCGCGAGCGCGCGGTCCAGCGGAGCATGAAACTCTTTCGCGCCATCGGCAGCCCCGGTTTCCCGACCTCGGACGAGGAGCTCCGCGCCAAGGTCGAGCGTGCGATCGCACGTTCCGACTATCGGCCTGGCGTCGCGCGCCAAATGCTCGCGATCATGGCCTCCGGCAGCAGGGTGGAAATGCTGCGGAAAATTCGAGTGCCGACGCTAGTGCTTCACGGCGCCGACGATCCTCTCGTTCCCGTTGCCGCTGGCGAGGACACCGCCAACAAGATCCCGGGTGCAAGCTTGCGGATCATTCCGGGGATGGGCCACGACTTGGCGCCGGGCCTGGTGCCGCTTCTGGTCGAGGCGATCGCGGCGCACTGTCAGGCGGCCGACCGCAGCTCGGGCCGTCAGGCGCGCCGCGCCGCCGAAGGCACAGGCGGGCCGGAGAGGCGCGCGACATGGAGCCCGCGATGAACCGACTGTCGGCGCTGGATGCCGCGTTCCTTTATTTGGAGACGCCCGAGACGCCGATGAATATCGGTAGCGTCACGATCTTTGCACCGACGACCGCCTCTCGGGACACAATCTTTCAGCGCTTTTTTGACCATACCGTGGCGCGGTTTGACCTGCTCCCCTCCTACCGCCGGCGGCCGCAGATGATGCCGCTCGGCATCGACCACCCGGT
>DASPWJ010000123.1:0-7119 GCA_035621895.1 Burkholderiaceae bacterium | reverse complement strand
TTGCGGTTTGCCTACACCTACGCCAATACGCGCTCGTTGCCCTTGGTCTCGCTCGAGCACGGATTGTGGGGCGATTGGATCTTCACAATCGGACTTGGCGTGTATTTTTATGGCGGCCACTTCTAGCGTGCCGCGCTACGAGTCCGCAGTGATCGTCCTAGGACTGCACGCTTGACGCGTTACGCCGCTCGAACGAAATACCCTTGGCACACCAAGCGTGCGCCGTTTCGGTCAGCGCAGGCGTAGCCAAAGAGTGCTTTCGGTCAACCGCTTGGGAAGCCCAAATTGCCGGCCTCTTACTCCCACTCAATCGTCGCCGGTGGTTTTCCCGAAATGTCGTACACGACACGGTTGATACCGCGCACTTCGTTGATGATTCGATTCGAAACCCGAGCCAGTAGCTCGTGGGGTAGTGGCGCCCAATGGGCCGTCATGAAGTCCTGCGTCTGAACGGCGCGCAGCGCAACGACCCAATCGTAGGTGCGTCCATCGCCCATAACGCCGACGCTGCGCACGGGCAAAAACACCGCGAAGGCTTGGCTCGTGCGGTCGTACCAGCCGCTCGCGCGCAACTCGTCGATGAATATTGCGTCCGCACGACGCAGCAAATCGGCGTATTCGCGTTTTACTTCCCCCAAAATCCTTACCCCGAGTCCAGGGCCCGGGAAGGGATGACGATGCACCAGATCCGCCGGCAAACCCAAGGCAAGTCCCAGCGCGCGCACTTCGTCCTTGAATAGCTCCCGCAGCGGTTCGAGCAGCTTAAGGTGCAGCGACTCGGGTAGACCCCCGACGTTGTGGTGGGACTTGATCGTAATGGCCTTTTTCGACTTCGCACCTGCGGACTCGATAACGTCAGGGTAAATCGTGCCCTGCGCAAGCCATTTCGCCTTGGCACATTTGGCGGCCTCTTGCTGAAACACTTCCACGAATTCGCGGCCGATAATCTTTCTCTTAGCTTCCGGGTCGGTCACGCCCGCAAGCTTGCTAAGGAAACGCTCCGAAGCGTCTACGTGCACCAGATGAAGGCCCAAGTGCTGCTCGAACGTCTCTATGACCTGCTGCGCCTCTCCCAAGCGCAGGAGCCCGTTATCGACGAAGACGCAGGTGAGCTGTCGGCCGATGGCTCGATGAATCAAAACTGCGGCGACCGAGGAGTCCACGCCTCCCGAAAGGCCCAAAATGACTTCGTCGGTGCCCACCTGTTCACGGATGTGCCCCACGGCCTCGCTGACATAGTCGGGCATGTTCCAGTCGCCCCGACAGCCGCAGATCTGGTGAACGAAGCGGCTGAGGATCGCTTGTCCTTGGCGAGTATGGGTTACTTCCGGGTGGAACTGCACACCGTAAAAGCGGCGTGACTCATCGGCCATGCCGGCGATCGGGCAGCTGTCGGTCGAAGCCATTAGCGCAAAGCCCGGTGGCATCTGTTCGACTTTGTCGCCGTGGCTCATCCAAACATCGAGAAGACCTTCGCTCTGCGCCCCGGTGGCATCTTGAAGGCCCTCAAGCAATCGCGTGTGCCCGCGCGCCCGCACCCGAGCGAATCCGAATTCGCGCTTCGCACCCAAGTGCACCCGTCCTCCCAGCTGTTGGGCCATGGTCTGCATTCCATAACAGATCCCCAACACCGGAACGCCGAGTTCAAAGACCACTGGGGGAGCCTTATCGGTGTCCTGTTCGTAGGTGGACTGGTAACTGCCCGACAAAATGACACCGCGCGGTGCGAAGGCGCGAATGTCCTTCTCGCTCATGTCACAGGGATGGATCTCGCAGTACACCGCTGCCTCGCGCACGCGCCGCGCGATCAGCTGCGTGAGCTGGGAGCCAAAATCGAGAATGAGGATGCGGTCGTGCTGCATGAAAAAGCGCTAGGGCGCTGCGTAACGACAAGACGCCGACGCCACGCTACTCCACCCGATAATTGGGTGCCTCCTTCGTGATCCGTACATCGTGAACATGCGATTCGCGCATGCCGGCATTGGTGATCTCAACAAACACCGCGCGACGGCGCAATTCCTCAATCGTGCGGCAACCGCAATACCCCATGCTGGAGCGCACTCCGCCGGCGAGCTGAAAGACCAGTGCTACCACACTGCCCTTGAATGGCACCATGCCCTCGATGCCTTCGGGCACGAGCTTGTCGACATTGGCCTCGTTGTCCTGGAAGTAGCGGTCCGCCGCCCCACGCTTCATTGCTCCCAGGCTCCCCATGCCGCGATACGTCTTGTACGAGCGACCCTCATACAACACCAACTCACCTGGAGCCTCCTCGGTCCCGGCAAACATGCTGCCCATCATCACCGTCGATGCGCCGGCGGCCAAGGCCTTGGCGATATCACCCGAGTAGCGCACCCCTCCGTCGGCGATGATTGGCACACCGGAGCCTTCGAGTGCACGCGCAACCGAATCGATTGCGCTGATTTGTGGCACGCCTACTCCAGCAACGATACGCGTCGTGCAGATGGATCCTGGGCCAATGCCGACTTTGACCGCGTCAGCCCCGTGTTCTACGAGAGCCAGAGCGGCGGCGCCAGTGGCGATGTTGCCACCGATCACGTCAACATCCGGGAAGGACTTTTTAATCCAACGAACGCGATCGAGAACTCCCTTGGTGTGGCCGTGCGCCGTATCCACGACGATCGCGTCGACGCCCGCCTGTACGAGCGCCGCAACGCGTTCCTGATCGGCCTCACTTGTCCCTACAGCTGCACCAACTCGCAACTTGCCAAGTTCATCCTTGGCTGCCAACGGATGTTCCGTGGTGCGAGTGATGTCCTTGACCGTCACCAGGCCGCGAAGCATAAAGTCATTGTCAATCACCACGACTCGTTCCAGGCGATGGCGGTGCATCAGGGCCTTGGCTTCTTCCAGGCTAGCGCCCTCGGGGACGGTCACAAGGCGCTCTCGCGGTGTCATGATTTCGCGAACTGGGACATCAAACCGGGTTTCAAACCGTAGATCGCGGTTAGTCACAATGCCCACCACGTGACCGGTCGCATCGACCACGGGCAGTCCGGAGATCTTGTGGGCGCGCGTCAGTTCAAGGACTTCGCCAACGCGCATGTCTGGGGGAATCGTAATCGGATCACGCAACACGCCTGCTTCGTGGCGCTTGACTTTGGCCACCTCGGCGGCCTGTTGCGCAGGCGAAAAGTTCTTGTGGATAATTCCGATGCCGCCTTCCTGCGCCAGAGCGATCGCGAGACGGGCATCGGTTACGGTGTCCATCGCTGCCGACACCAACGGCAGTTTGAGCGGAATGCGACGCGTTAAGCGCGTGCCCAGGTCCGTTTCTCGCGGAAGCACGGCCGAATAGGCCGGTACCAATAGCACGTCATCAAACGTCAGCGCCTTTTCTTGGAAACGCATGCCCATCCTCTTGACGCAAAAGCGGATTATAGACGCATGCGTTTGGCCGGCCGTGGACGGTAATTCGTCCGTTTTTCCGGTTTTTGGGTCTTGCAGTGCCCCGTAGAATCAGAGGGGTACGAGTTCCTCGGGGTATGTCATCGGCCTTTGATCCGCTCACGGCGTAAAAGTCCTCTTCGTTGACCACAACGTTTTCATGAAACCCAAAACGTCCATGACAAATTGGCCACTACGCTCTTCGCATGGCACTTCCCGCTGCGTTTTGCTTGTCGCCCTGATTGTGGCCAGCAGCTTCGGCACGGTGCAGGCACAGTGGGCCTGGCGCGATGCCAACGGCGAAATTACGTATTCCGACTCTCCGCCCCCCGCGGACGTTTCCCGATCCAACATCTTGCACCAGCCAACCGGGGTAAGCACGAGCAGCGAAGACACCAGTGCTGCCTCACCAAGCGCGCCCTCAGCAAGCACCACGCCGCCGGCCGTAAGTCCCCGGGCCGGGACTGCCGCGGCGCCAGCTCCACCGCCGCCCGCTCAGGCAAATAAACCCAATCCCGCGCCGAAAACTCTAGCGGAGCAAGAAGCGGATTTTCGCAAGCGTCTGGCAGAGCAGCAAAAAGCCGAGGAAAAGCAAGCACAAGACGAAGCGCAAGCATCGCAGCGAACCGATGCCTGCAACCAGGCGAAGACCTACATGGACATGCTGCAGGGCGGCACGCGGCTATTGCGTCCTGATGCGAACGGCGAGCGCAATTTCCTCGATGACGACCAACGCGCGGCAGAAGTTCAAAAGACGCAGGACGTCATCGACAAGAATTGTTAGTAGCAGCTCCCGCGCTGGGTATCTTCTTACCTGCGGGTGCCTTTCCCCGCGCGATCGCTTCTAAGAGTGATCGCATCTCGGTGTCTGCGCTGCCGGGCCAGGAAGTCGGCGCCTTGTGTATCCATCGTCGTAAAGCGCGGCTCGCTTTGCCTTGATCGCAGCATCCAGGAGCAAGTACTTCTTCCCGGCCAGCAGTTAACTCAAGACCGGAGCCCAGCAACAAGCAACACCGAGCTCTAAAAGCTACCAAAGAGGCACTCCCAGAGGCAGAAGAAGAAAGACGCAACCTTCATAATCACGCACTGCCAGCGATTGCTAGGCTTGCGAGCCTGCGGCTCAGTTTGATCTAGCCCACGCCGGGGATGGATTACGCCTTGTTGCGTGCTGCCCGCAAGCGCCGGGCTTCCTTTGGGTCAAGCCGTAATGGCCGGTAGAGCTCGACGCGATCCCCGTCGCGAAGCGGCGCATCTAGGCCGCAACGGCGATGAAATATTCCGACCTCTATTGCCTCCAGACGCAGTTCGGGTATCGCCTGCAGCAGACCCGAGCGCTCGATGGCCAGCTGCACAGTGGCACCGGATGGCAGTTCCACCGGCTGCAGCCATTGGCGCTGCGGTTGCGCGTAAACGACGGTGACCCGAATGGGATCAGTCAGCGACTTGGCCATACAGTTGCTCTGCACGGGCGGCAAAGGCGTCGACCAAGGAGTTTGCTACCCGCTCGAAGACGGGCGCGATCGCACGACCGAGCAATCCCGCGGCAAAGCGATAATGCAAATCAAGACTGACCTTGCACGCGTCTTCGCCTAGCGCCCGAAAACTCCACTCCCCACGCAAATCCCGAAACGGTCCGTCAACTAGCGCCAGGGTGATCGATTCGGGAAAACGGTGCACGTTGGTCGTCGTAAAGTGGCTTTGAACGCCCATGTAGGCAATTTCCACTCGCGCCTCGACAACATCCTGCCCCTGAGGCTGCGGCCGCACATGGGTTGCCGCGCACCATGGCAAGAACTTCGGGTACTGAGCAACGTCGTGTACCAAGGCGAACATTTGCGCCCGGCTGTACGGAACGATCACGGAACGGTGGACGCGGTGCATTGCGATCGGTTGTTACACTCGATTTTATCGGCCCCCGGGGCGCACGGACACCATGTCGATCACTCAAAATCGTAAAGCACTGCACGAATACCACATTGAAGAGCGATTCGAGGCAGGTTTGGTGCTCGAAGGATGGGAGGTCAAGAGCATTCGTGCGGGACGCGGGCAAATCGACGACGCCTACGTCATCGTGCGCGGAGGCGAGCTATTTTTGCTCAACGCGCACATCGGCACGCTTCCGACGACTTCGACGCACGTGCACGCCGAGCCCACCCGAACCCGCAAACTGCTGCTTCGGGCCGAGGAGATTCGCAAACTCATCGGCAAAGTGGAGCGAGCGGGCTACACGCTCGTGCCGCTGGATCTTCATTTCTCCAGCGGCCGAATTAAGCTCTCGGTGGGCCTTGCGAAGGGAAAGCGCCAGTTTGAAAAGCGCGCTGCCGAACAGGAGCGAAACTGGAAGCGCGAACAAAGCCGCCTGCTTAAGCAAAAGCAGCGCTCCTCCAAATAGCCCAGGGGAGCTTACTTGGCGGCGGCGATCCGGCGCCAGGTGTCGACCACCGAATCGGGATTGAGCGAGATCGATCCGATGCCCTGCTGGACGAGCCACAAAGCAAAATCCAAGTGATCAGAGGGTCCCTGACCACAGATCCCCACGTATTTTCCCTTGCTTCGGCACGCCGAAATCGCGCGCGAAATCAGCGCCTTGACCGCCGGGTCGCGCTCGTCAAATTCTTCTGCAACCAAACCCGAATCCCGATCTAGTCCGAGCGTAAGTTGCGTCAAATCGTTGGAGCCAATAGAGAAGCCGTCAAAGTAGTCAAGGAATTGCTCTGCCAGCAGGGCATTGGATGGAACTTCGCACATCATGATCACGCGAAGGCCGTTTTCGCCACGGCGCAGATTGTGCGCAGCCAGCAGCTCGGTGACTTGGCGAGCTTCATCCAAAGTGCGCACGAAGGGCACCATAAGTTCGACATTGGTATAACCCATGGTGTTGCGCACGCGTTCGAAGGCCGCGCACTCGAGCTCAAAACAACCCGCAAAGCTCGGCGCAATAAATCTCGAGGCGCCGCGAAAACCCAACATGGGATTTTCCTCGTCTGGTTCGTAGCGGGTTCCACCGATCAGCTTGCGGTATTCGTTGCTCTTAAAGTCGGACAGGCGCACGATGACCGGCTTGGGCCAAAAAGCGCTGGCGATCGTCGCCACCCCTTCCGTGAGCCGCTCGAGGAAAAAGTCGCGCGGGCTCGGGTAGCCATGCGCCAGTGCTTCCACCGCCCGTTTGAGCGGATCATCCAGGTTCGGATACTCGAGCACCGCCTTGGGATGCACGCCGATGTGATTGTTGATGATGAATTCCAGGCGTGCCAGACCGACTCCCGCATTCGGTAGCGACTGAAAATCAAATGCCAACTGGGGATTACCGACGTTAAGCATGATCTTCACGTCGATATCGGGTAGCGAACCGCGCTGCACGGTCTCGGTTTCGACCTCCATCCGGCCCGCATAGATCACCCCCGTGTCGCCTTCGGCGCAACTTACCGTGACTTCCTGACCATCGGTCAGACGCACGGTTGCATCTGTGCATCCGACCACAGCAGGGATGCCCAACTCTCGCGCGATGATGGCGGCGTGACAGGTGCGCCCCCCACGGTCCGTCACAATGGCGGAAGCGCGCTTCATCACTGGTTCCCAATTCGGATCGGTCATTTCCGTGACCAAAATATCTCCCGACTCGACCAGATCCATCTTGGAGGCATCGCGGACCACGCGCACCCTGCCCACGCCAATCTTTTGCCCGATTGCCCGACCCGAGGTCAACACGGG
>DASPWJ010000122.1:0-4222 GCA_035621895.1 Burkholderiaceae bacterium | reverse complement strand
GTTTTTCAATCGCGCGGCGGCGCCTCTTTGTCGCAAAAAGGCCTACAAGGGACGCAGGCTCTGCGTGGTCGAGTCGAGCGCGGCCCGAAGCAGCTCCCAAGAGCTCAGGCGGACGTTTGCAATGTCGAGCTTGGAAGTGGCGTTAGCGCCACATTGCGCGCATCTGCGCTGTCAAATCGAGTGCGTCGCCTTGTGCCGCCACGGTCGATCTTGTGTCGATTGCCGACGGCGGCGGCCATGCAATGAGCTCGAAGTGCATAAGCGTCGCAGGCGTCAGAAAGCGCGAGCGGATCGCGTAAACATGTCGATCGCCAACCGCCGACTGCGCTCCGACGTGAAAGCGTTGCGGCACGATGATGTCAAGATCATCGCGCGCGCGCGTCATCGCAACGTACAGCAGGCGCCGCTCTTCCTCGATTTGTGCTGCGTCGCCCGTAGCAAGATCCGACGGTATGCAGCCATCGACGGCGTTCAGAAGCGTGACCGCGGTCCACTCGCGGCCCTTTGAGGAATGGATGGTCGAGAGGATCAAGTAATCCTCGTCAAGTAGCGGCACTCCGGCTTCGTCGCTCGTGGCTTGCGGCGGCTCCAGGGTGAGTTCCGTTAAGAATCGCTCCTGGCTTGCATAAGTTGACGCGATGCGCGCGAGCTGCTGAATATCGGCCGCGCGTATGTGCGCGTCATCGAACAGGCGCTGCATCTGCGCCTCGTACCAGCGACAGCCTTGCTCGAAGGCCGCCGGCCAAGCCGCATTTGCGCGTCCCAGCGAGCCGATCAGCATGACAAATTCCTGCCACGCCGCTTGCGCCAGGGGCGGCAGCGCCTTCTCAGGCAAGCTCTCGTGGCCGGGCGCCGCGCCCGCGATCTGGTCGAGTATGCGCGCCGCGCCTTTCGGACCCAAGCCGTCGAGCAATTGCAGCGCGCGAAATCCCGAAACGCGGTCACGCGGATTTTGTGCCCAGCGAAGAAGTGCGAGCACGTCTTTGACATGGGCGGCTTCGAGGAACTTGAGCCCGCCGAACTTGACAAATGGGATGTTGTGCCTGGCAAGTTCAAGCTCCAGGCGCGCACTGTGGTGGGCCGCGCGAAACAGCACCGCTTGTGCCCTCAGTTTGATGCCCCGCTCGCGGCGTGCTAGCGACTCTTCGACGACAAACTGCGCCTGATCTGCGTCGTCGCGAACGCAGACAAGGCGCGGCTTGGCCGATGCGCTGCGCTCGGTCCATAGGTCTTTCGTAAATCGCTCCTTGGCCAGAGCGATCACCGCGTTGGCTGCTGCAAGAATCGGTGCCGTCGAGCGGTAATTGCGATCGAGCGTTACCAGGTGCGCGGCCGGTGCGAACTGCTGCGGAAAATCCAAAATATTGCGCACCGTTGCACCGCGAAACGCATAAATCGACTGGGCGTCATCGCCGACCACGGTCAGACCGCAACCGTCCGGCTTCATCGCCAGCAAGATCGCCGCCTGCAGGCGGTTGGTGTCCTGATACTCGTCGACCAGCACATGGCTAAATCGATCGCCGATTTCGCGGCCAAGCGGCGGCTGCTCGACCATACGGGCCCAATAGAGCAACAAATCGTCATAGTCGAGCACGCACTGCGCCTGTTTTGCCTCGACGTAGGACAAAAACAGGCGCTTTAAATCTTCTTCCCATTCGGCGCACCAGGGGTAGGTCGATCGCAAGGTCTCGTGCAGTGTGCCCGCGGTGTTGACGATGGAGGAGTAGATCGCAAGACAGGTGCCTTTTAGCGGAAAGCGCTTCGCCTTGGCGGAATAGCCAAGTTCGTGGCGCACAAGATTCATCAGATCCGCGGAATCTTCACGGTCGTGGATGGTGAAGCCCGGTGCAAGTCCCACGCGCGGCGCATATTCGCGCAGCAACCGCGCTCCAATGCTGTGAAAGGTTCCCGACCAAGCAATCGACGCTGCGCGGCAGCGCGCCTTGCCCTGTGCGAGTTGCGCAAGGATACGAGCGACCCTGCGGCACATTTCGTCGGCGGCACGCGTCGTGAAGGTGACCAGCATGATGCGGCCCGGATCTGCACCGCTGGCCACAAGGTGTGCAACGCGATGCGCGAGCGTATTGGTTTTGCCCGAACCAGCACCGGCAATCACCAACAGTGGCTCTGAGGGGGCGGCCGGATCCTCGTTCGTCGTGCCGCACAGCACGGCTTGCCGTTGCGCTGCATTCAGGCTTTGCAGGTACTTTGGCACAGGCGAAGAGTCGAGCGCATCTTGGACTTGCGATGCGAGCGCTTGGGGCCGGGGGCTCTCGGGGGCCAGATAGCGATTCATGGGAAGCTGGCGATGCAGAATTTAGGCGCCGGGCAAAAGGCACGGGCCCATGACCACTGTCATTATATTCAGTGCGCGGGCAGGGCGCAGCGTTGCGAGCTCGCGACGCCAACGGATACGGGTCTTGTGTGAATTTGGAGCCGCCCCCACGTCCAGCAATTCTCGTTGCGGCGCGCCGAAATAACTCGATCCAGCAAGGGTGCCCTCATATCGCTTCGTGCCGGCAGCGGCAATCTTGGCGCAGCTTTGGCCCAGACGCGCTGACCCAAGCCCTCCATTAATCCTTGTTTGCTTTGGCGGTCACTCGGACCGTCTCGATGAGCGCCGCCAGTGCCGGCGATATTTGGCGCCGGCCCGGGTAGTAAAGGAAGAAACCGGGAAACGGCGAACACCAGTCCTCGAGCACTCTCGTCAGCGCGCCCGACTCAAGCAAAGGCCTCACCAGGTCCTCGATGAGGTAGGCGAGGCCCACACCAGCCAGGGCGGCTTCGGTGACCATATCTTCGTCGTCGAAGATAAGTGGCCCGTCCACTCCTACCTCCACCTTTTGGCGGCCTTGCTCGAATTCCCATTTGTAGATCGTGCCTGCGGCGGGCAGCCGGAAATTGATGCAACGGTGCTTGCGCAGGTCATGTGGTGTTACGGGTTTTGGATTTTTCGCAAAATACTGTGGTGCGGCGACAACCGCCGCGCGAAGCTGGCCGGTTACCGGTACGGCGACGACGTCCTTCTCAAGTGACTCGCCCAAACGGATTCCAGCATCAAACCGCCTTGCAACGATGTCCGTGAGAGCAGGCTCGATGAGCGTTTCAACAACAATATCTGGATAACTGCGCACGAACCGGGGCAAGATGGGCGCTATCACCATTCGCGCTGCGCTCTTGGAGGCGCTGATCCGTAGGTGACCTGACGGGCGCTTTAAAAGCCGCCCCAGATCCTGAACGGCCCGAGAGATCTCCTCGATCGCGGGGCTAAGGCGCATGAGCAATTGTTCGCCGGCCTGCGTCGTCGAGACGCTTCGGGTGCTACGCGCGAGCAATTGAACGCGAAGGCGCTCTTCAAGCCGCCGCATCGTGTGGCTGAGCGCTGATGGCGATACCCCGAGTCTTGCTGCTGCCCGTGTGAAGCTGCGTTCTTCTGCGACGACGGCAAATGCAGCCAAGCTGCCCCAGTCTTCCCGGTCCATTTATGAGAAATTTTCAATGACTCATTCGAATTCTACGTCTTTATCGCGGTTATGCCGGCGAGCATGATGATGGGCGCAGATGATCTCTGGGCCCAACGGCCCAGAGTCGGCTTGGAAATGGGACAAACCAATGCAAAAGCGCAAGCTGGGAAACACGCTGGAAGTCTCGGCCCTCGGTCTGGGCTGCATGGGAATGAGCCACGGCTACGGCCCGGCTGCCGACAAGAAGCAAATGATTGCGCTGATACACAAGGCGGTCGAGCGCGGCGTCACGTTCTTCGACACGGCCGAATTCTATGGTCCGTTCACAAACGAAGAGCTCGTCGGAGAAGCGCTTGCATCATTTCGTGGAAAAGTGGTGATAGCCACGAAATTTGGAATCAAGCTCGGAGCCGGCGGGCAGCAGCTGGTGGATAGTCGACCCGAGCAGATCAAGAAAAGCGCGGAGGCCTCGCTCAAACGCCTGCGCGTCGAGTCCATAGATCTTTACTATCAGCACCGGGTCGATCCGCAAGTGCCCATGGAAGAAGTGGCGTTGGCGGTGAAGGAGCTGATACGTGAAGGCAAGGTCAAGCACTTTGGCCTATCCGAGGCAGGTATCAAGACGATCCGCCGCGCGCACGCAATCCAACCCCTCACCGCGGTTCAGAGCGAGTACTCGTTGTGGTGGAGGCGCCCCGAGGAGCAGTTGCTGCCCACGCTTGATGAACTCGGAATCGGGCTGGTTCCGTTTAGTCCGC
>DASPWJ010000121.1:0-9211 GCA_035621895.1 Burkholderiaceae bacterium | reverse complement strand
GCAAGCGTCTCCATCTTATCGGCCAGCGCCACGCAGGAACCGACGATTGTCGACGGTATTGCATCGCCCGAAAAGCGCGGCCGGTAGTGCTCCTCGATCGCCGTAGCTACGGCGTCATCCTCGCCTTCGGCACGTGCGTAGATCCCTCCCATCTCTCCTTGCAGTTCGGGAAACTCTCCCACCATGGAAGTCCCCAGATCGGCCTTGGCGAGCAACGCGGCGCGCGCGACGACGTTTTGGTCGACGTGGTGCGAGGCGGGCAACTCGGCAGCAATGCTTCTGGCGATCGCAACCAGGCGTTCGATGCGCTGCAGCTGCGAGCCCAGGGCGTGGTGGTAAACGACATTGGCGGCGCTACCCAGGCGTGTTTCAAGACGGTGCTGTCGGTCCTGTTCGAAAAAAAAGCGGGCATCGGCTAAACGCGCACGCAGCACACGTGCGTTGCCGGCGATAATCGCAGACGGATCCGTGGCTTCGATGTTGCTCACCAGCAAAAAGCGACTGCGCAGCATGCCGCGCTCGTCTTGCAGCGCGAAGTATTTCTGATTGCGTTGCATAGTCAAGATCAAGCAGCTTTGCGGCACTTGCAAAAATGCAGGATCAAATTGCGACTCGTACACCACGGGCCACTCGACTAGCGCCGTGACCTCTTCAACGAGTGCATCAGGCATTACGACACGCGCTCCCAGTTGGTTGGCCGCCGCCTGCAACTGTTCGACAATGCGGGTGCGGCGCGCCTCAAAGGAAGCTATCACCTTGCCGTGCTGGCACAACTGGTCCTCGTAGCTGAGGGCATGGTCGATTTGTAAAAGGTCGGGCGCAAGAAAGCGGTGCCCAGCGGTCTGGCGCCTCGCCTGCAGTCCCAGCGCATGCACCGCGACAATATGCTTGCCGTGCAGCGCCAAAAGTCCGTGCGCCGGACGCGCAAATTCAACCGTCGTGAGACCGTCGGCGAGTTCATAGCTCATCACCTTTGGAATCGGTAATCGCTGGATCGCCTCCTGCAATGCAGCTTGCAGTGCCTCGGCCAGTGGCACGCCCGGGCGCACTCCGCGATACACGAGGTTGTGCTGGCGGCCGTCGGATTCGCGGAATATGCGCTGGGGATCGTGCACCAATCCCAGCGCTTCGAGTTTTTTGCGCAGCGCGGCGGTCGGCTCTCCGCGTGCGTCCAGACCGATGTTTGCCGGAACTAGCCGTTGTTCAAAGCCGCGTTCGGGTCCAACTGGGCGCACATCGGCCAGGAGCACGCCTAGGCGTCGAGGCGTGGCAAAGATACGTAGCGGCGATCCGTCTGGTGGCGTGAGTTCACGGGCCACAAGTGCCTGACAAATCGTATCGGCAAAGGCCCGACCAAGCGCGGACAGTGCCTTAGGGGGAAGCTCCTCGGTTAGCAGCTCGACGAGCAGCGCCTCATTGGCCACAGCCATACCACTCACCGCGCAGCTCCAACGGTCGAGGCCATCGGAAAACCCAGTCGCTCGCGTGATTCGAGATAGCTCTGCGCTACCGCGCGGGCAAGCTTGCGAATGCGCGCAATATAGGCTGCGCGTTCGGTCACGCTTATGGCCCCGCGTGCGTCCAGCAGATTAAACGTGTGTGCCGCCTTAAGCAGCGACTCGTAGGCTGGGATCGCCAGGTCCGCGGCCATCAGGCGGGCCGACTCGGCCTCGAAGAGTACAAATTGCTCGAGCAAGATCTTCGGATCAGAGTACTCGAAGTTGTACTTGGATTGCTCCACCTCGTTTTGGTGAAACACATCACCATAATGCAGGACGCGCTCTTGCCCCTTATCGCGCCAGCGCGTGTAAGCAAGATCGAAGACGTTGTCAACGTCTTGCAAGTACATTGTCAGGCGCTCGAGCCCGTACGTGATCTCACCAGTGATGGGTTTGCACTCGAGTCCTCCGACTTGCTGGAAGTACGTGAACTGGGTGATCTCCATTCCGTTCATCCACACTTCCCAGCCCAGACCCCAGGCGCCGAGCGTTGGATTCTCCCAGTTATCTTCGACAAAGCGGATATCGTTGCGCAAGGTGTCGATACCTAGGGCCGCAAGCGATCCCAGGTAGCGCTCCAGGATGTCGGTTGGAGATGGTTTGAGCACAACCTGGAACTGGTGATGCTGATGCAGGCGGTTGGGATTTTCCCCGTAGCGCGCGTCTTTTGGACGACGCGAAGGCTGCACGTAGGCCGCCCGCCAGGGTTCCGGTCCTACGGCGCGCAAAAACGTGGCTGTGTGCGACGTGCCGGCACCGACTTCGATGTCGATTGGCTGCAACAGCGCACACCCTTGTTCGTTCCAGTACGCCTGGAGTCGCAAAATGACTTCTTGGAAGGTGATCATCGCTCGATGCCGCCGAGTAGGGGTAGCGGCCAAGCGCGAATTCTACTTGCGCGAGCCAAGAGCTTCGCGCAAGCCCTTGCTAGGCATTGCCAAGGGTTGGGTCAGAAAGACACCGATTCAGCCGAGCAAGTCATCGATCGGCGCGGTCAGCTCCTCGAAGGCCGGCGCCTTGGCTTGCAGCCAGGGCACGTCCATCCGCAGATGATCGAGCAATGGGCGGTTGGCTTGTTCGAGCGCTACGCCCGCTGCAATCGCCATCGCGCCGGCATCGGCCATTACCGATGCCATATTCAAAACCGCCGCTAAGAGCGAAAAAGGGTGAGCGTCAAGCGGTTCCGGGGTGCGGGCAAAACCATCAACAAGGCGCTGAGGCAACTGCCAACGTCGCGCAAGCTCGGCAGTAACTTGGGCGTGGGTGCAACCGATGAGGCGCTTTTCTAAAGCAAGGCGCAGCCCCGGCGCGGTGCAACCGGCCTCGACTGCAGCTACGACATCGGGAAGAACTCGTGCCATGAGCAGCTGACCGCTGCGCAGCATGAACCCGGCCAGATAGCCACTGTCGGCATCAACGCCCAAGATGACGCCCAACCAACGCGCATAGCCACCCGTGGCGATTGCATGCTTCCAGAAACGGACGCGATCGAAGCCGGCAACGCGCGGAAAAGCCTCCGCAATGGATGCGGCCAGCACGAGGTTGCGCAAGCGCTCCATCCCCAACAGGGCGGCCGCGTCACCGAGGCTGCTGACGCCTTGTGGGCGCGCGTAGCGGGCCGAGTTGGCCAAGCGCAACACCTTGAGCGAAAGAGACTGATCGTTCTCGGTCAGGTCGATGATCGCCCGTAGATCGACGTTTTCGTCGTCGAAACTAGCGATGAGCTGACGGGCCACCTCGGGCATCGCGGGCAGGGCGTGGCCCCCGAGGAAAAACCGTTCGATGCCACCCATTTTGCCCATGTCTCCGCTTCGCTTGGCCAATATCGATTGGCCATCGGTAACTCCGGGCAAGCGTAGCGACTGCAAAAGGCCGTTATGCGGCGATTTGCGGGCGCAAAGCCGGTGCTTCTTTCGCTCAAGTTTGAATGCTCGATATCGGATGCAGCCGCGCAGTGCGCAGGCGCAGAACAAGGGCAACGAGCAAGACAAGCATCGATGCGACCACAATTGGCCGATTTCCGAATCGAATAAAGGGGGTTGTTCCCTGTGTCGCTTGAACGGTGCCCTCCAATTTGCCTTGCGTTTGAACCGCAAGCTGCGCCGCGACCCGGCCACGCGCGTCAATGATCGCCGTGATGCCTGTATTGGTTGCTCCCAGCAACGGTCGGGCGGTCTCCAATGCTCGCATGCGCGAGATCTGCAGATGCTGGGACAGCGCCATGGAATCGTCAAACCACGCAAGGTTGGACAGATTCAAAAGCACGGTTGGCTCGCGTCGCGAGTCGTGCCAAGCGTCCAGCATTTCACCTCCAAAGAGGTCCTCAAAGCAAATCGTTACCGCGATTTGTTGGCCCGCCAGTGCCAAGGGCGGCTGGAACCGCTCGCCTTTTTGCTGATCGCCGATTGGGATGCGCATCAGGTCGACGAACCAACGAAAACCAAACGGGATGAACTCGCCAAACGGAACCAAGTGCCGCTTGCTGTAACGCTGGGGTTTAACGGTATCGCCGTCTAGTCCGATGGCACTGTTGAAGTACCGCTCCTCGGGTTCCACGATGAAGGCACCGAAAACCAGGGCCGCACCTTTGCGCAGGCGCGCATCGGTAAGTGTGTCAAGCACCTCTTCGGGTAAATAGTTTGCGGGTACGGGAAAGGCCGACTCGGGAAACACGATGAGGTCCGCGTGCGCCGCAATCTCACCGGAGACGCCTTTGGGGCCGTCCTGCAAGGCCGGCAGGTAACGGGCAAGCGCCTCGTCCAAACCACTTTCCGCAAACTTGACGTCCTGAGCGATGTCGCCCTGGACGAGTCGAACACGGATCGGAGGACCGTGCGCCTGCGTCCAGGGTTGCTCACGCAGTTGGGCCCCCGCGGCAAGCAGTGCCAAGGATAAGAGTGCGCTGCAAAGCAAGATCCATGGCCGCCGAGGAAGGCGCACGCATGCCCATGTTGGCATTGCCACCACGAGTGCTGCAGCGGCCCCCACACCATAGACGCCGATAACGGGGGCGAAGCCCGCAAGCGCCCCGTCCGTGTGCGCGTAACCCGTCGATAGCCAGGGCAGCCCGCCTAGGATGACGCCTCGCAGCCATTCGGACAAGGTCCAAGCCGCAACGATGGCGAGCATCCGGCACGCACTTGCGCGTGCACCAATTGCCGCAGCCGCCAGCAACGCCATAGCGGGGTACAGCGCCAGAAACGCAACCAGGGCGCAGGTAGCCGCCGCAGCAAGCGGTGCCCACAGTTCGCCGTAATGGTGCAGGCTGATGTAGACCCAAGAAACACCTACGCCAAACCAGCCTAAGCCAAAGGCAAAGCCGATCCCGAAAGCGGCACGCGGGCCCTGGGCGCGAAGTGCAAGTCCGAAGCAAACTCCCAGCGCCGCAAGTTCCAGATATGGCAGATTCGCGGGCGCAAATGACAGCGCATCCACCGCGCCGGCGGCTGCGGCGGCCGCAACGAGCGCGAGGTGTCGCCAGCGGCTCTGCAGTTGCGCGGCCGTGGCCGCGAGTGGCGCTGCGGGCGCTTCAGGGTTCAGCAGGGAAGAGGGGCGGGCGTCGTTTGGGTCGGAAGCGCCAGTTCGGCCGGTGGCCTCAGGCATGCTGGCCGGCTTCCCGATCAGCAAATTCGCGCGCCAAGGTCCTCGGAACGCGTGCGACATGGAAGAGCTGCGCTTGGCGCGCATCGGCGCGCAGTACCTCAAAGCGCAACCCATCGATCTCGATGGCATCGGCCCGACGTGGCACCCGGCCGAAGGCATCGGTGACCAGGCCGCCGATTGTATTGAATTCCGACTCGGGATAGCTCGTGCCAAAGCTCGCGTTGAACTGATCGATCTCAGTCAGCGCCTTCACACGGAAACTGCCGTCGGCTTCAGCGATGATGTTTTCGTCTTGCTCATCAAAATCGTATTCGTCCTCGATATCGCCGACGATCTGCTCAAGGACGTCTTCGATCGTAATCATTCCCGCGACGCCGCCGTACTCGTCGACCACGATTGCGATGTGATTGCGCTTGGAGCGGAAGTCTCGCAGCAGGACGTTCAGCGGCTTGGATTCGGGGATAAACACCGCGGGGCGCAGCATCGCACGCACGTCGAGTTCGTGTTCGGTGTAGTACCGCAGCAAGTCCTTTGCCAGCAATATTCCGATCACGTGGTCCCGACTGCCTTCGATCACGGGAAAGCGCGAATGCCCCGTTTCAATGACTTTCGGCATCCAGGATTCGACGGGTTCGTCGATGTCGATCGCGTCCATTTGCGCTCGTGGGATCATCAGGTCGCGCGCCCGAAGCTCTGAGACTTGCAGTACGCCCTCGATCATCGAAAGGGCATCGGCGTCCAGAAGGGCTCGGGCGTGTGCGTCGGAGAGCAGTTCGAGCAGTTGTTCGCGGTTTTCCGGTTCGCGGAAAATAAACGCCGTCAGGCGCTCGAGCAAGCTGCGGTGGCGATGGGCATGAGCGGCGCGCCCGGCATTGGAGTCGGACATCTTGGTCGGACGCGCGGCGACGTCCGGCAGTGGAGAAGTCCTCAGAATACCGGAGCGCCAAGGGCCCGTCACCGAGCAAGCGCCCGATGGTCGCGGCCAAAATTCGCCATATTACGTCAGCGAGTGCACACTTATCTTGCCGTTACCGCGAACCAACGGTCAAGCGTAGGGGTCGGGAACCCGCAGCCGGGCCAACAAGCGGCGTTCAACTAGGCGCATCCTTCGGTCCTCCCGCTCATGCGCGTGGTCGTAGCCTTGGGCGTGGAGCGCACCGTGCACGACCATGTGGGCTAGATGCTGGCGCAAGGTCTTGCCTTGCTCGCGCGCCTCGCGCCTTAGCACCGGCATGCACAGCACGATTTCGGCAACGATGCGCGGCCGGGTCTGATAGCCGAAGGTGAGCACGTTCGTCGGATAGTCGCGCGCGCGAAATTGGCGGTTCAGGCGACGGCCAACGCGCCCGTCAACAAAAACCAGTGAAATTTGAGCGTCGCGGCGAAGCGTCATTGCTAACCAGCGCCGCAGGGTCGAGCGAGCCGGCAGGTCAGGATGACGGCCCGAGCTAAGCACCGACAAACGAAGCCGCAATCGTTGCGGGTGCGACCCAAGGCCGCGCCCGCGACTCTTACTCGCCACGTGCGGCGCGCGTGGAGTGGCCCGCGGCGGCTCCCGCTGCCGCAGCCCGCTCATAGGCCTCGACAATGCGCGCCACCAGGGGGTGGCGCACGACGTCGGCTGCTGTGAAGTATGTCAAGCCAATCCCGCGCACGCCCTGCAGCACGTGCTGGGCCTCGATCAGTCCGCTGGCGCTTCCACGCGGTAGGTCGATCTGCGTGACATCACCCGTGATCACCGCCTTGGACCCAAATCCGATTCGCGTGAGAAACATCTTCATTTGCTCGGGCGTGGTGTTTTGAGCCTCGTCGAGAATGACGAAGGAGTGGTTCAGTGTGCGCCCGCGCATGTAGGCTAAGGGTGCGATTTCGATCGTTTGGCGCTCGAGAAGCTTTTGGGTCTTGTCAAAACCCAGAAGATCAAACAATGCGTCGTACAAAGGTCGCAGATAGGGATCGACCTTTTGCGCCAAATCCCCAGGTAAGAATCCCAGGCGTTCACCCGCCTCAACAGCCGGGCGCGTCAGGACGATGCGCTCCACCGTGTCGCGTTCGAGCGCGTCGACCGCGCAGGCAACCGCGAGATAGGTTTTTCCGGTGCCGGCAGGGCCGATACCGATGCTGATGTCGTGCGCTAGTATCGATTGCAGGTAGTCGCGTTGCACCGGGGTGCGCGCATGCAACTCGGGGCGGCGGGTAAGTAACACGACGGAGCGGCCTGCGTCGGGCGATGTCCCGTGGCGATCTGCCGGGGCACGCTCGGCCAAGTCGGAGGCTTCACCCAAAACCGGTTTGCGGCCGCTGGTGGCAAAGCGCTTTTGTTCGAATACCTGCAACTGCACGTCCTCGAGCGATATTGGATGTTGTGCTTGCGCCTGTAGACCTTCGAGCAAGGACTGTGCGCTGCGCGCCGCTTCAGGCGAGCCCTCGATGCGAAAGATGTTGCCGCGACGGCGAATTCTCACCGAAAATTCATTTTCAATCTGCCGCAAATTGACATCTAGTGCACCGGTTAAATGGGCCAGACGCTGGTTGTCGGAGTCTGCGCAAAATTGCAGCACCGTGGCCGCGGCGGAAGGCGCGCCGCGTTCGCGTCGACCTCGGCTGCTCCGCACTGCCTGCGTCACGCTGCCAGGCGCCCCACGTCGCCAACCACCAGTTCGCCGCGCAAGGTGTGCTTCAGTGCCTGCGTGATGCGCACTTCAACCATCCTGCCGAGCAGTTCTGACCCACCGCGAAAATTCACGGTCCAATGATTGGAGCAGCGACCCGTCAACTCGCCAGGATCTCGCCTGGAGCGACCCTCCACCAAGACAGTCTGCACTCCAGCGACCATTTCGCGGCCGATGCGCGCCTCGATCGCATCGAGTCGCTCCTGAAGTCGCTGCAGCCGTTCGAGCTTCACTTCCTGGGGCGTCGGATCGGCTAGCTCGGCCGCTGGAGTTCCGGGACGGCGACTGTAAACAAACGAGAAGCTTGCATCAAATTGCAATTCGTCCACCAGTCGCAGGGTTTGCGCGAAATCTTCCTCGGTTTCGCCGGGGAAACCGACTATGAAATCCGACGCCAGTGAAATGGAAGGTTGGGCCACACGAAGGCGCCGTACGATGGCCTTGTACTCAAGGACAGTGTACCCGCGCTTCATTGCGAGCAGCACTCGGTCCGATCCCGACTGCACAGGCAGGTGCACGTGGTGCGCAAGCTTGGGCAAGCGGGCGTGCGCATCGATTAAGCGCGCCGTGAATTCTCGCGGATGCGAGGTCGTATAGCGAATGCGCTCGATGCCGGGAATTTCGGACACAACATCGAGCAACAAGGCAAAATCGGCCAGCTCGCCAGGGCGGCCTGCGGGTCCCATCGCGCCGCGGTAAGCGTTGACGTTTTGTCCGAGCAGCGTCACTTCACGCACACCTTGGTCGGCAAGGTCGGCAACTTCTGTCAAGACGTCCTCAAGTCGCCGCGACGCCTCCTCCCCGCGGGTATACGGTACAACGCAAAAGCTGCAGTATTTGCTGCATCCCTCCATGATCGAGACGAACGCACAGGGCCCGGCGGTATGCGGCGGCGGTAAGTGGTCGAACTTTTCCATTTCGGGAAACGAAACGTCGACCTGCGGCTGCCCACTGCTGCGCCGCGCGGCGATCATCGCGGGCAAACGATGCAGTGTCTGGGGACCGAAAACCAAGTCGATAAAGGGCGCCGATTCGAGCAGCGAGGCACCCTCTTGGCTTGCGACGCAGCCGCCCACGCCGATGAGCATGTCGGGGTTTGCGTCTTTTAACTCGCGTAGGCGGCCCAAATCTGAGCGCATCTTATGCTGCGCCTTGTCGCGAATCGAGCAAGTGTTAAATACGATCAGATCGGCTTCTTGCGCGGAATCAGCGCACTGCCAACCTTGTTGGGTCCGAAGTACATCGACGATCTTTTGCGAGTCGTACTCGTTCATCTGGCACCCGAAGGTGCGCACGTAGACTTTGTTCGCGGGCACGGTTTTGATCCGGGGGCGAAGACCTCAGAATTTTACCGCGAAGCACGCGGCGCCATGGGCACCAATAGCTTACGGGGCCGTTCCCGCTGCTACGAAAACCCGCAGCGTAGGTTGCTTGTCG
>DASPWJ010000120.1:0-17254 GCA_035621895.1 Burkholderiaceae bacterium | reverse complement strand
GTATGCCTGGCGAGCAGCCTGTGCAGCTGTTCGGCGCGCCAGCTCCAAATCCTGATCGGCCCTTTCTTCGTGGGCGAGGGCCTCGCGCACTTGGCTCTGGATGGCGCCACCCGTGAACACGGGCACGGTTAACGTAATGCCTAGACTCGACCCCGTCGTGTTGTTGGTGACCGGGATGTATAGGGAGCCGGTCGAGCGCTGATACTGAATACCGCCGGTGACGTTCACCGATGGAAGATAGGCGTCGTGTGCGCGCTTTGTTTCGTGATGGGCGATTTCGGATGCGGCACGCGCGGCCATCACCGAATAGTTCGCCTGTTCGGCGTTATGCGCCCAGGTTTCAATGTCGTTTGGCTTGGGGGGGTCGAGCTGAATGGGATCGCGCAGCCTTTGCAACTCGCCCGGATCATGGCCGATGATTGCGCGCAGCGCACTTTGCTTGATCGCCAGGTCGCCGCGCGCGACCTGTTCTTGCGCGTCGATCTGGTCGTAGCGCGCCCTAGCCTCGTGCGTATCGACAATGGTCTTGGTGCCAACCTCAAATTCGCGCTTAGCCTGCGCAAGTTGCTCGGAGACGGCCTTTTTGTTTTCGCGCAACGCGGTAAGTGCGTCTTGCGCGGCCAAAACGTCGAAGTAGGCCTGCGCCACGCGCACCAGCAAGTCCGAGCGCGCCTGTGCCAATTGCGCTTCGCTTTGCTTGACGGACAGCTTGGCCTGCGTAAGGCTTTCCCACAAGGGGGCGCTATACAGCGGCACGGAAAAATTCAACGCCGGCCCCCAAGAGTTAAACGTCTTCTCAAAACTTGGTAACAGCAGCTGGTTCTCCGAGCGAAAATCGTACCGGTTGGCGGCATCGCCAAGAGAGGCGCTCACGTTGGGCAGCAAGTTTGAACGCGCCTGCGGTACGGCTTCGATTGCCGCCAGCTGGGTATAGCGCGCGGCGCTGTATGTCGGATCGTTGATTAGCGCTTCGCGTGTCAGCGTGAGCAGGTCGGTGCCGGCAGCAAAAGCCGGCACCGCGACCGTAAGTAGTGCCAGCGCACCACAGCGCGCGATGCCCAGCACAATGCGTGGCGTACGTCGCATCAGAAGCGAAATGTCGACGGCCGCTGCGCAATACGAAGCGCTTTGGTGCAGGTCTCGAACAATGCCAGGGGTTCGAATGCGTCCTTGCCTGTGCGCGTTACGATCTGAGCGCTCATTGCCGGGGCGCTTCCCACGATCGCCGCTAAGCGTCCGCCGATCTTGAGTTGATCGAGCAGTTCGGCTGGCAAAAACGGCAGCGAACCGGACATGATGATGACATCGTAGGGTGCATGCGCAGACCAACCCATCGATCCATCACCTCCCTCCACCCGTGCGTTGCGCACACCCGCGCGCGCGAGGTTGGAGGCGCCGAAAGCCTGCAAGCGTGGGTCGATTTCGATGGTCCACACTGTCTGGGCCTTATGGGCCGCCAGTGCCGCCATGTAACCCGAGCCCGTGCCGACCTCGAGGACCTGTTCGTGAGGGTGTATGCCCAACTCCTGCAGCAACCTCGCCTCGACCTTGGGCGCCAGCATGTTCTCGCCGGTCACCTCGCCGTTAATGTTAAGCGGCAATTCAAAATCGACGAATGCCAAAGCGCGCAGATGCGGTGGCACAAATTCTTCGCGGCGAACCTGTATCAGCAGATCCAGGACCGACTGGTCCAAAACCTCCCAGGGGCGTATCTGCTGCTCGATCATATTGATGCGTGCCTGCTCGATGGCACTGTCGGGTGCTGGGGCTCGCACGGTCATGGTTTGACCTCTGAGGGATCGCGGGGTGGTGGCGGGAAAGATCCGGTCCGGGCATTTCTTTTCTTTTTGGGCGAGCCGCAGTGTATCAATGGTGGCCGGGGTTACGGGCCAACGCTAGACTCGACATGGCGCTCATCCGAGTGCTGGCAGCCACGGTCGAGAGTCCTCGGGATGGCGAAGACACTTACAGGGACCCATTTGGGGCTTGGTTTTTGCCTCGACTTGGCCGGCGCAAAAAGGATCAAGACTCCTGGCCTTGGCCGCCGAGCAGTGGCGCAAAAGGCCGCCCAATTGAGCACGAAAACAGGCTTTGCCCACCTACAAATGGGACTTACCGCCGCCCCTGCGGCTCAACAAAGCCAATTTGGGGGACGCCAAGCCACTACCAGGGAGAGGCAATTGAGCGCCCCTTGGCATTTGTGCATTGCACAAAAAGTGGCCTTGCAGGGCCTAGGGCGGCAATCGAACCGCAACGGAAGCAAGAATTAACCGGAATATTTCAGCCTTTGCCGCCCAAGGCTGGCTTTTAGCATTGGATACGTTCGAGCAGTAAAAGAGCCGGTACGGCTGCCAACCATACGTGACGTGAAACCAAACCTCATTGATGCCGTAGCGCTGGCAACGTCGCATCGCGACCGCGATGAGCTCGACCGCGCGGTAGCGCGCATGCTCTTTGAGCACGTCCAGCCTAAGTGCGTTAGGGTCTACCGGGTCCTGGGCGAGCAAGGCCGTCAGCGTGTACAGCTGCGCGCGTACATGGACGATCAAGGCTTGCACGCCGGCGGCGACCCGACGGATCCTGCGCTCTTGCCGCTAGTGACCGAGAAGCCCCACTGGCACGAGTGCGCTTTGCTGGGTGACGCGGTGCATTATTTGCCGCAAGGAAATACGACCGAGCGCTTCGATAGCGTGTTCCCCTTGATGGGCAACAGCGGGCTCATCGGCCTGATAGAGGTGGAGTTCTCCGGGGAACGGGCGGCGATTCGCCCGCATGATGCCAGCCTGGTGCAGGGCGTGCTGCGCATCTTGCGCAACCACCTGAGCGCGCTCGATTATGGCGAGCGCGATACCTTGACCGGCTTGCTGAATCGGCGCACCTTCGAAGCAACCTTTGCCAAACGACGCGGGGCGCTGACGCCAGCGCCGGTACCGGATGCAACAACGCCGGGAAGCTGGCTTGGGGTAATCGATGTCGATCGCTTCAAGACCATCAATGACACTTTCGGGCATCTATTTGGCGATGAAGTGCTGCTGCTGCTCGCGCGGTTGATGTTTGACACGTTTCGAAGCACGGAGTTGATCTACCGTTTCGGTGGCGAAGAATTTGTCGTGATCGTTGATGGCACCGACGAGCAAGGAGCCCGCGCTGCTTTTGATCGCTTCCGCCAGGCCGTGGAGGGTCATCGTTTTCCCCAGGTCGGAAAAGTTACCGTGAGCGTCGGCTACACGCGCGTTGCGCCTTCGGACATTCCGGCTTCAGCGATGGGCCGTGCCGATAGTGCGCTTTACTACGCCAAGGAGCACGGGCGCAACGCCACGCAGTGCTATGAAACACTGGTGCGCGAGGGCCGCCTGCAGCCCAACCAGTCTCCGAATACGGAACTGGAGCTTTTCTAAGGCGCTAGCGCAAGGCGCGCCGTATACCGCGCAAAATCTCCAGCGGTGGCGGCGGGCAGCCGAGTACTTCGACATCTACCGGTACGATATTGGCGACGCGCCCGCGGCTTGCATAGCTCTCACCGAAGACCCCGCCATTGCAGCCGCATTCACCGACGGCCACGACGCGCTTGGGTGCCGGCATGGCTTCATAGGTGCGGCGCAATGCGGCCTCCATGTGGGCGGAGACCGGGCCCGTCACGAGCAGCAGATCGGCGTGGCGCGGGCTGGCGACAAACTTGATGCCAAGCCCCTCGATGTTGTAGTAGGGGTTATTTAGCGCGTGAATTTCCAGTTCGCAGCCATTACACGAGCCTGGATCGACCGCACGAATGGCCACCGCGCGCCCTAGCACCGCCAAAATTTCCTGACGTATTTCGTGCTGTTCGGCCAGAAGCGCACTGGGCTCTTGCGCAGCGCCAACTTCCGGCGGCGGCTCGGTGACGATGCCAACCTGCACAATTTGTCGGAGCATGCGCCAAGGCATCAGAGATCCTGTCCCGAGTAGCTCAGGTTAAAGGACTTGTTGATCAGGGGAAAGTCCGGAACGATGTTGCCGATCACGGCATGCTCCAGCGCGGGCCAGTTCTGCCATGACGGATCATGGCAATGTGCACGCCGAATTAGGCCCCGGTCATCGAGTTCGATTGTCACCAGCACTTCGCCGCGCCAGCCCTCGATCCAGCCAGCGCCGCAGCCACGCGCCTGCGGCTCGGAAAGGTTGCCAAGCGTTGGCCCGGACGGAAGGTCTTGCGCGATTTTGCGGATCAGGCGCAGCGATTCGTAAATTTCGGCAAAACGCACGGCAACTCGGGCAGCCACGTCACCGTCGATGGCATGCGCTTTTCGAACCTGCAGATTTTCATAGGGGACGCCACCGAAGTCGCAGCGAAGGTCGCTTCCAACGCCACTGGCTCGCGCGGCCATGCCCGTTAGGTTCAGCTGGCGTGCCAATTGCGCATCGACCCGCCCTGTGCCAACAAATCGATCCTGCAAGCCGGCATGCGCATCGTAGATCGACTCGAGCAGCCGCACTTGTGCTTCGAGCGCAACGCAGTCTTCGCCGACAGTTCGCAGTGCCTCGGCCCTCAGATCGCTCTTCACGCCGCCGGGCACGATCCAGTCCATCATCAGCCGATGTCCCACCAGTTCTTCACTACGGCGCTGCCACGCTTCGCGCAGCCGCCAAAACTGCGCAAGACCAAAAGAGAATGCCGCATCGTTGCCCAGCGCGCCAAGATCACCCAGATGGTTGGCAACGCGTTCACGCTCGAGCGCAAACGCCCGCAGCCATTGAGCACGCGCAGGCACCTGTGTGGCGCACAGCGCCTCGGCCGCGCAACAGTACGCCCAACCGTAGGCCACGGTACTGTCCCCAGAGACACGAGAGGCGACGCGCGTGCCTTGCGCCAGGCTCATTGCCTCCAAGCGCTTTTCGATTCCCTTGTGTGTATAGCCGAGGCGCTCCTCCAAGCGCAGCACTTTTTCTCCCACCACCGAGAAGCGAAAGTGTCCCGGCTCGATGATTCCCGCATGGACCGGCCCGACGGGGATTTCATGGACACCGTCGCCCGTCACGGCAACAAAAGCGTACGGCTCGTCGAGGGCCTCGAAGCGTTCGCGTCCGTTGTTCTCGCCACACAGGGGGAAGTAATCCGCGGGCCAAGCAGCATGGCGTAACCAGGGGCGCGTGTCGGCCGCGCCGCTGGCAATAAGGCCGCTTAGGTCGGCTACCGCGCGCTGCATTCGCGCGGCCGACGCAAACGTTGCCGTCAGGTCGGGATAGCTCGTGGACTCGGTGTCGTTCAGTGGCAAATCGAGCCAGACTAGACCCGCGTTTAGCACGTAGGCGACCGCAACCGCGAAATATCCTGCCTCGCTGCGACGGTCGATTCCCCAAATCGTCACCAGACGTCCGCCTAGACTGCGCACGACGCTCGCGGCAGCGCGCCACTGCGCTTTCGTTACCTGGGCACGATACATGGGCAGCGTACCCGGCAAGCGCGTGAAGGTGCTATCCAGACCGGGAAGTTGAAAAGGCTTGCGTACCGCGCCTGGCACCGCAACCTCGGAGTTCACGCTAGGCCCTGCTCCGGAGGTTTTGCCACGCTCGTCAACTGTCATCCCCGCGGTCCTTGCTTTTGCGCCAATGCCATACGCATAAGTGACTCCGAGCGGCTCCCGTTCGTCACGCGGTCAGCCGCCAATGAGGGCAGCGGCCTCGCGGTACCACTGGTCAAGAAACGGCGGTACAAAGAGTCCGAGCATTAGCGTCAAGCCCAGATGCACAAAGACCGGCACAAGCGCGGGTCGATGAGGCAGCGGAGGGTGGACGGACTCGCCAAACACCATCGCCTGTACTCGGCCAAAGACCGAAGCAAAAGCAACTGCCAAGGCAAGTAGTAGCACGGGCGTGGCCCAGGGCAGCTGGCGCATTGCACTGGTGAGGATCAAGAACTCGCTGGCGAAAACGCCAAACGGCGGCAGTCCCAAGATTGCGAGAGAGCCGATCACCAGCCCCCAGCCAAGGGTTGGGCTTGTTTGCAGCAGACCACGAATCTCGTCCATGATCTGCGAGCCGGCGCGCTGCGTGGCGTGTCCCACGGCAAAGAAAATCGCCGACTTGGTCAGCGAATGCACCGTCATATGCAACAAGCCGGCAAAGTTGGCAATTGGCCCTCCCAGTCCGAAGGCAAATGTCATCAGGCCCATGTGTTCGATGGACGAATAGGCGAACATCCGCTTGACGTCGCGCTGGCGACGCAAGAAAAACGCCGCGACCACTACCGAGACTATTCCAAAGACCACCATGATTCGCGCGGGCAAACCATTGGTTATTGCGCCGTCGGCCAGGACCTTGCAACGCAAGATGGCGTAGAGCGCGACGTTAAGGAGCAGGCCAGAGAGTACTGCCGAAATCGGCGTCGGACCTTCGGCATGCGCATCGGGCAGCCAGTTGTGCACCGGCACCAGTCCCACCTTGGTGCCATAGCCCAGCATCAGGAAGACAAACGCGAGTCCCAAGATATTGGGTTCAAGCTGCGCCTTGATCGCCTCCAGGTGAGTCCAAAGCAGCGCTCCTTCGCCACCACCAATGACCCTGTCGGCTGCCAGGTACAGCAGCATGGTGCCAAATAGCGCTTGGGCAATTCCCACGCCGCACAAGATGAAGTACTTCCAGGCCGCCTCTAGGCTCGCCGGCGTGCGGTAGACCGAAACCAGCAGCACCGTCGTCAGGGTCGCCGCTTCCATCGCAACCCACAGAACGCCCAGGTTGTTGGTGGTGAGCGCCACCAACATCATCGCGATGAAAAGTTGGAACATGCTGTGATAAAGACGCATCCTCGGCCCGGTCATCTTGCCGTGCTCGCGTTCAATGCGCATGTAGGGCCGCGAGAACATCGACGTGGTAAAGCCCACCAGTGCCGTCAGCGCAACAAGAAAAGCGTTGAGCGGATCGATGAAAAAACGCTCACTGAAGCCCAACACAGGGGTACCCAGAATCACCTCGGCGGTAAGCCACAAAGCGGCGGCGAACGTTAAAGCGCTAAAGGCGATATTGATGTGGGGGCCACGATCGCGGTGGCCAAAAAGGCCAAGCACGATCCCGCCGCAAATGGGCACGAGCAAGGTGAGAAAAAGTGGGAGCGTGGGGGGCATCAGCGACCTGTTAGCACGGGCCTACGAAGGCCAGATCCAGCGTGCGAACAACGCGCAATCCCGACGGACATCGGCAGGTAACACGCAGTGCAATGCACTGCGCACGGCATATGGAATCGAATGCGATTGCGCACGCTACTCCTCCTTTAATCGCTCCAGATGCCGGATATCGAGGCTGTCAAACTGCTCGCGGATCTGGAACATGAACACTCCCAAGATCAGTGCACCGACCAAAACGTCGAGTGCGATGCCCAGTTCGACAATCATCGGCATGCCGTTGGTCGCCGAAGTGGCTGCGAAAAACAATCCGTTTTCCATTGCCAAAAAGCCGATTACTTGGGGCAGGGCCTTGGCGCGCACGATCATCATCATGAACGACAGCAGGACGCACGCCAGCGCAATGCCGAGCGTGGAGCGGGCGATCGACGAGGAGAGTTGGGAGATGGGCAATGCAAGATTAAAGGCAAAGACCACGAGCACAATGCCGATCAGCATAGTCGTGGGAATGTTGATCAGCGGCTCGACGTCCCAACGCACATCGAGTCGGTCGATGACTCGGTGCAACATGGTCGGAATCAGCATTACCTTAAGCACCAAAGTTATGCCGGCGGAGTAAAACAAGTGCGGCTGACTGGTCAAATAGGCGACCGTCACCGTAGCCAGGACCAGTGCCACTCCTTGGGATGTATACAGGTGCACAAGGCTCAAGATGCGACGCTGCGAGATCATCGCAAAAGAGATGATAAGCAAAAAAGCAGCGTACAGATTGATGCTCTGGGTCAGCAGGGCGCGCATGCCTAGGCCTCCAGGAGCTGGTGAACGAGCAGCCCGATAACCGCCAACAAAAAAGCTGTGGCCAAAAACTCGGGGACACGGAAGATGCGCATCTTGGCACTGGCCGTTTCGATCAATGCCAAAAGTACGCCGCCGATGGCGAGCTTGAACACCAACGCTGGGACAGCAAAGAGCATTGCCAATGGCGAGTCGACCTCGGCGACGCCCCAGGGGAAGAACATGGCCAAACCAATGCACGAGTAAGCGAAGAGCTTGAGCGACGCGGCCCATTCCATCATTGCCAGATGCCGGCCTGAATACTCCAGGACCAAGGCTTCATGAATCATCGTCAGCTCCAGATGCGTTGCCGGGTTGTCCACTGGGACGCGAGCGTTCTCGGCCAAGGAAACGATGGTGAAGGCGACGCCGGCAAATGCCAAACTGGGTTCGAGCACAGTTGCGCGATGGGAAAGGGTATCGACCATGTTGGCAAGCGAGGTCGAGTGGGTGATGAGCGAAGTGCTAAACAAGGCCATGAGCAGCGCGGGTTCGGCCAGAAAGCCGATGAGCATCTCGCGGCGCGCGCCCATCGTGCCAAAGGCCGTACCAATGTCCATTGCTGCCAGTGCGATGAAGGTGCGTGCTAGCGCAAATAGGCCAACAAGCGCGATCGCATCGGCTGCCGTGGCCAGCGGCAGGTCCGTTGAGATGGTCGGTACGATCGCACAGGCAAGCGTCATGCAG
Source organism: Burkholderiaceae bacterium (assembly GCA_035621895.1). Classification (GTDB taxonomy): domain Bacteria; phylum Pseudomonadota; class Gammaproteobacteria; order Burkholderiales; family Burkholderiaceae_F; genus GJ-E10. Next base: position 8,639 of record DASPWJ010000120.1, on the reverse strand, counting down.
CCAAACATCACGTAGGGCGTGAGTCGAAACAGCGCCGAGGCCGATTCGGCGACGACCGACTCCTTATGAAAGAGCTTGCGCAATACCCGATAAGGTTGCGTAAGCGGCGGTGCGGAGCGATTTTGCAGTCGCGCCCGCCATTGGTCGACCCAACCGAGCAATAGCGGCGCGGCCGCAAGGGCCAGGGCAATCTCCAGCGACTGGGCCAGGATGCCAGTGGCAGTCACGTTCACAGTCGCACCAACATCAGCATGACGAGCAGCGTAAGGAAGCTATACAGCAGGTAAATCGAAATGCGCCCTTGTTGCAGCCAGCTGACTCCGCGCGCTAGCCAGTCGACCAGTCGCGCGATGGGCACGTACACGCCGTGCCACAAACGGTCCTGGGTCAGCACGCGGTAGTGGGGACGTACATCAAATGGCGAAGGCAGATCGCGTGTGATGCGAAAAAATGGTTCGAAGATTTGCCGAATCGGTTGACCAAAACCCTCTGCCGTATCTTGCATGCGCGCAGTGCCGCCCGCATAACCGCAGGCCCAGGGTTCGCCGCGGCGCAAGGTGCCACGGTAGAGCCGACGCGCGATAAGCAATCCGAGCGTGATGCCGGCCCCGACACCACCAAGGAAAACTACGGGCCCATAGCTGGCGCGCTCCAGACCGATGGGAGCAAGCAGCACCCATCCGTTAGCATGCACTGCCTGCGCAAGGCCCGCGCCAAGCAAGCGATTAGTCACACGATCGATTGCGTCGATTAGCGGAACCGGGAACAGCCCCATCGCCAAACATCCGGCGGCAAACCATGCTAGTCCCAGTCGTTGCCATACGTTCGCATCATGCGCACGCAACAGCTTGTCTTCGCGCGGCTGGCCCAGGAATATGACCCCGAAGAACTTCACCATCGCATAGCCGGCCAGCGCCACGCAAAGCGCCACGGCAGCCGCGACGAGCGGAATCAGCATGTCCAGGAAGGAATTGGGCAAGGCGGTCGTAAACAAAAAGCTTTGTAGTAGCAGCCACTCGGAAACGAACCCTGCCAACGGCGGCAGCCCCGCGCCGGCCAGTACGCCGACAAAAACCAGCCAAGCGACCCAGGGCATCGAGCGGATCAGGCCACCGAGTTTTCCCAAGTTGCGCTCGCCGGTGGCATGAAGCACGGCTCCAGTGCCTAAAAATAGCAGGCTCTTGAAAAACGCATGGGCAAGCACATGCACCATGGCCGCTGTTAGCGCTAAGGCGGCAAGATTTGCCATGCCGTAGGAACGAAAAATCAGCGCCAACCCCAGGCCTGCCACGATCAAGCCGATATTCTCGATCGACGAGTAGGCGAGCAGGCGCTTCATTTCGGTTTGCACCGTGCTAAAGACCACACCCATCAGCGCGCTGATTAGGCCCAGGGCCAGCAGTACCGCGCCCCACCACCATAGCCCCCCATGCAACAGGTCAAACGTGACGCGCAGCAATCCGTAGATTGCGGTCTTGAGCATGACCGCACTTAACAGCGCGGACACTGGCGATGGCGCCGCGGGATGCGCTTCGGGCAGCCAGACGTGTACGGGTACAAGTCCAGCTTTTGCACCGAAGCCAAAAACGGCAAAGCCAAAGGCAATGGAAAGCCACATTGGGCTAAGTTGCTGTGCGCGCAAGTTGGCAAAGGTGTAGTCGCCCGTGTTGGCCTGCATGACGCCGAAGCACAGCAAGATCGCGACCGCGCCAATGTGCGCAAGCAGCAGGTACAGGTAGGCTGCCTGGCGAACGCTGGCTACGCGATGGTTGGCGGTGACTAGAAAAAAAGACGATAGGGCCATTGTTTCCCACATCACCATGAAGGCGTAGGCGTCGTCGGCCAAAACAACCATGGCCATGGCCGCCAAAAAGACGTGGTACTCCAGACATAGCAGTCCTGGTGCCGTGCCTTCGCCCGCGCGAAAGTAGCCGGCGGAGAAAAGCGAGGTGCCAAAAACGCCGGCGCCGATGACGACCAGAAAAAAAGCCGATAAGGCGTCCAGCCGCAGGTGCATTGGCAAGCCTGGCAGACCGATGAGCAGCTGCGCAACTTCCGCGGTCGAGAACAGCGCGTCGAGCGCGACGCCAGCCAGCGCTAGTCCCAAGAGTCCGCCGAGCGGAAAGAGCCGCCGAGCGACGAACTTGGTGCGATGAAGCGCAAACAGCGCCCAGATCCCCAGCACAAGCCATGCGGCGACGATCACTAAGATCCAGTCGATGTGGATCATTGACTCGGCACTGTAAGGGGCAGTTGGATCGACAACGACTTCACGTTCTTAAACTCTTTAATCAGTTGCTCGTGCGCCGCAGTACAGCAACCTTATTGTGGTGCGCAGGACGCACGGGGCGAAGTGTACTGCGAGCGTCGACTGTGGCTGACGCGCGCCAATGTAGTAGCCTCTCGCGTCGCAGATCTTGGCCGACCGCGCGGCCGTGTCGCGCGCTTTTTCCAAGGCTATTGGGATCGCCGCTCCAGCACCAAGTCCCACACCCGGTGTCCGAGTTGGGCCCCGCGCGCGTGGAACTTCGTTTTCGGCCGTTCGCAGAACGGATTGCGCGGCGGCTGTGCGAAGCCGACATGCAGATTGCGCAAACGCGGCTCTTGGGAGAGTACTTCGAGCATCTGCGTGGCGTAATGTTCCCAGTCCGTTGCGCAATGCAGATATCCACCGGGGCGTAGGCGGTCGACTAAGGCGCCGACGAATGGCTGAGCGATCAGGCGACGCTTGTGGTGGCGCGCCTTTGGCCAGGGGTCCGGGAAAAACACGTGAATGCCATCTAAGCTGCCTGGCGCAATCATGTCACGCACGACTTCAACAGCGTCACGTTCAATAATGCGCACGTTCTTTAAATTGGCCTCGTGCAGCCGCCACGCCAACGCACCAATGCCGGCAACGTAGACTTCGATGCCCAAGAAATCGATCTCCGGGTGCCGTTGTGCGATGGCTGCAGTCGTCTCCCCCATCCCAAAGCCGATTTCCAACACTAGCGGGGCGTCGCGACCATAGAGCCTGCGCGCGTTAATGACTTCGAGGCTGTACGGCACGGCAAACGAGGGAAAGAAATCTTCGTAGGCCCGCCGCTGCCGCTGGGTCACGTGCCCGCGTCGAATGGCGAAGGAACGTACGTGCCGTGGCTGTGGACCTACCAAATTACCATTGGGCGCCGGCTCGCTCAAAAGACCAAATCCTTCATCCATGGTGCACTACTCTAGCCAACCTTGCATAGAGAAAACGCAGCGCTCTGAGGCGCCAGAGCGCTGTGTCTTAGCCGATCTAGTCAAGCACGGTCAACACGGCTACGGAGGCCGCCAAGCAGTAAAAGCCGAAGTAATGCCAGCGGCCTCGCTCCAGCCAGCTGGACAGCCAGCGCAGCGCAAGCAGTCCCGCAACGAAACTTAGCGCCATGCCGACCGCGCTGGGCCAAGCCAGTTGAAGCAAAGTGGAGGAATCGTACCCGGCATGGGTGCCGGCCGTGAGAAAGCGCTTTAGTTCCTTAGCGATTACCGCGGGTGTTAACACAACCGCTAGTGCAAAGCTGAATTGCTCAGCCTTTTGCCGGTCGATACCCAAGAAAAGGCCGGCGGAAATCGTCGCACCGGACCGCGAGAAACCACGAAATGGCAGACACAGACCTTGAACAGCGCCGATCGAGATTGCCGCTTTGGCCCCAAAATCTGGCCGGCCCGAACGCGACCGAGTCCGCAGGCCAGAGGTCAAGATCAACAGGCCGGCGGCAGCAAGGGCGCAAGCGATCAGACGAGGGTCACCGAACAGTTGCTCGATTTCGAAGCTGGCCCGATCAACTCCCAGCAGACGCGGGATCAGTTCTAGCAGCGCCAGAGCCACGATACCGGTGGCGACCGTGGCCAGTATGATCTGTGCGGCGTTACGGCGAAAAGCTTGCAACGAAGAAAAGTACGTGGACCTCCAGTCACGCCAGAAGTAAGCGATCACCGCGAACATCGTACCCGTGTGCAAAGCCACAAGAAGTAGTGTCATGGCAGGGGCGGTCGGTTGCAGTCCCATTAGCTTCTCGGCGACGATTACGTGCGCCGAGCTCGATACGGGCAACAACTCGCAGAAGCCCTGAACAATGGCAAGGATGAGAATCTGAAGAAAAGTCATTACGCCCTGCGCTAAATAGGAGAAGTTTTGGTTTTTGACGAGACTCGACCTGATCTTTTTGCGACGCACGTCAGGCTCTGCCGCGCGCCACAATGGCCATCAGCGATGGGCTGGTGCAACTCCGGGAAAAAACTTGACTGAAAACGGTATGCGGCAACTCCGCGCCATGAATATACAATGGTCGATTTACGGCGCGGTCCGGCTGGATCGATCCGCCTTCGGCCAATCCGCATACTTGTCCCGGATGGGGACCGTCAGAACTTTTGGTGGCGACCAATGAGCGTGAATTTGCTGGCACCTAAATTCATTGTTTTGTACGTGTTCGTGTTTTCCTCCTTGTACCTGCACTTTCGCGGCCGCCTGCGCCTGCCGATCTTGCGCCAGATTGGCAACCACTCAACATTGCTCGCGCCCTATAACGTGCTGATGTACGCTTTCTCGGCGGTACCCACGCGACCGTTTCTCGACATGAAGAATTTCCCCGAGATGGCGGTGCTGCGCGAAAACTGGGAGACGATTCGCGATGAAGCGCGCGCGCTGCTCGGTGCCGGTGGGCTGAAGGCCGCCAGCGATCACGTCGACATCGGCTTTAATTCATTTTTCCAACGGGGCTGGCGCCGCTTCTACCTCAAGTGGTACGACGTGCCGCCGCCTTCCGCCCTTGCGCTGTGCCCCAAGACCGTGGCGCTGTTGCAGTCGATACCGTCGGTTAATGCGGCGATGTTCGCGCTATTGCCACCGGGCGCGCGGTTAAACGAGCACCGTGACCCCAGTGCGGCATCGCTGCGCTATCACCTTGGGCTCATCACGCCCAACAGCAACGATTGCTTCATTAATGTTGACGGCGAACCGTACTCCTGGCGTGACGGCCAGGACGTGATGTTCGATGAAACGTACCTGCACTTTGCCGAAAACCGCACGGACATGGCGCGCCTGATTCTTTTTTGCGACGTGGAGCGCCCGCTCTACGGCGCGCCGATGCGTGCCCTGAACCGACTCTTTGAGCGGGTGTTTTTGCGCGCTGCGGCCACACAAAATAACGAGGCGGAGGACATCGGCTGGATCAACCGTCTTTACAAACCCATTGGCGTAGTTAAAGAGTGGCTCAAGCGTGCCAAGGCGATCAACAAGTCTGCCTTCAACGCCTGCAAGTACCTGCTGATCATCGCCCTCCTGTACTGGATCTTTCTGAGTTGAGCAAAATTCCCACAACAATCAAATGGTTGCGTGTGCGGGCTTGACCGTTGTACTAGCCCAAACACGTATCGCGCGGACACGGTAGTATATTGGGGTGTGTGGTTTCTTCGGGCGGACTGCGCGGTTTTGGCGCCGCGGCCCCGGCTGCGGAAGCATCTAAGTTTGGGCCAGAGTCGGCGCAGATGGGTTCGAGTTGCTAAGAGTCTTGCGCTCGAGCTCGGGTTGGCTTGCCCCACGAAGTGGCAGGCGGGGCTGGCTTTTGGTGAGAAGAAGGGGAAGCTTTGAGCATCATTGAGCAAGCTGCGCGGCGCCTAGAAGAGTTGCGCCGCTCCGGGATCGAAGTGGCTCCGCCATGGAGCGCATCTTGGGAAGGCCCCCCTTCGGTCGATCGAATTCCCAGCGATACGGCGCCGGGAAGCATTCTGGCGCGTGGAGCGCATCCGGCGAGTTCGCCTGGCGTGAGTGGCACGCGTAGGGTTGAAATTGACTTGGCAAAACTGCAAGAGCGCGGCTTTGTCGCGCCCTTTGGGGAACGCAGCCGTCTAGCCGATGAGTTTCGTGCGGTTAAGCGCCCGCTTTTGGCCAACGTTCGCGGCGAGTCGGCCGCTCCGATTCTGCGCGCCAACTGCATCATGATCACGAGCTCGATTCCCGGGGAAGGCAAAACGTTCACGGCAATTAACCTCGCGCTTTCGCTCGCGATGGAAGTAGGCTCCCACGTGCTGCTGGTTGACGCCGATGTGGTGCGTCCAATGGTGTTGGAGCGTTTGGGGTTGGACCCCGACAAAGGCCTACTGGACAAGCTCAATCAGCCCGAGTTGCCGCTGTCCGATTTGATTTTGCGCACCAACATTGAGAATCTTTCGATATTGCCCGCAGGCGAGCCCAGCCCGCGCGCTACGGAGCTTTTGGGCAGTGAGGCAATGCGCCGTCTGATCGAGGAGCTTCTTACACCCCAAAGCGACCGGATCGTCATTTTTGACGCACCACCACTTCTGGCGGCTCCGGAAACGCGGGTGCTTGCTTCGCACGTAGGGCAAATTGTCGTCGTTGTGGAGGCGCAAAAGACGCGCTGGCGCACGCTCACCGAGGCCTTGGCCCTGCTCGAGGGCTGCCCTGTAGTCATGACCATGCTCAATAAGGCGACCGCAGGCGGCGGCTCTTCGTACGGCTACGGCTATGGCGCATATATCTGATTTGGCAGATGGGCAAAATGCCTACGCCCGGCCCACCGCTTGCTCTGCATTGCGGCTGACCGCGCTCGGCGCGTATGTTGGGGCGCTATTTGCGGCAACACCCGCCGCTGCCGATAACTTGTTTGTGGCTCCATCGATACTCTGGCGGGAGACGTACACGAGCAACGCCGCCTTTGGCATCGCGCCCGAGGCCAAAAGCGACCTGATCAGCGAGCTTGTGCCCTCGATCGTACTTTTTGGACTAACCAAGAACCTGCAGGTCAGCTTGAATTTGGCGCTGGACGCTATTGACTATCGGCATCGAACCGAGCCCGATGCGGTGCTGCCTAATGGCGGCGCTGACCTCAGATTTCAAGGCCTGGATCGGCACTTCTTTGTGGACGCGGCTGCGATCGCAAATCAGGGCCGGGAGAATGTCTTCGCCGCAACGCCCCTGGCACCCTCGACCTATAACGAATTTACCGTTGAAGGCTATCGGCTCAGCCCCTACTTCAAGGGCGAGCTCCCGGGCGAGATGGTCTATGTTCTGCGCAGCGATAACGCGTTGGAGCGCTCGTTTGGCAACTTGGCCCCTACGGTTGACGCACGCTTGGCACTGCAAAGTATCGATCTGGATCACGTGCCCCATCCTTTGGGTTGGACCTTGCACGCCGAGTCCTCCGAGACGCAGTACACGGACTCGACCGTTCCGATTTTGCGTCAGGAACTGGGCCGGGCCATTTTGAAGGTCGCGCCCGACCCCCAGATTGTGGTCAGCGCGCGTGGTGGAATTGAAAGAGAGAATTACCTCCTAAGTACCGGACCGTGGGCGATTTACGGCGGTGGACTGGAGTGGCGCCCGAGCGACCGTACGAGCTTTGAGGCCATCGGGGAGCGGCGCTTTTTCGGAACCGAATGGGACTACGGGATTAAACATCGCGAGCAGGCACTTACGGTAAGCGTCGCCGGGGGGCGCGACGTCGTGACGTCGGCGCAAACTGTGTTCGCGCTTCCGATCGGTGGTGATATGGCAGCGCTGCTCGATTCGATCCTGGTTCCAACGCACCCCGATCCGGTGGAGCGCGCCAGTGCCGTCCAGGCCCTGCTGGCCCAGCAGAACCTGCCGCAGACTCTGGCCGCAGGTTCGACGATTTACGCTGCCGCGCCCGTCGTGTTGACATCGAACAAGGCGGCACTCGTGTGGCTAGCTCGTCGCGATACGGTCAGCCTTTCGATCTACGACATGCGCACCGAGGTTCTGCCGGGGAATTTGAGCGCGCTTTTAACTGCCGTGACCGAGTCGGACCAGAACGACCAAAGGGGTATCGACCTGACTCTTACCCACCACCTTACTCCTTATACCAGCGTAAGCGCGGATGGCCGGGAGTCCAAAATCGAAGGGATCGGCTCGACGAGCGGGGTCTATACGCGGCAAAATGCAGCCACTGTGCAACTGAATAACTCGCTGTCGCCACGCACGGGCGCGTTTGTCGGTATACGTATGCAGGCAATCGAGTCCAACGTAACTCCGAACGCCCGCGAAAAAGCGGTGCTCGCCGGCCTGCGACACCAGTTCTGAAAAGCCGCGTTGGGCCGTCTTCACCTCGATAATCATGTACGAATCCTATTTCGGCTTAAGCGCCAGTCCTTTTCAGCTCAATCCCGACCCAACGTTTCTGTTCGAGAGCAAGGGGCATCGGCGCGCGCACGCATTTTTGCAATATGGGGTTTTTCAGGGCGAAGGTTTTATCGTCGTTACCGGTGAGGTCGGTGCCGGCAAGACCACCTTGGTCCGGGCACTGTTACGCGAGCTCGACGAGGAAAAAGTCGTGGCTGCGCAGCTCGTTAGCACGCAGCTCGAGGCCGACGACCTGCTGCGCTCGGTGGCAATTGCATTTGGCATTCCGGCAAAAGCCACGGGCAAGGCAGAATTACTTGGAGACATCGAGGCGTTCCTTTTGTCGCTGGTGCCGCGCGGTCAGCGCGCGCTGCTGGTGGTCGATGAAGCACAAAACCTAAGCGCGCAAGCAATGGAAGAGTTGCGCATGCTGTCAAACTTTCAGCTCGGACAGCGTGCGCTGCTGCAAAGCTTTCTCGTCGGTCAACCCGAGTTGCGGGAGTTGATGCGAGCTCCCTCG
>DASPWJ010000119.1:0-2994 GCA_035621895.1 Burkholderiaceae bacterium | reverse complement strand
GCGCACGGTAAGACCTTGTACCTGGAAGGCGATGCAAGCAAAGGCCTCCTGGCATGTCAGATGTGCCACGGTCCGGACGCCAAGGGTCAGGGGCCAATTCCGCGTTTGGCTGGGCAGCACGCCGACTATGTCAAGCTGCAGTTGCACGTAATCCAGTCGGGCTTACGCAACGTTGAACAGATGCAGGCCCTCATCGCCAACCTGACCGATGCGGACTTTCAAGACGTTGCTGCCTACGTGCAGTCGCTCGACTAAGGCGGCAGTAGTGCCCGGGTTCTCCTAAAGCGGATCTGGGTTGCGGCAAAATAACGCGGCGGACAAGCGGGTCCGCCGTTTTTTTTGCTTAAACAGGTCTTGCTTGAGGCAATGCGGCGAGCCGGCACGTCCATCGACACGACGCACACGGCTCGGTGTGTCACATGCCTGGGTGCAGCTTGGGGAAAATAAAAAACCAGGTGACCAAGCCGGCGATGATATTAAAAACTAGTACCGCAACTAGCATCTGCATCCAGAATCGAAACCAATTTATGCCCTTGCGCTGGCCAGCAGCGCCCTGGGTGGGTTTGACATTGGGGTTTTGCGTTGGGGTGCTCATATTTGTGCTCAAGCTCGGCAGCGTTCGCGAAGGGCGCATGTTCCTTTGCGCACGATTGTCAATGTTGATCTGCGTTAATGCGCAGCGATTGCACCGCGCGATTGTATGAATTTTCGTGTCCCCGTGATTCTGTTTTTTGCGGCATTGCGGTAAACTGCGGCGGTTTTTTTACTATGCGTTGATCTGCGAGGAGCCTACATGTCGTCTTCCGCGCCCGCGTCCCTGCCTGAGCAGCCCAACGTCGACCTGGAACGCCGCGCTGCCATCGTCGCAACCAGCGTTGTCGGTGGAGCTGGCGTCGTAGCGGCGGCCCTGCCCTACATTGCTTCCTGGGGGCCGTCCGAGCGGGAAAAAGCGGCGGGCTCTCCGGTCGATGTTGACGTTTCATCGCTTGCACCGGGCAAAATGAGAGTAGTCGAATGGCGCGGCAAGCCGATCTGGATTTTGCGGCGCACGCCCGAGATGATCGAGGCCTTGCGACACGACACCGACCGGCTCGCAGACCCGGACTCCAAACGCACGGCCTATCCCACGCCCGAGTACGTGCTCAAGGACCCGGCGCTTCGTTCGATCAAGCCCGAACTGCTGGTCGTCGTCGGCATCTGCACGCACCTGGGTTGTTCGCCTAGCGGGCCCTTTGCAAGCGAAGAGAATTCGCAGCTTGGCGCCGACGCGGGTTTCGTCTGTCCTTGCCACGGCTCCACATTTGATTTGGCGGGCCGCGTGTTCAAGGACAAACCAGCGGCGGACAACTTACCGGTGCCACCGTATCGCTACCTGAGCGAAAACGTGATTCGGGTCGGGGAGGATACGCGGGCCTGAGAGGACGCAGACCAGGGCAGCGATTGATGCTCCCGGGTGGCGAATTGCGCATCGCGCCGATCATCGACAGCTAGGGCACAGCACAGCGGAAGGAACTGTTCATGGGTTTGCACAAGACTCCGTACCGGGGACTGATGGGCTGGTTCGACAGCCGTATGCCGTCAGCGATGAGTGCCTTTCGCACGCACATGTCGGAGTACTACGCACCCAAGAACTTCAATTTTTGGTACTTCTTCGGATCGATGGCCCTTGTGGTGCTGGTGATCCAGCTGCTTAGCGGGATCTTTCTTGCGATGCACTACAAACCCGATTCGAATCTGGCGTTCTGGTCGGTGGAATTCATCATGCGGGAAGTATCGGGTGGCTGGTTCATCCGTTACATGCATTCAACCGGCGCGTCGTTTTTTTTCATCGTCGTCTATCTGCACATGTTCCGCGGGCTGTTGTATGGCAGCTACCGCACGCCACGCGAAGTGATTTGGCTCATCGGCTGCGTCATCTTTATGGCGCTCATGGCCGAGTCGTTCTTCGGCTACCTGCTGCCTTGGGGGCAAATGAGCTATTGGGGCGCGCAGGTGATCATCAATCTTTTCGACACCATTCCTTTCATTGGCCCGGATCTTTCGACGTGGATTCGCGGGGACTTCGTGATCGGCGATGCGACGCTTAACCGCTTCTTTGCCTTGCACGCCACCTTCATTCCGCTGGTGCTGTTGGGTCTTGCCGTGGTGCACATATTTGCCTTGCACGATGTTGGCTCCAACAATCCTGACGGGGTGGAGATCAAGGACCACTTGGGTCCCGACGGTCGGCCCCTCGATGGCATTCCGTTTCACCCTTATTACACCGTTCACGATATTTACGGATTGGGATTTTTCTTTATTGCGTATTTCGGGATCATCTTCTTTGCGCCCGAGCTTGGGGGCGTCTTTCTTGAAGGTAACAACTTCATTCCCGCTGATCCCCTGCAGACCCCACAGCACATTGCCCCGCTGTGGTACTTCACGCCGTATTACTCGATATTGCGTGCGACAACAGAGGGATTTTTAATCTGGATTGCCGCCTGTGCGCTGGGATTGGGGGCGCTCGTGTACTTTAGCGTGCGCGATTTGCGCTTGCGCATCGGGGTCGCCGGTGCCACCGCGATTGTGCTCGCGCTGCTGACGGTTCCTAAGGTGCATCTCGACGCCAAGCTTTGGGGCGTGATACTAAGTGGGGCTTCGGCGATGATCCTTTTTGCCCTGCCGTGGCTCGATCGCTCGCCGGTTATGTCCATGCGCTATCGGCCCGCCTGGCACCGCGCGCTGCTTTTGGCCTTCGTCGTGGCGTTTCTCGTGCTTGGCTACTTGGGAATGTTGCCGCCCAATCCGCTACGAACCGCGGTAGCGCAGGTTGCGACGGCAGTGTATTTCGGATTTTTCGCGCTCATGCCCTGGTGGAGCCGCATGGGGGAATTTAAGCCGGTACCCGAGCGGGTGCGGTTTGTGGCGCATTGAGGGAGCGCGCGATGAGACCATCGGATTTACTGCGTGTTTGGCGCACGATTGCAGTTGTGGCGGCCACCGTGCTGGGGACGA
>DASPWJ010000118.1:0-77256 GCA_035621895.1 Burkholderiaceae bacterium | reverse complement strand
ACCATCAGTTCGTAATTCAGAAAAAGACTACGCGCGTCGATATTTGCCGATCCAAGCAACAGCCAGGAATCGTCGATGACAACCGACTTTGCGTGCATCATGGATGGCAACATGCGAATTTGAGCGCCGGCCGCGTCCATTTGCAACAAGGCGCGACGGCGCGCAAGATCGGCGAGCCTATGGTTAGAGTGCTCGGGAAGCAAGAGGCGGACGTGTACGCCACGCTGCGCGGCATGGCACAGTGCACGCAACAAACTGTCATCGGGGACGAAGTAGGGCGTTGCAATGGTGATGTTAGTGCGGGCCCGGTAGCAGGCCAACAGCAGTAATGCATGCAAGGTGTCATCGGCATGGTCCGGCCCACTTGGAACGGGTCGTGCGTCGCTGGCGGGGTAGTGCGCGGCGTCAAAAGTCGGAAACGCAACATCCTTTGGTAAGCGTTTCGTGGCGAATGTCCAATCCGACAAGAAGATGAGGTCAAGCGCGGCCGCGAGCGGACCATCGGTGTCGAAGCTCAGATCGATCCAAGGTGTGCCTCCGTTCGCACCGCAGAAATATTCCGCCGCGAGATTGCGCCCACCCGACCATACGCGAGTGCCATCGGCGATAACCAACTTGCGATGGTTGCGAAGATTCGTTCGACCATGCAGCGGGCGACGCAGCGGGGGGACGAACCAGGCAACCTGGGCACCGCAGGCGCGCAGCCGATACACGGTGCGCCAACCGCGCAGGCCGCCGACGCCATCGATCAAAATGCGCACGATAACGCCCGCGGCGACACGTTTACGAACCCGTTCGAGCAATTCAGCTCCGATCGCGTCGTTCGCAATCACGTAGCTGCAAATGTGCAGGCTCCGGTGTGCCTGATCGACAACTTCTAGCAGTGTGCGCAAAGCGGTGGTGCCGTCGCTGTGAAGCCCGATCGGTCCGTGACCTACGGCAGGCGGCAGATTCAGGGCACGCGCCAAGGCATCTAAAGGGTCCGTACGATTGTCAGGGGCATTGCTCTTAGTCAAATCGAGCGCCGGTATCGCCGCGACGCGTCGCAGCTTGCGGGTTCCAAACATTAGAAACAGAGGAACGCCAAGGTAAGGAAGCAACGCGATTAGCAGGACCCAGGCAACGGCCGCGGAAGGGGGGCGGCGTTGATGCAAACCTTGCGTGGCGAGTACATAAACGAGAAGGCCGAAGACGATCAGCATGGAGTGCCACGAGATCCACTGCGTCAGCCAAACCCACACGGGTACGCTTCCTTCCAAAGACGAGTTGTTGATTGCGCCCAATGACCCATGGGAGTGAGGAGCGAACCGAACGCTGCGACTGTTCCAGCTCTTCCAGTGGGTCCGTCCGGTGAAGCAGTGTTGGCGGCCGCAGTAATACGATCAGCAATTGCAATGAAAGCACAGACGAGAAAACTTGGCCACAGCTTTACGCAAGATTGCGGGCGCGATGTGGTTTGCCTCTTTTGGTTTTCAAAACGACAGGCGCCACTTAGGCGTTGGGCGCAACATCGATTTGCTCACGGTTTGGCGACGTGATTTGGTCCAGCCCGGCCCCAAAACGGATCTATCGGGCCAATTACTTTGGTTGCGAGGACGAGCGGATTAAGATTGTCGCTTATGCAGTGTCTGGCTATTGTTTGCTTTGTTGCGTCTGCGAACGACCCGCTTTTTTTTAACTATCGGCAATGAAAACGGGCGGTACCTTTACCGCAGGCGCCAGGTGCGGGCGCGTTTGATCGGTGCAAGGAGACCCATCTAATGAGTACAACATTTAATGCCTTTGTTATTGAGGATGCAGATGGCGAGGTTCGCGCGAGCCTAAAACCGCTGACGCTCGAGGACTTGCCAGACGACGACGTGCTGGTCGAGGTTGCGTTTTCCACCCTGAACTACAAGGACGGCTTGGCCCTTTGCGGTAACCGCAATAAGGTGGCGCGCAAACTGCCGATGGTCGCGGGGATTGATCTTGCCGGTACGGTAGTCGAATCGCGATCAGCGCAGTGGCGACGTGGTGATAAGGTTGTGCTCAACGGTTTTGGTCTTTCCGAGACCCATTGGGGAGGGTACAGCCGATACCAGCGTGTCAAACCTGAATGGCTGCTGCGCTTGCCCCAGGCCTTTACGCTCGCGCAGGCGATGGCAATCGGAACGGCTGGCTATACGGCGGCATTGTGCGTCGATGCCTTGGTCGACTGGGGATTAAAGCCAGATCAGGGCGAGATACTCGTAACGGGGGCCGCTGGCGGCGTGGGGTCGGTAGCGATTGCTTTGCTTGCCAAGGCGGGTTTCGCGGTCACAGCTTCGACCGGTCGGCCGCAGACCCACGACTACTTGATCGGGTTGGGAGCAAAGCAGTTGATTGATCGCAAGACTCTGCAAGAAAAGGGTGGACCACTACAAAAGGAGCGATGGGTCGGCGCCGTGGACACGGTGGGCAGCACAACCCTTGGCAATGTATTGGCGCAGACCCGCTACGGCGGTGCGGTAGCGGCTTGCGGCTTGGCCGGTGGCATGGAACTTAATGCCACAGTGCTTCCCCACATCCTGCGAGCGGTGGCACTACTCGGCGTGGATTCGGTGATGGCGCCAATGGCTAAGCGTGAGCGGGCTTGGCAACGGCTTGCGCGCGATCTCGAATTACCCAAGCTCGAACAGATGAGCACGATCGAACCAATGTCAAGGCTGCCAGAGTTGGCGCAAGATATCTTGGCAGGCAGGACGCGCGGGCGCGTTGTGGTCGATGTGTCGCGCTAGGGCGATGCCGACGCATTGGCACTATCCGAATGCCGTTCTAGCGCGCCGGTGGCGGCAGGGGCGCGGCCTGCGGAAATTTTCTTTCGCGGGCAAATAGCCATTGGGGAGCGCTCGCGACGGTCTTTCGCAGGCACTCGCGATATCCAACGCCGCCGCTAAGCAGTCCTGCGAACCGATCGTTCACGCTCGGGTTGCAAACCAGGTGCGAAAACGCGAACGATGGAAAGGCAAACAACGCCTTGCCCATCCACTCGGAGGCGCGTAGCTCCGGCAGCAATTCTTCCTTGATTAGATCGGTATACCTTGTGCTGCTGGGCGAGAAATCGGTCTGTGCCAAGGCCTGAGCTGCCAGCGTGGCGCTCTTCATCGCAAAGTAGATGCCTTCGCCGAAAAGTCCATCGGCAAGGCCAGCTGCATCACCCAAGAGCCAGACGCGATCGGCTTGGAAGCGTCCCGACACGTTGCGCACGGGGATTGGAAAACCTAAATATGCAACCGTAGCGCTCGCTTGTTTCGTGCTGTAGCGCGCAATAAACGCGGCCAATTGTTCGCGCAAGCGCCGTCCGCCGTAGGGGGAATACACGCCAACGTTTAGATGGTCCCGTTTGGGGAAGATCCAACCATAGCCGCGCTCCATGGCGCCAAAGTCAAATAACACGTGCTGCTCAAATTGCGCTTCATGCTCCGGGCCGCGTGGTATTAATGCCTCGAGCGCGGGTACGTAGCGCACGAGATGTTTGTAGAAAAACTTGCTACGCACTGTGCTGGCGATACCATCGGCCCCAATTAACAGGCGGCAGCGAAATGCTCCCTGGTTGGTTTGCACCTCGACGGAGCCGCTCGCGACGGTGGCGCCAAGAAATTGAGTCCGGGCGTACAAGCGGGCACCAGCGCTGCAAGCTCGATTGAGCAAAAAAGTGTCGAATTCACTTCGCAACACCGTGCAACCTGCGGGCGGATCGACCGATTTGAGGACGCTGGAGTGGTTGGCAAAGCACAGGTGGGCCCCCGTGATCCATTGATGAACCACTGCCTTGACGTCTACATCGAGTAAACCAAGCGCTTTGCGAGTTACACCGCCCCCACAGACCTTTTCGCGCGGAATCTGGCTTTTTTCGATGATGCCAACCCATGCCCCTTGCTGCGCAAGCAATCGAGCCAGCTGCGAGCCCGCGGGCCCCCCGCCAACGATCAACACATCAAAAAGCTTTTGGCTCGGAGTGCTCATGCGTGAAACGGCAAGCTGGCCCGGGTCCGGGAAAAAATCACGGTGATCCGACTAAGCGCCGTACCAATGCCTTTTATCTGCAAGGCAGCGTAGATGGCACGACCAAATTTATCAATATCGAACCTTCCAAGGAATGGTTAGCGGTACGCAACCTCGCTTGTGAAATGCGGGCGCGAACCGGCACAAGAGCGCAGTCAACCTTGCTAGCAAGGCAAAGGTTTTTCGATGCGGTCTTTGGCCGGCGCGACATCCGGTGCCTTAGTCGGGCATTGGTGGCGCTTGCTTGAGAGTGAGCTCTTGCTCGGTCGGCGAGGCGAGCAGGTCCCGCGCCATACGATCGCGAATGCTAGCCGGCAGCTGACTTGATCGCCGATTTGCTGCGTCAAAGTTGACGTAGACCGTTTCAGCCGCAAGCAGCAGTTCGCCATCGTTGCAGGTGGTGATCTCATAGCCAAGAGTAAAGCTGCTATTGCCAACACGAATGGGCCGCACCCGAATCGAGATTTCGTCTTCAAAGCTCGCCGGCCGAATGAAATTAACCGTCGTGCGCACGATCGAGGGATCGCAGCCCTCCTGAACAAGCCGTCGGTAATCCCACCCCAAATGGCGAAAATATTCGGTCATCGCCACGTCGAGGTATTCAAGGTAGCGCGAGTGATAGACGATGCCCTGCTGATCGGTCTCGTGGTAACGGACGCGCAGACGGTGTTCGAAGACCGTATTGACCATTGTGGTTAATTTTCTCGTGGATTTTGGCAAAGAGTAACGCAAGGCTGTCGCGTGGAGAATGCAGCCGGGCGGTTGGGTTGCGCTGCCCAAGGGTAGCGCCAGCATAGCGGCTCGGTTCAACGTGTGGGCAGTTCTCGCATTTGGTATTTGATATTAGTAGTAACGGGTTTTGCCTGGCGAGGATGCTTGTTCGTCGCTGTCCGTAAGATCCGGAGCGGTCAGGTTGCGACATTCGGCGGCAACGCGCAGATGGATAAAAGGCGCGCGTGGTGCCGCGCTTGCTGTCCGAATTGTGTAGGCTTGCACACTTCGTTTGCGGGCCAGAGCGCGATGTCGAGGTTGCGCTTTAAGTTGCATCCTTGTGAAGTCCCGATCGCGAGAAGTTGCGCGAAGAATCGTTGTTATGCCGCAGGCGAAGTGAAACTGCGCTAGGCTTTTACGCCAATGGTGGGTCCTCACCCAAAGGCATGCACAGGGGAGATCGAAGTGAGCGAAGGCAAGGCGGTACTCGTCGTCGGCGCCGGCGATGCCACAGGAAGTGCCATTGCAAGGCGTTTTGCGCGCGAGGGCTATGTTGCTTGCGTGAGCCGACGCAATGCGGAGAAGCTCGCACCTCTAGTCGAACGCATTCGCAATGAGGGAGGCGTCGCGCATGGCTTTGGCTCCGATGCGCGCAAGGAGGAAGAAGTTGTGGCGCTGGTTGAGAAGATCGAGCGCGACATTGCACCAATCGAGGTCGCGGTATTCAACGTTGGCGCCAACGTACGTTTTGGCATAACGGAGACAACCGAGCGCGTTTATCGCAAGGTCTGGGAGATGGGTGCATTGGCGGGATTTTTGGTCGGACGCGAAGTTGTCAAGGCCATGTTGCCGCGCGGCCGCGGCACGATCCTATTTACCGGGGCGACCTCGAGTTTGAGGGGAGCGGTGGGTTTTTGCGCCTTTGCCGGCGCTAAGCACGCCTTGCGCGCGCTGGCCCAAAGCATGGCCCGTGAATTTGGACCGCAAGGCATTCACGTGGCACATGTCATTATCGACGGTGCAATTGATACAGCATTTATTGCGGAAAATTTTCCTCAGCGCTATGCGCTGAAGGACGTCGACGGTATTCTTAATCCCGATGCAATCGCCGAGAACTACTGGCGCTTGCATCAACAGCATCGTAGTGCGTGGACGCACGAAATGGACCTGCGACCCTGGGTTGAAAGTTGGTAGGAGAGGTGCGATGGCACGAGAAGTGGAGTTTTACTTCGACTTTGGTAGCCCGGCGTCGTACCTCGCGTACACCCAGTTGCCGACAATTGCTCTGGACTGCGGCGCCACCATTTTGTGGCGACCAATCTTGCTCGGAGGAGTGTTCAAGGCTACCGGAAACACCAGTCCGGTCACGGTCCCGCCCAAGGGCCGTTGGATGAAAGAGGACTTGGAGCGCTGGGCACGCCGCTACGGCGTTACGTTTGCCTTTAACCCGAACTTTCCAATCAATACGCTGGCATTGATGCGTGGCGCTGTAGCCATTCAAATGCATCAGCCAAGCGAGTTTGAGCACTACGTCGACGTCATTTTCAAGGCAATGTGGGCGCAGCCTCGCAATCTTGGGGACACCAACGTACTAAGGGAGACGCTTGGGCACGCGGGGTTTGACAGCGAACAGTTCATGACCTGGATTGCTGATCCCGAGGTTAAGTCCCGACTCATCGCCAACACCGAAGAGGCGGTTGCGCGCGGCGCATTTGGCGCCCCCACTTTCTTTGTCGGTAGGCAAATGTTTTTTGGCCAGGATCGGTTGGACTTCGTTCGCGAGGCGCTTGAGCAGGTTGCGGCCTGACCTTAGCGGCGCGACGCGTTCGCTCTCGTTCCAGCGCCACGAATGCGCGGTCCGTATCAAGCGATCTGCTTGCCGATCGCTCTTGACGGTTGTGAAGGTAAAACTTGCGTCCTACCAACGGCATCGAGCACGCTCGCGAACTCACCGGCAAAGCGGTGCGCGTCTCCCGGCCAACGTGCCGAAAGGTAATTCCCATCTCGCACCGTGAAGCCGACGCGTAGTTGCGAAGGCGTGTCGCGGGTAAGGGAAATTGGGCCGGCAACAAAATCGGTCGACTTAGCCAGCGCTTGAGTTACTTCGTCCTGGACCGTCGTCGGATACGTGCGGTAATAGTCGCGCAGCCAAAGGTATGTCAGCGCCCAGGCACTGAGCTCCTGCTGCTTTGTAAGTGCGGCCGTCTTTTTGCCAAAGAGCACCGAACGGCCATCGGCTAGCCTTGATCGCGCAGCAAGCAGCACGCCATGACAGATGGCCGCCACGGGTTTCCCCTCGCGAAAGGTCTCGACAACGAGACTTTGAAGAATCTGCGACTCGAGGTATTGCTTCATTCCCGGTGCATGGCCGCCGGGCAATACCAGGGCATCGAAGTCTTGGCTGCGAAGGTCCGCGTAGCGTTGCGGCTGTTGAAAAGCACGGGTCGCGACCATTTCGGCGTATGCACGCCGTCCGTTGATGTCTGCCATAAGGATGGACTTCGCGATCCCCAGGCCATTTCCTGTGAGCATCCGCTCATCGGCCTGCCCGGGTAGGCCGCCAGGTGTCGCAAACCGCACCGTATGTCCACGAGCGGTGAGTACTTTCCAAGGAACCGCCGTCTCCGTAGGATCAAAATCCCGCGCAGCAAGAGGTATGAGAACTGTGGCCAAAGCAAACTCCCCGGAGCTAGGCAGCGATGGGCGTCACCCGCATCTTGGTGGCCGGCGTCTTGCTGCGGCAAGGGCAGCGCCCTTGTAGGGCCGGATTACGCGCTGCAAACGAATGCAGCCTGATGCGGCCGTCCGCACGCGAGCGACGAACAAAGCGGATGATGCGCTTTGTCCTTCTCGTCGTACTCACAACTGACGTAATGTTTTTGCGACGAACCACATTCGTTTGGCGAGCGTTGTTTGCCCGTTGGCGAGCTTTGCCGCGCCCGCAGTTTCAATCGATCTAAAGGACTTGAGCATTCTTCGGTTCACGCTCGAAGTCCTCCGGCCGTTAGGCAGCCAACTGTCATCGGCGCGCGGCACCTCGCAATGTGGCCAGCGCCCGCATGGGATTTGTGTGGACCGGAGCATGGCATTGGGCATAATCCCTGGCGGCAAGTTGCCTCGCCCCCCAAAGCATCTTGCTTGTTACCCGGCAGTTGCGGCCTTCCACCAGATGCAGATCGTGCTCTTTTGGGGTGTGGCTGTTGGCCAAAATGTGCGTCGGCTTTTATCGTCCGCGCTTGGTCGAACAGAAGCGCTCTGGTACGGTGTCGGCAAGCTGCTGGCAATCGGGCAACCGGAGTAAGTGCGAAAGTCGTTGCGATGGATTCGAACAATAGTCAGGTCGTTCACCCGTTTGGCGATTATCCGAAGGCGGGCCGTACCATTGAGGTAGCACCGGGCGTTCACTGGCTTAGTACGCCGCTGCCCTTTCGACTTCGCGCAATCAATCTATATCTTTTGGAGGACGATGACGGTTGGACCATCGTCGATTGCGGCTACGGACGAGAGGAAGTTCGCGAGCAGTGGGAGCAGGTATGGAGCAATACCCTGGCAGGCGCTCGGGTCACCCGTTTAATTGTTACCCACTTTCACCCCGATCACGCAGGCAATTCGGCCTGGATTTGCGAGCGCTGGAATGTTCGCCCTTGGATGACCCAAGCTGAATGGCTAACGGCCAATTTGGCAATTTTGGAGCAAGGGTTTGACGACATTGGGCACAGGGGGCAGTTTTACGCTGCCAACGGCCTGGACGAGAGCCAACTCGAGGTATTTCGCAGCGGTGTGGTGCGCTATTCGGCCGGGGTCCGACTGCCGCAATCTTTTCACCGGCTCGCCGACGGCGAGCAATTGCGCATTGGCGGTCGAATCTGGAAAGTTATCGTTGGGCGGGGCCATTCACCCGAGCATGCGTCGCTATATTGCGATGAGATTAAGGTCCTGATAGCCGGCGACCAATTACTTCCCGAGATCACCACGAACGTGAGCGTTTGGCCAAGCGAACCGGAGGCCGATTCGCTTGGCTGGTTTTTGCGCAGCCTTGATCGGTTCGCCGATACACTACCGGCCGACACTTTGGTGCTGCCATCCCACCGCCGGCCATTCCGCGGTGCGCATGCGCGGATCGCACAGATCAAAGAACATCACCGCGAACGCCTTCAGCGTATCTTGGATCTCGCCGCGAAAGAACCCGTCAGTGCGGGCGGATTGCTTGCCCATTTGTTTGCCCCCGGACTTGACGGGCATCAGATCGGTTTTGCCATGGGCGAGGCTCTGGCACACCTTAATTACCTGGCAAATACGGGTGCTTTGCGCCGCGAGAACAGTGCGGGTACCGTTCAGTTCCTGCGCGCGCAGGCACCCGCGTAGGCCCCGGCGCTGCGGAAGGCGTTTAGGCCATGGACTTTTCTTGCAGCCTCAAGCTTTGGGCGGCCAGTTCCTTTTCCTTCTCGTAGGCCGAAGCGTTGAGCTGTTCGAACGCCTCCTGGGCTTCGGCCGTGCGGTTCATCGCTCGTTGGAGCTCCTCCCCAGTCAATCCCCTTTGTGCGTGTACCAGGGCGATGTAAGCTGCCATCGCGTGGTCCTTCGCCCGGTTAAGGCGATCGAGTTCGGCGCAAAGACGCAAAAGGTCCTCGTTCCGATGCCCGGCAAACTCGGCGCAGGTCGACATGGTTGTTTCCTTAAGATGTTGCATCGCACAATAGTACACTAATTTAAGTTGTCTTTATAAGTTACTGAAAATGAACAATAATGATTCTTGGGGACTTTCAAATTGACCTAAAAAGGCAGGTCAGCAGTGGCCTTGGCGTGGCTTTGTAGGCGTCCCCGGGGCCAGCGAACTGGTCAGCCCGAAGCGGTGCATGCGCGCCCTGACATTGACTGAGGAGCCCAAATGCCCCTGTCACACCACCCGGTTGCCGCATCCTTGCGCGCGGCCGATACGGGAAAAATCGTCTCGGCCCGGGAGGCCGTGCGCCTTATTCGCGATGGCGACACTGTCGCAACTTCGGGTTTTGTCGGTATTGGGTTTCCCGAGAACATCGCCGTCGCCATTGAAGGGCTGTTTCTGGAGCGGCGGGCGGCCGATCCGCAGGGCCAAGGCAGCCCGCGCGACCTGACGCTTGTCTACGCGGCTGGCCAGGGAGATGGAAAGGATCGGGGCCTGAATCATCTGGGCCACGAGGGTCTCGTTGCCCGTGTCATCGGCGGCCATTGGGGGCTGGTGCCCAAGCTGCAGGAACTTGCAACGGCCAACCGCATCGAGGCCTACAACCTGCCTCAGGGTGTGATCTCGCATCTATTTCGCGACATTGCCGCAGGAAAACCAGGGACCCTCACGCGCGTGGGCCTGGGAACCTTTGTTGATCCGCGCTTTGGCGGGGGCAAACTCAACGAGCGCACCCGCACCGATCTGGTGCGGCGCATGCAGATCGACGGCGAGGACTTTCTTTTTTACAAGGCCTTTGCGATCCACGTCGGCGTGATTCGCGGCACGACCGCAGATCCCGACGGCAATATCACGATGGAGAAAGAAGCCCTCACGCTCGAAGCACAAGCGATCGCCATGGCCGCACACAACTGCGGCGGCATCGTGATCGCGCAGGTGGAGCGAATCGCCGATCGCGGCACGCTCAATGCACGGCAGGTCAAGATACCCGGTGTCCTCGTGAACTGTGTCGTGGTCGCGGAAAAGCCCGAATACCACATGCAGACATTCATCGAGCAGTACAACGCCGGCTTTTCCGGCGAACTGCGCATACCGATGTCGGCGATACCCGCGATGTCCATGAGTGAGCGCAAGATCATCGCCCGGCGGGCTGCGTTGGAGCTGCGCGCCAACGCCGTGGTGAACCTCGGTATTGGCATGCCCGAAGGAATCGCGTCGGTTGCAGCCGAAGAAAAGGTGATCGACCTGGTGACCATGACGGCGGAGCCCGGGGTCATCGGCGGCATACCCGCCGGAGGGCTGAATTTTGGCGCCGCGGTCAACACGCAGGCGATCATCGATCAGCCCAGCCAGTTCGACTTTTACGACGGTGGTGGCTTGGACATCGCATTTTTAGGCTTGGCTCAAGCCGATCGCGAAGGCAACCTAAATGTCTCGAAATTCGGTGCACGCCTTGCCGGTGCCGGCGGATTCATAAACATCAGTCAAAACGCAAAAAAGGTCGTGTTTGTCGGAACCTTTACCGCAGGTAATCTCGAAATCGCCGTTCGCGATGGCCGCGTAGTGATCCTCAACGAGGGCGGCGCGGTTAAGTTTGTCAACCAGGTCGAACATCGCACCTTTAGCGGCCCCGAAGCGCTGCGACGCGAAACGACCGTGCTCTACGTCACCGAGCGCTGCGTCTTTCGACTTTGTCCGCAAGGCTTGGAACTGATCGAGATAGCGCCGGGCATTGATCTGGAGCGCGACATCCTCGCCCAAATGCAGTTTCGACCGGTGTTGAATTCGCAGCCCTCATTGATGGACGAGCGCATCTTTGCCCAAGAGCCGATGAACCTGCGACCGGATCTGCTGGAGCGGCCACTCGAACAGCGCCTGACCTACGATCCGCAGGCAAATGTCTTCTTCGTGAACTTCGAGGGACTTTCGGTCCGCAGCAAGGCGGACATTGATCACATTCAGACCGCGGTCGAGGAAAGATTAGGCGCAATCGGTCACAAGGTCTACGCCGTGGTCAACTATGACCGCTTCAGCATCTCCCCCGAACTGACTGATGAATACATCGCCATGGTCAAGGGCCTGATGGATCGCCACTACCTGAACGTCACCCGATATACATCCAACACCTTTCAGCGCCTAAAACTTGGAGAAGCGCTCACCCGAGGGCATATCGCGCCGCACCTGTACTCCAATGTCCAGGATGCCCAGAAGGGACTGAGGGCGCCGTGAACGCAAAAAAAGGGGGGAGATCCCCGTTTGAACAACGAAGGTACTTTAAACCGCGGTGCGAAAATGCCAGCAGAGCAATCGGGTCCATACATGCAAGAGCAAATTTCTTCCCCTGAACCAGGCAACTCTGCCGATCCGGTCGCGGCCAAGAGCAAGGCCTTGACACTCTATGGCAAGGCGCTCGATGTCATCGTGGGCGTTCTGGTCTTTGTTTTGCTGCTTACGCTTATCGGCGCTTTAATCGGACTCGCGCTGGACTTCGCATCTGCGGCAACGGCCCTGCGCACCGGCGTAACAACGCACAGCTTGGCGCACGGGGTTGTCGACGCGATCGACAGGGAACTCGTCATCGATGTTCTGTCGGTCTTCGTGCTCATCGAACTGTTTCGGACCTTCACGGACTACCTGGAATTTCACCGCGTCCGACTCAGGGTGCTGGCCGAAGTTGGCATCGCTTTTATATTGCGTGAGATTTTCATCGGCCTGTACGACCGTGGGATCAGTTGGCTCGATATTTTGGCTCTTGCGACCCTTCTGGCGGTGCTGGTTGCTGCCCGCATCGCCGCGGTGCAGTTTCCGCCGCGTCGCGTGACCGAGTAGCGCTGTGCAGCTTTCAAAGCAGAAGGGCCGACGATGACCACCCAGGATGATTTTTACGCGCATATCGGGCGGCAATTGCAGGAAATCCGGGATGCCGGCCTGTACAAGTCCGAGCGGGTGATCACGAGCGCCCAAGGCGCTGTCGTTCGAATCGCCCAGGGCCGCGAGGTCATCAACTTGTGCGCGAACAACTACCTAGGACTTTCCTCGCATCCGGCCGTGATCGAGGCCGCCCACGAGGCCCTGCGCACGCACGGCTACGGGATGAGCTCGGTGCGCTTTATCTGCGGCACGCAGGATCAGCACAAAACGCTCGAGCAACGGCTCGCGCGTTTTCTTGGAACCGAGGACGCGATTTTGTATGCCGCCGCGTTCGATGCCAACGGCGGCCTGTTCGAACCCCTGCTGGGTGAGGAAGACGCCGTCGTGAGCGACGAGCTCAATCATGCCTCCATTATCGACGGCATCCGTCTGTGCAAGGCCAAGCGCTACCGGTACAAGCATAACGATATGGACGATCTGGAGCGGTGTCTGCGACTGGCGATTGCCGAAGGCGCCCGATACCGCCTGGTCTTCAGCGATGGCGTGTTTTCCATGGATGGAACTGTCGCCCAGCTCGACCAAATGCGCACGATTTGCGACCGGCACGGCGCACTGCTGGGAATCGATGATTGCCACGCCAGTGGATTTTTGGGGCGCACGGGCAGAGGTACACACGAGTATCGGGGCGTGTACGGCAAAGTCGACATCATCACAGGAACACTGGGCAAGGCGCTCGGCGGGGCTTCAGGCGGGTTTACTGCCGGCCGACGCGATCTCATTGATTTGTTGCGGCAGCGCTCACGTCCGTATCTGTTCTCCAATACTTTGGCCCCGCCGATTGTCGGCGCCTCGATCGCAGTGCTCGACCTGCTAGAGGCGTCAACGCAATTGCGCGACCGGCTTGAGAATAATGCGCGCTACTTTCGGCAGGCCATCGCGCAAGCGGGCTTCGAAATTAAGCCGGGTGAGCATCCCATCGTGCCCATTATGGTCTACGAGGCCGCTACCGCTCAGGCTTTGGCCGCTCGCTTGCTCGAACTAGGGATCTATGTGGTCGGATTTTTCTACCCCGTAGTGCCCAAGGGTCAGGCACGCATCCGGGTACAGCTCAGCGCAGTACATGAACGCGAGCACCTGGAACATGGTGTTGCCGCCTTCGCGCAGGCCGGACGCGAGCTCGGGCTTTTGAAATGAACGCACCACGAGTCCTGATCATTGGTGCCAACGGACAGGTCGGCACTGAGCTTGGCGAACTGCTTGTCGCGCGTTATGGCCTGCGTGCTGTTGTGACGGCGGATATCGTGCCGCATGGACGCGTGCCAGGCGTTGTGCACGAGACACTCGATGTGTTGGATATGGAGGCTCTCACGGAAGTGGTTCTCCGCCATCGCGTTCAGCACATATACAACCTAGCGGCGCTGCTTTCCGCCAGCGGAGAGCAGCACCCCACCAGGACGTGGAACCTGAACATGGGAGGACTGCTCAATGTCCTCGAGTTGGCGCGCCAGCAACGCATCGAGCGTGTGTTCTGGCCCAGTTCGATTGCGGCCTTCGGTCCCGCAACCCCGCCCGATATGACTCCCCAGTACACCGTTATGGATCCCACTACGGTGTACGGCATTAGCAAGCTTGCGGGTGAGCGATGGTGTGCCTGGTACCACGCGCGGCATGCAGTGGACGTACGCAGCCTACGCTTTCCCGGGCTCATCAGTTGGAAAGCACGTCCGGGCGGCGGTACGACCGACTACGCCATCGAGATATTTCACGCGGCGCTGCGCGATGGCCATTACACCTGTTACCTCGATGCCGACCAGGCACTGCCGATGATGTATATGCCCGACGCGATGCGAGCTACGCTTGAGCTCATGGAAGTGCCCGCAGCAAAGATCACCGAGCGTGGCAGCTACAACCTTTCGGGCCTGAGTTTTACGCCACGCGAAATCGCTGAGGCGATCGGCCGGCGCATTAGCGATTTCACGATGAACTGCGAGCCCGATTTCCGGCAGACGATTGCCGCGACCTGGCCGCGCTCGATCGATGACAGCGTGGCGCGCCGTGATTGGGGTTGGCAGCCGCGATTTGATCTTGCGGCTATGGTTGACGACATGTTGGAGAACCTTCGGCAAGCGCAAAGGGTAGGCTGAGCGCTGATTTTCCAGAATCAGCGCTCAAGTGCCCAAGATGTGTACACCCGCGGGTCGACGACCAAAGCGCTCGCGTCGCACCGAAAAACAACGCCGCGGCACAGCGCCCGATGCGGGCGCTAGCGAACGACCAGCTGCTAGGAGCCGTTGCCCTCAGTGACCGCAACGTGTGCGTTCACATCGGGCCCTGCAGCGAGCTTTTGCGTGACTTTCAGCCGCGTGCCTTGCTTGCTCACCACAGTGAACTCCGCCACGTGCTCGGTCGGGTAATTTGCGATGCGCCAGGCAAATACGGGTGGGAAAGGTTGGAAGTACTCAAACGCGGTCCCGGACTGTGAGCTGATAGAAAATTCGAACCCCTGAAACTCATGTCGCGCAACGATGACTGCCTCGGTGAACGTCGTTGCCTGAGCGGCAGAGGCTAAAAAAGCCATAGGAAGCAGATATCTTTTCCTCTTCGTTCCTCCTAGGGCAAAGAAAATTTAGGGTAACTCTGGTGCTTAGCTGAGTATTTAGCTGAGTATTGTCGCGACGCCTTTTGGGCGAGGAAAGCTCGTGCTGAGGCTGCGTCGCTACGGCTGGCGCGCGTGCCGGGCGCGGCTTTTCGTTGATGCATAGGCAATCGAGTCGGCAAGCTTTGGAACGATTCGATGTTTTGTGTTTGGCGTGCGGTTCGCGATCTTTAGACCGGTGCATTGCGCGCGCTGCTTGCATGAAGCCGCAACGCATCTCTCATCAGGTGCTAAGAACCCGTTTCGCCCACCTTGTCGCCAGGCGCTACGTCAGCGACACTGGCCAGTGCAGGCATCACGCGTCGCGACGATTTAAAGGGAAGGGTGCGTCGTGCCCGCGTAGGTGTGTTCATAAGCGCGCTGACAGGGTTGGCAGCGCTTGCAGGTCGGATAGGCCTTAAGTCGTTCTAGCTCGATCTCGCCGTGGCAGTCGATGCAATAACCGTAGCTTCCCTTTGTCATGCGCTCGAGCGCAGCCTCGAGGTCGCGTACTTCCGTCACGTTGTGGCCGATTACGGCATTTTCCAGCCCTGCAAGCTCAGCGCCGATTGCCTCGTCGCCGGAATCAGTCACCTCTCCCGATATGTCCCGGTAATGCTCCGTCATCTCGTTATCAAGCTCGGTTGTAAGTTGCAACCGTAACGCCTTGAGCTGCTCTTGCATGAGCGTGCGCAACATCTTCAGATCGTCTTGGCTGGGCATTTTTGTAAACCTCCGAGGTAAATATACGTGGTTGGCGGCGCGAGCGCTTGATCGTGAACAAAGCATTGCGGATTGCTGTCCGCGACTGCGAACGGGCAAGCGTGCTCCCTTTGGGTGGACCGTCGAAAGGGGAAAGTTTTTGCTTGGGGGCTGTGTCGTACTTGGCCGTTCTTTGGCATGCACACTCATGGCCTTGCCAGCGGTTTCGATGTAACCGCGACATCATCGGCTCCACCTTGCACCTTTGTAGTGAAAAGTTTGCCGTTGATCGCCTCGGCTGCGGTAACGCCGTGATAACCGAAGTGATAGGCCTAAAGTTTTCTGCGTTTGTGCCGAGCTCTTGCGATTTATTACTTGGAACCGACGCAAGGAGGCAACGCGGTCTTGGCCGAAGGCTTCGCGAGTGCAGCGCTTTGCGCTTGTATTGCCCTGCATCGGATCGCCGCTTGCTCGCCACAAGAGTTCGCACTACGAACTCAGAAAAGATAAGTTTTCTTCGCGAAAATTCGCACGCTGCTTCGAGAGAAGATGCTTAGATTTGAGCGCATTGCCTAGCACACCCCGATGCAAATTCACAGTTTTTTCGCGATCGATCTTTCGTATGAGGGAACCATCCGAACGTCTGATCTAAATCGATTGAAAGGACTCCCGTATACGAAGTAGACGGGGGCTGTCCATCCCGTCAATACGTTGTTATAAAGATTGCAAGAGATCGGCCGCGTCCAGCCGCGGACGATTTACCAGGGGCTTTAGATGACGATCTTTCGGTTTGCCGAGAGAGCAGGAGTAGTTTGGCCGCTCTGGAAGCAAAGAACTTGTTGGCCAGCCGCCACGCTCGCAACTCGCAGGGCCGGCTTTGCTGCTTTTTCGCGGTGCGCCTTGCCTCCTATTGGCGCTCGCTTAGCCGTCATCGTTAACGCGGCGCTGCCGAGCACGATCGCCCATGCGTCGAATTGGTCGGCGAAAGATTGGCAATTTGCGCAATGCGCGGCGTTTGCCGAGGGGTATTCATGCTAGCCGGACTTCGCAGCGCGGCTCGACGCGTATTTGGCGCCAATGAGGCGGGAGTCGAATTGCCGGCGACGGGGGCTTGGTACAGCCGCGAGGAAGCCATCATGGGCACCGCGATTCGCGTGGAGCTCTGGAGCGAGGATCGCGCCGATGCGCAATCCGCCATGCGCGCGGTGATGGATCTGATGCGCCACGTGGATGAAACGATGAGTCCCTACAAGCCCGAGTCAGAGCTCTCGCGCATCAACCGCGATGCAGCCAATCGTCCGGTCAGTGTTAGCAAAGAGATGTTTGACTTGCTTTCGCGCTCGCTTGACTTTTCCCGCCTCTCGGACGGCGCGTTCGACATCACCTTTGCGAGCGCAGGCCACTTGTATGACTATCGCCAGGGCATTCGCCCCAGCGCGAACGATCTCGCCCAGGCGTGTAAAGCCATCGGGTACAAGAACCTCCTGCTCGATCGCGCAACAAACAGTGTGCGGTTTGCCTGTGCGGGCGTGCGCATCGACCTGGGTGGATTTGCCAAGGGATACGCGGTGGATATGGGCGCTGCGATTTTAAAAAGCCGCGGCATCAACAACGCGATCGTCACTGCGGGAGGCGATAGCCACATTCTGGGCGATCGCCTAGGGCGGCCTTGGACGATTGGCATTCGCGATCCGCGCCGCTCAAGCGAGATCGTCGCGGTGTTGCCGCTTAGGGATGTGGCCGTCTCAACGTCGGGCGACTATGAGCGCTTTTTTGAAGCAGACGGCGTGCGCTATCACCATCTTCTTGATCCCCGAACCGGCAAGTCGCCCAGCAGCGTGCACAGCGTAACCATTGTCGCGCCCGACGGACTGACGTCGGAAGGTTTGTCAAAGATGGTGTTTGTGCTGGGCGTGCAAAAGGGAATGCAGCTTATCGAAAGCCAAAAGAACGTCGATGCCGTTGTGGTCGACGCCGATGGTGCCTTGCATTACTCCTCGGGGCTGCGGCAGCAAGGTCCCGGGAAGACGCAGTGACGTGGTCGGTTTTTTTGTGCAGTGAATCGAGCAAACGTACGACTTAACAGGAGCCAGCGATGACAACCCTGAATCGAACCAATGCGAAGACGCTTGTGGGCGCAATGGTGCCACTCAGTCTTGTCTTAGTGGCTTGCAGCGGATCGGGTGGCGATCCGACCACGGTGAACGGCAATGTCCCCTTTGCCTATGTGCAGCGAGTAAACACGGTTGGGCTCGATCCCACCAGCGCGGCCTCGATGGTGCCCGGGGGCGACTTATTTATTCAGACGGTGTCTTCTCCCAGTTCACCGGCTGCCTACAACGTCACGCAATCCATCACGCAGGGCGTAGGTGACGTCGCGGACCCACAGGTTTCTTTTGACGGGACCAAGATCGTCTTTGCCATGAACTGCCCGACGTCCAACACCTCGACCACGGTGGTGAACAATGCGACCGTGGCTGCGTGTACCGGGCACTGGAACTTGTGGGAATACGACATGAGCCAGGGTGGACTCACGAACGGGACCCTGCGTCGCATAACCGATGGAACGTGTACCAGGCCCGGTGGCTGCGATGACGTGGGCCCGGCCTATCTGCCGGCAGGACAAGGACTTGTCTTTTCTTCTAATCGGCAGGCCGGTGAGTATGCGACGCAGTTTGTGGATTACAGCCAAAATCCCAGTTCTCCTGTTACGCACCAGTATGTGGCGCTCGATGAGTACGAGCGTCAGCAGGTCTTTAACCTGCATACGAGCGATATCAACGGGGGCAGCATCCAGCAGATCTCCTTTAACCAGAGCCACGATCGCAACCCAGTCGTCCGTCCTGATGGTTCGATCATGTTCTCACGCTGGGAGCACGTTGCCGATCGCAACCGCTTTACGATCTTTAATGTCAAGCAAGACGGCACCGGCATGTTTGTGCTCTATGGTGCGCACGACAGCGGTGGTAATAGCTTCCTGCATCCGCTCGACATGGATCCCGGCGGCGCATATGCGGGCTATATCAGTTCGGATCTGATGCCACTCGATCGAACCCATGGGGGCGGCGCGTTGATGATCATCGATGCCAACGATTACACCGACCAGAACACGCCGATCAATCCGTCCGTTCCCGCGCAGGGCGGACAAGTCCAGGCGACCGCGCAGCAACTGAACACGGGTTCGGGCCCGTCCTTATATGGGCGCGTGACCACACCGTATCCGCTATGGGACGGGACTAATCGGTTTTTGGTTGCGTACGCGCCGTGTCAAGTGACCAATGCCGGTGTGGTGGTTTCGTGCGCCACCTTGTCGTCGGCCGAACTTGCGACGCTAGACGATTCGAACCGTTTGACAACGCAAATCGCGGCCGACCCGGTGCAAGATAATGTTCCGCCGTCCTACGCGATTTATATGTTCGATCCAGGCGCGCAGACCTGGTTGCAGGTTGCTGCGCCGGCGGCCGGGTACATGCTCACCAATCCGGTTGCGCTGCAGTCGCGTCCTGAGCCCAGTGCCTTTACGCCGCAAGTAGACAACCCAACGCTGGCTGCGAACGGTCTTGCGACGCTGACGGTCGCGAGCGTCTATGACACGGACCTGCTCGACCGCATGGGGCTGTCAATGCTCTCCCCGGCCGACTTGCCTGCCGGCTGCACGACCGGGATTCCTCAGACGGCCCCGCTAGATCCGCAGGACACGCGTCCGACGGTGGCCAATATCAACGCGATCAAGGACCCTTCGAACCCTGCGTATTTGTGTGCGCCGCTGCGTTTCATACGCGCAGTTCGCGCGATTGCGCCTCCCTCGGGTACCACCGGCGAGCGTCAGGCAATTGGCGATACGAACTTTGAGCAAAACGAGATCCTGGGTTATGCCGTAGTTGAGCCCGATGGATCGTTCCAGATCAACATTCCGGCCAACACGCCGGTGGGATTCTCGGTCATCGATCAGCAGGGCAGAGCGTTCCAAGTGCATACAAATTGGATTCAGGCGCGACCTGGCGAAGTTCGCAGTTGTGATGGGTGTCATAGCCCGCGCAAAGGGGCCGCGATCAACTCGGGCACGATCGTCAACACGATCTCGCCGGGATGGAACACCACGATTGCGGGTTACCACCAAACGGGCGACACGATGGCCCTGACGCACGCAAATTACGTGGCCGCCACGACACCCGGGGTTACGATACTGAATAATCCGGTGTTTACGCTGCAGCCCAACATGAGCTACACGGACGCGTGGGCGGCTGCCAAATACACGCCACGCCCAAGTATTCAACTCGACTACTCGCAGCTGACCACATTGCCTCCGACGCCCGCCAGCGCAGGCACCCCGGGAACCCCGGTCTTGCCCATCGTCATCAACTATCCGGATCACATCCAGCCCATTTGGTCGGCTGCCCGGACGGTGAACGGCGTCAACGCCACCTGCACGAATTGCCATAACTCCAATGATGCAAACCTCAATCTCTCAAACACCCCCGCCGGTACGGGACGCATGGTCTCCTATGAGAACCTGATGACGGGTCCGCCAGTACTCGACGCAAACGGCAATCCGGTTTTGATTGTCGAAGATGGCGTGCAGGTGGTCGAAACCGGCCCGGCGTTGGTTTTCAACACCGCCAGCGAAGGCCAGGCAACGGGTTTGGCGCGATCGAGCCGCATCGTAGAAATCATGGCCGGCCAGATCCTGATGTCGAGCTCCGATGCGCAAACCGCCTATCCGACGCCCGCCATCACTGCGACGGTACCCGACCATTCGTTGATGCTCAACGCGTCGGAAAAACGCCTGGTTGCCGAGTGGATCGATCTTGGCGGTAAGTATTACAACGATCCGTTTGTCAGCGCGACCGGGGCCAATGTCACGCAGATCTCTTCGCTGAGCCAGGCTGTCTTCACGTCAAGCGTGTACCCGATCTTGCTCTCGACTTGTGCTGCCAACTGCCATATGGCCCGAGGCAGTGGCACGACCGTACCTCCGGGTACATCGTTTGTCGATAACAAGTTCGTCCTCACGGGCGAGCCCACAGGAGACTACAACAACACCCTGACGATGATCTCCGATACCTGTAACCCGGCCGATCCGTCCAACTATCTGTTGAGTAAACCCTCAACGATTCCGCATCCGACCGGGGCAACTGGGCAGACGGTAGCGGTATTGCCCGTTGGCAGCGCCAACTACAACACGATCTTTAACTGGATCAAGAGCGGCGGCTGTCCGTGATGATGATGAAATTTGTGCAACGACCAATACGGGAGATTTTGCTTGCCGCCATCTTCTTGATCGGATTGGGCGGGTGCGGCGGGTCGGGCGATCCGCTCGAGAATCCGCCCAACGTGACGGACGCCGCTGCGGGCGGCGGGCAAAATCTCTCTTTTGCCTATTATCAGCAGTGCATTTTTCCGATCTTTCTGGCCGCTCTGCCTAACCCCCTAAATGGCGGCGCGACGACCAACACCTGCTCCAGCTCCGGTTGCCATAATGATGCAACCGGACGCGGCGCTGCGTTTCGTATCGTTCCTACCGCGACAACGATTCCGACGGCTGCCGCGAATACACCCTGGATCCTGAACGAGCCGACAGCACAGATTCAAGCCGCGGACATTTACAAGAATTTCATTTCGACCACTGGGGTGCTGATCGTCGGTGACCCGGCACAGAGTCTGCTCATTAACAAGCCTTTGCTGCGCGGCGTTTTGCACGGCGGTGGTTTGATTTTTGCCAACGCGCAAGATCCCAACATTCAACAGATGGAGTACTGGATCTCCAATCCGATGCCCGCAGGCCAGGACGAATTTAGCCAAGCGGCGAGCAGTCTTTTCACCGCTGGCGGCGGTTGCCAGCAGTTCTGATGATGCGTTGGGTGACGAAATGGCGTGTCTCGCGCGGCACACTGATACGGACGGTTGCAGTGTCGCTGGGAATCTTGCTTGGTCTGCCCGGCTATGCCGCAGAAAATCCCGGGGAGCGCGTTCAGGTGACGGACCCGTACATCGAACTGCATACCGGGCCTGGGCGGGGGTTTCCCATTTTTTTTGTGGTCGAACGCGGCGGATGGATCGAGATCGAGCTTCGGCACGCCGACTGGTTCAAAGTGCGCGCGGCGGCCGGACAGGAAGGCTGGGTTGATCGTAAGCAGCTTGAAAGCACGCTGACGGAGGTCGGTAGCAAGAAAACGTTCCGCGATGTTTTGCTCGACGATTACTTGCGCCGCCGCTTGGAGTTTGGTGCGGGGTGGGGACACTTTGACTCCGATCCCATGCTCAAGCTCTGGGCGACATATAGCCTCGTCGACACGTTGGCGCTGGAGGCTACAGCCGGTCAAGTGGAGGGTCGCTATTCCGGAACGAACTTTTGGCACGTCAATCTGCTCGCGCAGCCTTGGTCGGATCGCAGATTGGAGCCTTTTTTCGGCATCGGTGTCGGACGGATTTACTACAGTCCCAACGCGAGCCTGATCAGCGCGCTTCCTGCGCATTCGGACATGGCGGACGCGATGATTGGGTTGCGCTTTCACGTCACGGACCGCTTGATCGTGCGTTGCGACTGGAGCGCATACACCGCCTTCATTTCCAACAGTCAGACCCAGCAGTATCGAGCTATTACTGCTGGCCTTTCTTTTTTCTTTTAGGCCTCTTCGAGCTACCCATGCGCATACCAGTTCTTGCGATTCCGCTAGCGGTCTTTTTGCTCGGTGTTTGCGCGCCCTTGGTGCGCGCCGCCGATGAGCCAGCGCGTACCGAACTGCCCGCGCCCGCGACGGAACAAAAAAGCACGCAGCCGACGGACACAGCGACGGCGCCTGTTGCTCCGACGCAAAGCGAGCCGATGTCGCCGGCGACGGTTGAACCTGCGGCGGCGCCGCCAAGTCCCCAGCCGACAGAGCAACCTGCGCCACCAACAACTCCGGTGCCGACTCAGCTACCGGCTCCGGCGCCAGCGAACGATCAGGTCATCGAACCCCAAGTGGAAAGACGGCAAGTGAAGGTTCCGCACATTCCGTCTAATAATTTTGAGTTCGGAGTTTTCGGCGGCGCCTATAACACCGAGGATTTTGGCACCAATGCAATTGGTGGTGCGCGGTTGGGCTACGTAATCACCGAGGATATCTTCGTCGAGGGTGTATACGGGCAAACGAAGGTCTCGGATGCGACCTACCGGCAGTTTCTGCCTGGGGGCATCTTTCCTACTCCCGAGATCACGCTGCGCTATTACGACCTTTCCGCCGGCTACAACATCCTGCCCGGAGAGTTCTTCATCGGGCGCAGCCACGCCAAGGTTGCCTCTTTGTACATCATCGCTGGCCTCGGTATCACCGAGTTTGACAACGCCAGCCACGAGACCATCAACGTGGGCTTGGGCACGCGCGTATTTCTGGCCGACTGGGTGGCGCTGCAGGTCGACTTGCGCGATCACGTCTTCTCCTTGGACATCTTGGGACTGCGTAAGGACACCCAGAACATGGAGTTGACGGCCGGAGTGACGTTCTTTTTCTAAATCTTGTGAATCGTTTGGTCACTATGCTGATAGCGTCGGGAACAGGTATGCAGACAATGCACAAACGGACGGTAGGTATTGCTTTGGCGTTGCTCGTTACGCTGGCGAGCGCGGGTGCGGATGCGGCTTTGGTAAGTCAGCGAGCACCGGATTTCACGCTGCCGAGCGCGGCGGGACCGAACCTGCGATTACAGGAGCAGCGCGGCCAGGTGGTGATGCTGAACTTCTGGGCCACGTGGTGCGGCCCCTGCCGCCGGGAGATGCCGCACCTTAATCGCCTCTACGAGAAATATCGCTCGGCGGGCTTTCTTTTGCTTGGAGTCAATGTCGACGAGGACCAGCGCAACGCGATCGGTGTCTCCACCAAGCTGGGAGTCCATTTCCCTGTGCTTTTCGATAACAAGCAGCGGGTGAGCCGGCTGTATGACTTGAGCACCATGCCTTCAACCGTGCTGATTGACCGGGACGGACGCGTGCGCTACGTGCACCTTGGCTATAAGGACGGTTTTGAGGACACGTACGAAAAGCAGATCACGGAGTTGCTGCGCGAATGAAGTTTCATCGCATTATTTGCTTGTCGTTACTGGGTGCCCTGCTGTTGGGCGGCTGCGGTATCGAGCCGTGGGTTAAGCCTTACGAGCGCGAACGCCTTGCCGACCCCATCATGCAATCCTCGCGCGACGCGCTGGCCGACAAACATCACGAGCACGTCTACGACGTGCGGGAAGGGGCACGCGGCGCAACCGGGATCCAGGGGGGCGGTTGTGGATGCAATTAGGCGCGCGGTGCGCTTCGTCCGCGGCTGGGCCGGCGTGCTGCAGCGTTTAGTGCTGCTTGCGCTGGGTCGTGATCGTGTCGCGGCCAAGTCGCATATAGTGCTGCGAGAAACGACGCAGCTGCCTGCGGCCGCGTGCCTCGGACCGTTGTATCGTGGCGCGGCGCGCATGGGCGGCTTGCTCGGAGGCGTCCTCGCAACGGCGAACGCTGAAGCTGTGGACCTGCCGGGCGACCGGGCCGATGCGATGTATCACTCGTTTATCGGCGGTGGGGTCGTCGCTAACGGGCCGGCCATACTGGTGCGCAAGAGCCTTGAGGACGTCGTTTCGCTTTCGGCCTTTAATTACGTCGACATGGTGAGCAATGCTTCGATCGACGTTGTCACGACGGCCAGTCCGTACAAAGAGACACGGGTAGAGACTGGGGTAGGGCTGGACTACGTCTATCGCGACGCGCTAATCAGCCTTACAGCGAGCACCAGCCGCGAGCCGGATTACATCGCAGACAGCGCAAGTATCGATGTGGCACAGGATTTCTTTGGAGGCATGACGACAGTAAGCCTCGGGTATTCGAAGGGCTGGGATACGGTGGAAAAGCACAATGATCCGAGTTTCTCGCAGCCCGCAAATCATTGGCAGTACCGCCTGGGAGCAACGCAGATATTGACGCCGCGCTGGTTGGTCAGCCTCAATACGGAGGCAATCGCCGACCAGGGATATCTGCAAAGCCCATATCGCGTCGCGCGGGTTTTTGGCGCGGCGGTACCGGAGGTCGATCCAAGCACTCGCACGAGCCGCGCAGCAACGCTTCGCGTTACTGGAAGCGTAGGTGCACAAGGTGCCGTACACGCCCAATACCGTTACTTTTGGGACACCTGGGATATTCGTGCCGGTACCGAGGAGGTCGGTTACAGCCAGTACGTTGCTAAGCGCTGGTTGCTCGACGGGTTCGTGCGACACTATTCACAAAGCCACGCGATCTTTTACAGCGACGATTTCGCAACCGAAGAGACGTATATGTCGCGTAATCGCCAGCTGAGCACATTCAATGACCTTGGCTTGGGTGCGAAGGGTTCTTATTCCATCGTACGGGAACCGGGGCGCTACGAGATTAAGTTCACCGCAGCCTACGAATGGATGCGTTTTCACTACGACGATTTCACCGACATACGCACGGGCAAACTGTATTCGTTCGATGCCAACGTGGTGGAGTTGTTTCTGACGGCAACGTTTTGACGAAGGAGGCGCCGTGATCAATCGACGATGCAGTTTGTTTACCGCCGCACTGGCGCTTATCTTTGCGGCGCTGGCGCTACCTGCGGCGGCCGCCGAGGAGTCGGCTGCGCCCGGCAAACCGGAAGTAAGTGACCTCGACAATCGAATTCAGGACACTAAAAATGAAGTGATACAGCTAAACCGCGACTTGCTTGTCCTCGAAGAGGAGCTGTTATTCCCTGCGAATACGCAGGTCGCGGTGTTCGTATCGATGGACGTCGGTAAGCTATTTGCACTTGATTCGGTGCAGGTGAAGCTGGACGACAAGGAGGTGGCCAATTA
The DNA here is from genome assembly GCA_035621895.1 of Burkholderiaceae bacterium. Taxonomy (GTDB): domain Bacteria; phylum Pseudomonadota; class Gammaproteobacteria; order Burkholderiales; family Burkholderiaceae_F; genus GJ-E10. Next base: position 51,823 of record DASPWJ010000118.1, on the reverse strand, counting down.
CCTGTACACGCCTGCAGAAGTCCAAGCGCTGCACCGTGGGGGTGTGCAACGGCTCTATGTGGGCAACTTGCGCAGCGGTTCTCACGAGCTGGTCGCGTTTTTTTCGGGCAAGGGTCCGTACGACCGCGACTACCGACGTGGCGCGACCGTCAAGTTCGACAAAAGCACGGACCCCAAGTACATCGAGCTGCAGATTACTGACTCGGCGGGCAAGATTCAGCCCGAGTTTGCAGTGAAAGTCTGGCAGTAAACGCTGATGCGACAATCCCTACTGCTTCGTTGCGCGCTCCGGCGCCTGACCGGCTGCCTGGCGCTTGCTCTCGCTGGGGCCCTAGGTTGGGGCAGCGCGGTCGCTTCCTCGGCCGAGGAGGGCGGCTGGTCGCGACATGCGGTAAAAGATCCGCACTTTGGCGACAGCCTCTTTTACTTTTATCAGGAACGCTATTTCACGGCGCTTACGACTCTCATGGTGTCGCAGCACTTTGGGCGCGTTGCGCACCACGCCGACGAAGCCGAGGTGTTGCGTGGCGGGCTGTACCTGTCATACGGATTGCATCGGGAAGCGGCCGAAGTGTTCGCTCGCCTCATCGAGAAGGGCGCACCGCCCTCGGTTCGCGATCGTGCGTGGTACTACCTGGCCAAGATTCGCTATCAGCGGGGGTTTTTGGCCGAAGCCCAAGACGCGTTAGATCGGATCAAAGGTCGCCTGCCCGCAGATCTGGAGGAGGATCGTTGGCTGTTGCGCGCCAACGTGCTGATGGCGCGCGGCGACTATGCGGGCGCGTCACAGTCACTAAAACCCCTCGCGACCCAAGGCAAAGCGGCCCTGTACGCCCGCTATAACCTCGGCATCGCATTGATCAAGAGCGACCAGGTCGCCGAAGGCAGCCAGGTGCTCGATGCGATTGGTGTTGGCCCCGCCGCAAGCGAGGAATTTCTCAGTCTTCGCGACAAGGCCAACGTCGCTTTGGGATTTACGGCGTTGCAGGACAAGCATCCGGACCAGGCCCGAGTTTATCTTGAGCGCGTGCGACTTTCGGGAATGCTCGCCAACAAGGCTCTGTTGGGTTTTGGTTGGGCGGCCGATGCCTTAAGTCGACCTTCCGATGCGCTTGTGCCGTGGTCGGAACTCACTGGCCGCGACGCGAGCGACGCAGCCGTGCTCGAAGCCAAGCTCGCCGTGCCATATGCACTGGCTGAGATGGGAGCGTATTCTCAGGCGCTGGAACAGTACCGCGATGCGATCAGCACATTTGATCACGAAAATGTCAGCCTGGATGAATCGATCGCGGCGATCCGAAGCGGCAAACTGCTCGATGGGCTGCTTGCCAGCAATCCAGGCGAAGAGATGGGTTGGTTCTGGAATATCGACAAGCTGCCGGATTTGCCCCATGCCCGCCACCTCGTGGAAGTGCTGGCGCTGCATGAGTTCCAGGAGGCATTTAAGAGTTATCGAGACCTGCAATTTTTGGCGAAAAACTTGCGCGATTGGCAAGGCAACCTGGGCGTGATGAAGGATATGCTGGCGAACCGGCGCCAAGCCTTTGCCGAGCGCTTGCCGCAGGTGCAAGAAGCGGCGCGTAACATCGGGATCAGCAACCTCGAGCAACGCCGCGACTCGCTCAAGAGTGAACTCGCGCTAGCGGAAGGACAGGCCGACGGTTTGGCCTTTGCCGACGCCAAAGAGCGCTCGCTTCTCGTACGTTTGGACCGGGCGCGTGCCGCACTGGAGCGCGAGCACAACGATCCCCAGAGCGATGTGGCGCGCGAGCGTTATCGGCGCGTGGCCGGGGCGCTCAGCTGGCAGCTGGCGCAAGAATTTCCGACGCGACTGTGGGATGCTAAGAAGGACCTAACCCAGCTCACGGCGGATTTGGCGCGAGCGCGCTCCCTGGATGCCGATCTGATGCGCGCCCAAAAAGAGGAGCCGGCGCACTTTGACCAGTTTGCTGCGCGGATCAGCGCGCTCGAGCAACGGATCCGGGCGCTGATTCCGCGTGTCGAGGAGTTGCTCGGATTGCAACGCGGCGCCGTGCAAGAAATGGCGGTGGCGGAGCTGCAGGCACAAAAGGAGCGGCTCGCGCTCTACGGCACCCAGGCGCGGTTTGCCGTGGCGCAAATCTACGATCGCGCTCGACTTGCGAAGGTACCTGAGAATGCGACCGAGCAGTAGCCTCTTGCTGCTCGTGGTGGCGGCGCTGTGCGGATGCGCAAGCAAACCCGCCCCCCAACCGCCGCCGACTCTTAAGAGCCTGGAGAGCCGCACCTACCTGCTGCCCGAGAGCAAGGACATCGCCACCAGCGATGAAACCACGATGCAGGCCTACCGCGACTATTTAAAGTCGGCCCCGCACGATCCCCAGCGGCCTGAAGCGTTGCGCCGGCTCGGCGACCTGGAGATGGACAGCGCCGATACCCGCAGCGCCACTGGCACCGGTGCGTCGGGAGGTGGCGGTCCGAATTACGAGCGCGCCGTCTCCCAGTATCGGGACTTTCTCAAGGCATATCCCCAAGATCCAAACAACGACCGCGTCCTGTATCAGCTGGCGCGCGCCTACGAGCAAGGAGGCGACCTGGAGGCGGCCCTGCGCACGCTCTCGCAACTGGTGCAGCAATTTCCCAATACGAAATATCTCGATGAGGCGAATTTTCGCCGCGGCGAATTGCTGTTTTCCACGCGCAGTTACGTTGCGGCCGAAGAGGCCTATGCGACGGTGCTGCACAGCGCGACGCGCAGTGCGTACTACGAACGCTCCCTATATATGCAGGGGTGGTCGCTCTACAAACAGGGGCGCCTGGAAGAAGCGTTGCATTCGTTTTTTGGTGTCCTGGATCTAAAGCTCATCGGTAAAGAAGGTGAGGGCAAGCTTGAGGAGCTGCCCGGCCTGACGCGGGCCGATCGGGAGCTCGTCGAGGACACATTCCGCGTGGTGAGCTTGTGTTTGGAGAACCTGCAGGGTGCCGAATCGATTCCCGAATTCGTGCGCGTGGCCTCTCGCCATGACTACGAGTTCCGCGTCTACGAGCAGTTAGGCGAGCTGTACATGAAACAGGAACGGGTCAAGGACGCGGCCGATACGTTCAGCGCTTTTGCCCGCCGCAATCCGCTAAATGCCCAGGCGCCGATGCTGCAAGCAAGGGTGATTGATATCTACCAGCGAGGCGGTTTCGAGAGCATGGCGTTGGAGGCCAAAAAGGAATACGTGGAGCGCTATGGCGTGAACGGCGAATTTCGCCGTGCCAACGCACCGGCCTGGGAGCGGACTCGACCCTTGGTCAAGACGTACCTGGGAGAACTTACTCGCTACTATCACGCCGCGGCGCAGAAAAGCAAGAAAAGCGAGGACTATCAGGCCGCCGTGCACTGGTACCGCGAATTCCTGCAGGCCTTCCCCTCGGACCCGCAAGCGGCGCAAGCTAATTTTCTCCTTGCGGAGCTGCTCTTTGAGGATAGCCGCTTTGCAGAGGCCGCTCCGGAGTACGAGAAGGCCGCCTACCAATACCCAGCGCACGCCAAGAGCGCCGACGCGGGTTACGCAGCGCTGCTTTCCTACGCGGAGCAGGAAAAGCGCACCACCAACGCCGGTGATCGCGATCGGATCGAGCGAGCAAGCATCGAAAGTGCGCTTCGTTTCGGGGCGACATTTGCGGCCGACCCCCGAACCGGGCCGGTACTTACCAACGCAGCCGAGAAACTTTACGCGCTGCATCAGCTCGACCGCGCGATGGCCACCGCGCAGCTCGTGTTGAAACTCAAACCCCCCGCTGCAGCTGCCCAGCAACGGGTCGCCTGGACTGTCATTGCGCATTCGTCCTTTGAGAGCGGCAAATTCGATCAGGCCGAACATGGCTATACCGAGGTCCTCGCGCTCACGCCACCGACGGACCCGGGACGAGGTGCACTCACGGAGCGTCTTGCCGCCGCCGTTTACAAGCAAGGCGAGCAGGCCCGTGCCGAAGGACGTCTGCGCGAAGCGGTGGATCATTTTCAGCGCGTCGGCACACTCGCCCCCGATTCGCCCGTGCGGGCTACGGCGCAGTTCGACGCGGCTGCGGTGCTTATTGGCCTGAAGGATTGGCCAAAGGCCGCACGTACGCTCGAGGATTTTCGCCAGCGGTATCCTAACCACCCCCTGCAAAATGAAATCAGCGAAAAGCTTGCGGTTGTGTATTCGGAAAGCGGTCAATGGGCCGCGGCAGCTGGCGAATACGAACGCCTCTCGGGGCTGAAGAAGGAGCCGCAGCTTGCGCGCGCAGCGCTATGGCAGGCAGCCGAGCTGTATGAGAAGGCCGGAGCCCGTTCGGCAGCAGCCAAGGCATACGAACATTATGTGCGGCAGCATCCGGAACCGCTCGAACCGGCGATGGAAGCGCGATATCGCCTTGCGCGCATCGCCAAGGAAGAGGGCGGAGCCGCACTTGCTTTGCCTTGGATGCGCGAGATGCTGCAGGCCGACCAAGCAGGCGGATCGGGCCGCACGAATAGAACTCGCTACCTGGCGGCGACTGCTGCATTGGCTCTGGCCGAGCCCGTGAGTGAGGAATACAAGAAGGTTCAGCTTGTGGAGCCGCTTAAAAAGCAACTCAAGCTCAAAAAGGCGAAGATGGAGGACGCCCTGAAGGCGTATGCCGTCGCGGCCGATTACGGGGTTGCCGACGTTGCGACCGCGGCAACCTTTCACACCGCCGAGCTGTACCAGGACTTTGGGCGCGCGTTGCTTTCTTCGCAGCGCCCCAAAGGGCTGTCGAAGGACGAGGTCGAGCAGTACAACGTGATGCTTGAGGAGCAGGCCTTTCCCTTTGAGGAAAAGGCTATCGAATTGCATGAGGTCAATGCGCGCCGCAGTGCCACGGGTATCTATGACCAGTGGGTAAAGGGCAGCTTCTCGGCCTTGGCACAGTTGCGGCCCGTGCGCTACGCCAAAAACGAACGCAGCGAGGTGGCGGTTGATGCGATTCGTTAAATTGCTGCGCCAATACGGCCTAATTGCTGCGCTGAGCGCAGCATTGGCGGCATGCGCCGGCCTGTCGCCAGCCCCCAAAGGTGCATCGACCGCCGCAGCTAGCGACGCCTCGGGCGCGAAAACGTCCGCAAAAACGACGCCAGAAAATGCCGGCGGCAAACCGGCCACTGCGGCAGCCGCCGGTAGCTCGAATACGGGCGGCGCCGCTGCGCTGCCGAACGCCGATTTGGCGCCCCAATTGAGTCCTGACGTGTTGCGCGCCTTTGATACCTCATTGCGAGCGCTTCAGCAGGGGCGTTTGTCGGACGCCGAGCGTGGATTTCTGGCTTTGACCCGCTCAAACCCCGAGCTGGGAGGACCGCACGCCAATTTGGGGATCATCTACCGGCGCGCCGGCAAGATTGCTCAAGCTATATCCGAGTTGGAGTTTGCCGTGCGCGACAGTCCCGGGCAACCGGTGTACTGGAATCAGCTGGGCATTACCTACCGGCAGCAAGGCCAGTTTGCCAAAGCGCGCGAGGCCTATGAGCGCGCACTTGCGCTGGATCCGGCGTACGCCAGCGCGAATCTGAATTTGGGGATTCTTTTTGACCTTTATCTCTGGGACAGCAAGCGCGCCCTAGAGCTATACGATCGCTATTTGGCCTTGTCGGGTGGAGACGAAAAGGTCAGCAAATGGGTCACCGACCTGAAAAATCGCAATCGAGACCGGACCGCGGTGGCCCGTAAGGAGCAGGAATGAGGCAACGTGTTTTTTTGTTGGGTGTTTTTTTCATCGCCTTGCTGGCGAACGCGGCAAAGGCCGACGATCGGGCGGACATGGACCAGACCAAGATCATTGGTAACCGCGAGTTGCCCAAGGTCCTATACATCGTTCCATGGAAAAAGCCCGCGCCCGGTGAGCTTGCGGGGCGTCCGATGAGAAGTGTGCTCGATGAGGCGCTGGCACCCATAGACCGTGACGTATTTCGTCGGCAGGTGCGCTACGACGCGCAGATTCAACCTTCCCCTACCGTGGCTTCGCAGGAGCACAAATAAGCACGGCGCAAGGATATCTACAAGGGAGAACTTTTTTAGGGCTTTGTGATTGGAGAGTATTCAATGAATGCCATAGGAACGGTAGTTAAGTTTTTCCAAGACTGCGGTCTATTCATCTATCCCAGCCTGTTTATCTTGGCGTTGGGACTATCGATCGCCATCGAACGGTTCATTGTCCTGAACCGGGCGCGGTCGGAGAACCGCAAGGCCTGGGATCGAATCTTGCCCCTGCTGCAAGGCGGCAAGCTCCAGCAGGTGTTTGGGGCCACGTCCAAGACCGATGTTGCGATCGGATTAATCGTGCATAACGGACTGAGTCGACTGCAGAGCACGCGCCGGCGCGAGGACATCGACGCCGCGATGGAGGAGGGCATGATGGAGATCGTGCCCCGGCTAGAAAAGCGCACGCACTACATCGCCACTTTCGCCAACGTGATTACGCTGGTCGGGCTGCTGGGAACGATCAGCGGCCTTATCCATGCATTTACTGCGGTGGCCGAGGTTAATCCTGCGGAAAAAGCCGAGTTGCTCTCGGCGAGTATCTCGGTCGCCATGAACAACACCTTTTTTGCTCTCATGGTGGCGATCCCCTTTCTGCTGATCCACGCCTTTCTTACAGCACGGACGACGGAAATCGTCGATAGCCTGGAGGCCGCCAAGATTAGCTTTCTGAATCTGGTACAGAAGATGGCGGGGGATGGGAAGCTAGTGGCCGAAACGAGGGAGTCGCACTAATCATGCGTATTCGACGCCTGCACAAAAAGCCGGCGCATCTGGAGATCACCGCGTTTTTGAACTTGATCGTGGTGCTGGTGCCGTTTTTGCTCTCGACGGCGGTGTTTTCCCGGCTCGCGGTGCTGCAGTTGACACTGCCGGCCCAGTCCTCTGGCGTGGAAAAGCTCAAGGGCGATTTGCAGCTGGAAGTGGTGATCCGCCCCGATGCGCTAGAAGTAGGCGACCGCATCGGTGGCCTTATCCAACGCATTCCCAATACGGAGTCGGGCCACGACTACAAGGCCCTTTCGTTGCTCATGGAGCAGATCAAGGTCCGATTTCCTGACAAAACGGATGCGACGGTTCTGGCCGAACCCAATACGCCGTACGACGTGCTTGTCCAGGTAATGGATGCGGTGCGGATCGGCGTCACCGTGCAAGGTGCAAAGGTCGTGCGGGCAGAGCTCTTTCCGGACATCTCTGTGGGAGATGCACCGGTGCGCGAACATCAAGGCAAATCATGAAGCACACGCCGTTAGAGCGGCGCGCCATGCGAAAGGCGCGCAATCAATCGCTCGTTGATATGAATTTGGTTTCCTTGATCGATATCTTCACGATCCTGATCTTCTTCTTGCTTTCGAACACCGCTGAGATTCAGGCGCTGCCCAATAGCAAGGCAGTAAAGCTGCCCGAATCCGTCGCCGATCAGAGCCCGAAGGAGACGGTAGTGGTTGTCGTAAACGACAGCGACATTTTGGTGCAGGGGCGCAAGGTCGCGTCGGTTGCGGAGGCGATGTCAACGCAAGAGGACATGATTGCACCGCTCAAGGCCGAGCTCGATATTCAGGCCAGTCACGAAATGATTCGACGAGAAAATGCCCCGGAGAACAAACCGATCACCATCATGGGCGACAAAGACATTCCGTACCGCCTGCTGCGCAAAGTCATGTACACCTGTGCGCGCGCGAACTTCAGCGAGGTTTCCTTCGCTGTACAAAGGAAGAACGGGGCGTAATGGCTGCGACGACGGTTTCCTATCATTCGGCCGTGCTGCCCTGGACGGGGTCGGCGCAGGACGAGGCGCGGTTTCGGCGCATTTTGCGCAACGTGCTGATTTTGTGTCTGTTACTGGGACTGCTGATGCCTTGGCTGCCGCGCCCGACGGTCGATCGGGAGCACCCTGAGGAGTTTCCGCAGCGCTTCGCCAAACTGATGCTGGAGCGCGCGCCGCTTCCGCCGCCGCCTCCTTCCGTGAAGCCAGAACCGCTTCCGGACACGCAGACCAAGGCGCAGCCGCAAGTATCAAAGCCCGAGCCCAAGCAGGTACCGGTGCCGGAAGCGAGAAATCCCGTGCCCAACAAGCCACCAGGCGAGAAGCTCGAGGCCGCGAGGCGAAAGGCCGCGGGAGTGGGATTGCTCGCAATGAAGGACGATTTGGCCGATTTGCGCGGTGCGCCGGTCGCGGTGCAGTTAAACAAGGACATCAAGCAGGGCCCTGGGGTTGGATCGGGCGTCGGAGCGGGCGTCGGTGCTGGCTTCGGGCAGGGTATACCCGTGCGATCGTTGATCACGTCTAACGCAACGCGCGGTAGCGGCGGCATCAACACCGCGGGCTACAGTCGCGACACGGGTGGCGGGGGCCTTGCTGGCCGCGCTACAACGCTAGTTGAAGGCGTCGCGGGCGGCGGAGGTGGCGGCGGCGCGGGCGGCGGCGGTGGTCGCGGCGGAACTTTGCAGCGCGGCGGTGACGGCAAGGCCTCACGCTCGATTGAGGAGATCAAGCTCGTCTTTGAGCGCAACAAGGGCGCGATCTACGCAATCTACAACCGGGCGCTGCGCGAAGACCCCACCTTGGAGGGCAAAGTTGTTCTGGAACTCAAGATTGCGCCATCCGGGGAAGTTGTCGAGTGCCGAATCGCTTCGAGCGAGTTGCGCTCGCCCGAGCTCGAACGCAAGCTCTTGGCGCGAGTCAAGCAGTTCGACTTTGGCGCCAAGGATGTCAGCATGATGACAATCAACTGGCCGGTGGATTTCTTGCCGTCTTGATGTCACCCGCGCCCTTAACCGGGCGAGCTTGTGCGACGATACGCGTTTGGCTGCGTTGCAGCATACACGCCGCGACATGTTTTCCAGATCTGCACGTTGCCGCACGATCAATCTTGCGCTGCAGGGCGGAGGCGCACACGGCGCCTTTACGTGGGGCGTGCTCGATTACCTGCTCGAGGACGGGCGGCTACAGTTTGAAGCAATCAGTGGCACGAGTGCCGGCGCCATGAATGCGGTTGTTCTGGCGCACGGACTGCTCGACGGTGGCCGGGAAGGCGCGCGCTCGGCGCTGGAAAAATTCTGGACCGCAATTGCCGCTAGCATGCCTTTTGGCACAACGGTCTCCACCGTCGATGGCCAGGGTGTTGCGCTGACACCGGCTTTTCGCCGAATGCTCCAATGGGCAAACGACATTGCGCCCGACCGAATCAATCCCTTCGACCGCAATCCCCTGCGTGACATCCTCGCCGCGCAGATTGACTTCGAGCGTTTGCGCGCGCAAAGCCGCCTCAAACTATTTGTTGCCGCTACGAATGCCAATTCGGGCAAATTGCGACTTTTTCGCCTGCCCGAATTGCGCGTCGAGGCCATCCTTGCGTCGGCCTGCCTGCCAATGATGCACCGAGCCGTGGAAATCGACGGCGAACCGTATTGGGATGGCGGCTACGCCGCGAATCCTGCGGTGTTTCCCCTGTTCTACGAGTGCCGCTCGCACGACATCTTGCTGGTTTTGCTCTCACCGCTTAAATACAAACAAACTCCTTTCAGCGCGCAGGACATCAAAGAGCGCATACTCGAGTTCGGATTTACAGCGACTTTTTTACGCGAGATGCGCATGTTTGCGCACCTGCGCGAGTACGTGGACAGTGCCTGGTTTCCGATCGGGCGCTTTGAACGGCGAATCGCCAAAACGTGCTTTCACGTCATTGATGCCCAAGAGTTCATGAGCGATTTGACGGCGGAGACCAAACTCGCCGCGAACCTGCAGTTCTTCGGCACGCTCAAGGAGCTGGGACGGCAGCGAACCAGGGCTTGGCTGCAACAGCACTTCGAGCGTATCGGCCGCAAGTCGTCCGTCGCAATCTCTGAGCTGTTTTACTGATCGGAACCGCTCGGAGGTTTCACGCGCGAGCGGCAGGAGTGCGCAAAGAACGAGTGGGCAGCCTGTCAATGCGCTTGCGCAAGCGGAGGGCGTGATGCGTCCCAGCCTCCGCCGAGCGCCTTGACGAGGTATACGGCCGTTAGGGTCTGCTGTCCATTGATCTGCACCTGCAGGCGCTGATTGGCGAGCAACGCCTGTTCGGCCGTGACGACGTCCAGGTAGGTGGCAAGTCCACCGGCGTATCGATCGTTGGCCAGGTCAACAACACGTTGCGCGCTACGCACGGCCGCGTTGGCTTCTGCCGCGGCGCGCGCCAAGTTAGCGCTGCCCGTCAATCCGTCTTGCACTTCTTGCATGGCCGTTAGGACCGTCTGGCGGTAGTTTGCGACCGTGGCCCGGTAGCCGGCCTGGGCGAAGTCGATATTCGCACTCAGCCGCCCCGCATCGAACAGCGACCCGGTGGCTGCGATCCCAAGCGACCAAAGCGTTGAGGCGGCGCTAAAGAGCGACGCAAGCTGATTGCTTTCAACGCCATAGGCGCCCGTCAAGGGCACGCTGGGAAAGTAGGCGGCTTTGGCTACGCCGATTTGGGCATTGGCAGCCGCCATCGCGCGCTCGGCGGAAGCAACATCGGGACGTCGCTCTAGTAGATCCGAGGGAACACCGATCGGAATCGACGGCACGGAAAGCTCCGTGAGCCTCGGTGCGATGATAAAAGTGGGCGCGCTCGCGCCTACCAGGCTTGCAAGCGCGTGCTCGAATTGGGCGCGCTGCACGCGCAGCAAGTCGATCTGCGTCACGGTCGAATCAAGTTGGGACTGTGCCTGCGCAAGATCCAATCCGGAAGCTACGCCCATATCGTGGCGCGAGGTCACAAATTCCAGGGCACGGCGTTGCGCGGCGATGTTTTGCCGAACCACGTCGATTTCGGCGTCGAGCGCGCGCAGGCTGAAATAGTCGGCGGCTACCTCGGCAGTGACCACGAGGCGGACGTTCTCCAGGTCTGCCTGCGTTTGCTGCTCTGAGGCGCGCGCTGCCTCGACCTGACGGCGCACGCCGCCGAACAAATCAACCTCGTATTGGACTGAAAAGCCCGCATTCAGATCGTTTTGTACCGTCGATGCATTGGGAACGTTGTACAGCGCCAGCGGTCGGTTTGCGGAGCTTTTCTCGCGCGCCGCGCCAAGGTCGGCGTTAAGCTGAGGAAAAAGCCCCGCGCGGTTTACCGTAACGATCGCTCGCGCTTGATCCAGGCGCTCCTTAGCAATTGCCAAGCTCGGATTGCGCGCAATCGCGTCAGCTTCAAGCGCACTGAGTTTCTCATCCGGGAAGATCTCCCACCACTTGTCGCGGGGCACTGCTTCATCAGGCCGCGCGGCACGAAACGGTTCTTCGACAGTCCAGGTTGGCGGCATGTCCACCGCGGGTCGCTGATAATTCGGCCCTAGGGCACAGGCGCCAAGGCCACAAGCAAACACCGGCGCCAACGCGTGGCGCATAAGGGCTATTGCTGGCGCGCCGCGCAATTGCGGATGACCAAACCTCACTTCTTGTCCTTGTCCTTCGTCGGTGGCTGAAAGCTAACGACGTCGCCTTCGGCCAGCGAATCGGCCGGATTCAGGATCAACTGATCGCCGACGTTTATGCCGCTGAGCAGTTCAACGGACTGTCCGAAGTCCCGCCCGATAGTGACTGGCTGCAAGTGCACTCGTCCATCGGCGTTGACGACGGCCACTCTTGGGCCTTCAGGCCTAAAGAGCAGGCAGTTTGAGGGTGCCATTAAGTTATTGCTGTTACCAACGGGCAATTCCAACTGGACGTACGCACCCGGTAGCAGTCGCCCCTCATGATTGGGCAAGCTGACTTCGACCTGCAGGGTGCGCGTAACGGTATCAATTGCGCCGGCGGTGCGACTGACCGTACCGCGAAAACGTACGCCCGGTATCTCCGATTGGGTGACCGCTATCGCTTCGCCGATGCGAACCAATCCTGCATACGTTTGCGGCACATAAACGTAGACCCGCAGTGGGTCGGTTTGGGCAAGAGTAAACAGGGCCCTGGAGACACCCCCGTTACCTGCATCGACCAAATCGCCCACATCGATATTGCGGCGGGTGACAACACCCGAAAATGGCGCAACGATGTGCTTAAAACCCTCAAGCTCGCGCAGCCGGCGCACGTTGGCATCTGCGGCCGCTAGGTTTGCCTGCGCCTGGGAAAAGGCGCTTCGCCGCTCATCGAGCTCCTGCTGCGACACGGCGTCGCGCAGACGCAGACTTTCCCAGCGCTCAGCCGAGCTTTTGGCCAGCTCCAGGCTCGAGGCGGCCTGCTCACGGGCGGCCGTAGCCTGCGCCAGCTGCTGATCGACTTCCGGGGTATCGAGTTCGGCAAGTAGTTCGCCTTTCTCGACCCGCGCCCCGATATCGCGATTCCAGCGCAACAGATAGCCGCTGGTTCGAGCGTAGATCGGCGACTCGATGAAACCTTGCAACGTGCCAGGAAGCGCGAGTGTCTCACCTCCCTTGCCCTGTTCGATGCGCGTCGTCGAAACAAACGTGCGCGCTTGTAGCTGCGTCGTGGTCTGAAGATCGCGCATGCGTACCACCCGGCCGATCACCGTGCTGGCGGCACCGAGCGCGAGCAGTACGACGATCACGATGGTCGCGCGCCGCGCGCGAAGCAGCATGCGCATGCGCGGCATGGCGCCTGCCGCGAGGTGCTGCCCTGAACTTGCGCTATGGATTCCCAAAGAAGAGTGGTGGCTGTCAGACATTGGCGGTGCTTCCTTGCAAACCAGGGGCAGACGGCGAACCCGGATTTTCAGCGCGGGCTGCAGCGCGACGTGCGAAGTGCTGGTGAATCGTGGCAAATACCACGGGAACGAAGAACAGGGTCGATACCGTCGCAAACAACAATCCGCCAATGGTCGCACGTCCGAGCGGCGCGTTTTGTTCCGCTCCTTCGCCCAGGCCAAGAGCCATGGGGATCATGCCGACGATCATCGCAAGGGCCGTCATCAGCACTGGCCGTAGGCGGGTTGCGCCGGCTTCCAGAGCAGCCGACAGTGGTGGTCTGCCTTCTCGCAAGCGCTGGCGGGCAAAGGAGATCACGAGGATGCTGTTGGCCGTTGCCACCCCCATGGTCATGATGGCGCCGGTAAGCGCCGGAACACTAAGTGTGGTGCCCGAAATCAATAGCATCCAGGCGATGCCAGCGAGCGCAGCTGGCAGTGCGGTGATGATAATGAACGGGTCCGTCCAGGACTGAAAGTTCACGACGATCAGTAGGTAAACGAGCACGACGGCCATCAACAGTCCGAGCAGCAGTCCCTCGAACGAGGTTTGCATCGTTTTCACTTGCCCTCGCATAGTCACTTGGGAACCGCGGGGCAATTGCGGGCGCAACTCGTCGATGAGCGCTTGCACCTGAGTCGCCACCGAACCGAGGTCGCGGCCATCCACGCTGATGTAAAGGTCCACGACGGGGGCGATGTTGTAGTGCGAGACGACTGCCAGCTGCCGTTCTGGTTCAAGTTGCACTAGGTTGCTAAGCAACTGCTGTGGCGAAGGCCCCCCGGCGGAGTTCACCGGGGTTCGAAGCAACGCGTCGACCGAATCGATGCGGTATTGCGGCGTTTGTACAGCAACGTTGTACACGACGCCGTTTGCCGGATTGAGCCAGAAGGACGGCGCGGTTTGAAAACTTCCCGACAGCGATACCAAAACGTTTTGCGCAACATCGGTTGCGCTCATCCCCAATTGCTGAACCTTTGTTCGATCGATCTGCAGGCTCAAGCCAGGTTCGTCCAGGCGCTGTTGAATATGCGCATCAACTGCACCAGGGATGTTTCGAACCTTCGTCAGAAGCCGGCTTGCGACGGCGTAATTGTTGACCATGGCAGCGCCAGCAAACTGGACATCGATTGCGGCCGGCAAGCCAAAGTTCAGAATTTGCGTGACGATGTCAGCGGGTTGAAAGAAGAACTCGATGCCCGGGAAGCGCTGCGGCAATTCGTTTCGCAGACGCTGAATATAGCGGCTGGTTGAACCGTGCTCGGGACGCAGTGCAACCTGGATTTCACTGTCCAAAGTACCGAAGGTCCCCGAATTGCTGTAGGAAAGGTTAATGCCGCTGTAAGGCACGCCGATGTTGTCCAGAATCGTCGACAGCTCGTCGGAAGGAATCATGTCGCGGATCGCCGCGTCGACGCGTTCGGACAGTCGCGCGGTTTCCTCAATGCGGGTACCAGTGGGGGCCCGCATATGCAAGCGGATCAGGCCGGCATCCACCGAGGGAAAAAAGTCGCGCCCCAGTATGGGGGGAAACGCGTAGAGCAAGCAGGAGAGCGCGCAAAAGGCCAAAAACGCTGCTCCAAACCGCCCGCGCCGCGTGAGCAGCTTGCTAAGGATCAGTATGTAGCCACCGCGCATGCGTTCGAAGCCGCGGTCAAAGCGCTGATAAACGCGCGCCAGCCAGTTCGTGCTATTGGGGTCGGTGTGGCTGCGATCCATGAGCAGCATGACCAACGTGGGTACCAGTGTGCGGGAGAGCACGTAGGAGGCCAGCATTGCAAACACGACTGCCTCGGCCATCGGCACGAAAAGGTGCCGGGCAACACCGGTTAGGAAAAACATGGGTACGAAGACGATGCAAATGCACAGCGTCGAGACAAATGCCGGGACGGCAATTTCGCCGGCACCGGTCAAAATCGCCTCATGCATGTCCGTCCCCAGATGCAGATGGCGCTCAATGTTCTCGATTGTCACCGTAGCATCGTCGACGAGGATACCGACAGCAAGCGCCAGGCCACCGAGGGTCATGATGTTGATCGTCTCTCCGATGCCCCACAGCGCTAGGATCGAAGAGAGAATCGACAGCGGGATGGAGACCGCGATGATGCAGGTGCTGCGCCAGTTGCCAAGAAACAGCAAAATGAGTGCTGCGGTAAGGCAGGCGGCAATAAGGGCTTCACGTACGACTCCCCCGATCGCCGCTTTGACAAATAGCGATTGATCAAAAAGTGGCGTGATCTTCAGGCTCTGCGGCAGACTTTGCAGGACGTTGGGTAGCCGCTCGCGCAATTCCTTGACGATTTGCAGCGTCGAGGCGCCGCCGTTTTTCAGCACCGACAGCAGCACACCGCGCTGGCCATCTTGCCGCACGATGTTGGTTTGCGGCGAAAAGCCGTCGCGCACATGCGCCACATCGCGCAGGTACGTCGTTGCTCCCCTCACGGAGCGAACGGGCAGATCGTTCAGGCCGTCGATCGTGTCAGGGGAACCCTTTACCGCGACATTGAACTCCGTCGAGCCGATTTTCGCTGTTCCTGAGGGTAGCACCAGGTTCTGCGCGTTGACGGCATTGACAACGTCGGCCGGAGTCAGACCTTTGGAGAGCAGCGCGGCCGTGTCCAGATCCACGGAAATCAATCGGGACTTGCCACCATAGGGCCAGGGAATCGCGGCGCCGGGGATCGTGACGAGCTGCGGGCGCAAAAAGTTGATGCCGGTGTCAAAGAGCTGTTGCTCCGACATCGTGGGGTCCGAGAGCGCGAGCTGTATGACGGGGATGGTGGACGCCGAGTACTTGATAACCAGCGGCGGTGTAATTCCCGGGGGCAACTGGCGCAGTTGCGCTTGCGAGATCGACACGACTTGTGCGATCGCCGTTTGAATATTGGCCTTGGGCTGAAAATAAATCTTCACGACCGCAATGCTGGCCAGCGACTGCGATTCGATGTGCTCGATATCGTCGACCGTGGTTGTCAGGGCGCGCTCGGTCACCGACGTGATGCGCTGCCCCATTTCTTGCGCGGACAGCCCGCTGTAGTTCCAAATCACGCTGACTACCGGAATGTTGATTTCCGGAAAGATGTCGGTTGCCAATTTGGACAATGCCAGCGGCGTTGCCAAAATAATGAGCAGCGCCATCACGATGAACGTGTAGGGACGGCGCAGCGCGATTTGAACGATCCACATGAATTGAACGCCTGGCTATGGGGTGGCGCTGCAGATATTACAAGGGCTGATCAACGTGATCGCTCTCGGATGCGAGTTGCGGCCGACAGCGCTCTTTTACGGTCGTCCGGATGATCTGGGCAAGGCGCTGGGCACCGGGCCGGATGGCTTCGGGGTCAGCAAAAATGAGGTACAAATTGCCGTAGCGCGCTGCTCCCTGCTGCAGCGGGAGCACCTTGAGCTTACCTTCGCGCAACTCGTCGCGGATATTTTCCTCCGGGAACCAAGCAAAGCCTAAACCCATGCAGGCAGCACGGATGGATGTGGCCTTGTTCGACACGATCCAGCGTTCGTCCGCGAAAAGCGCGGGAGCGCTAGAGCGCTGGGTGCCAGTTTCACGCACGAGCAGATGCCGGTGCGCTTTCAGATCTGCCATCGTCACCGCACGGCCCAAGCGGTGTAGCGGATGGTCGGGATGCGCGGCCGCGACAAAACGTACCTGCATGAGCCGGTCCCCGAGAAACCCCTGAGGAATGGAGGGGCCGATAGCAAAATCGACTTGGCGCTCGAGCAGCGCTTCCTCCGTGCCTCCTAGCACCGATTCAAATAATTCAATGCGCGTTTGCGGCCGCTCTTTTGCGAACCGGCCAAGGCACTCGAGCAACAGCCACGTCGGAAAAACGATCTCCACCGCAAGCACGATTTCCGACTCCCAGCCTGCCGCAAGTTCCGCGGCGAGGCGCTCGACTCGACGCGCCTCTTCGACCAATTTTCTGCCTTGGCGATACAAGGCTTCGCCGGCTGGGGTCAATACGGCTTTGCGTCCTTGCAACTCAAATACCTTGACTCCCGCTAAGCGCTCGACTTGCCGCATCGCGTAGCTCAGCGTCGACTGACTGCGGTGCAAGCGTTCGGCGGCTTTTACGTAACTGCCGGTTTCGACCACCTGTTGCAATACCTGCCACTGATCCAGCGTAATTCTGGGTGAATTCATATATCTACCAGATCGATGAATTGATCTAACATTATGAACTTGTCAATCGAAGAATTGGAAGATTAAATAGAGAAATTCCGATTTTGTTGATTTTTATATGGAGAACAGCGCATGCAAGCGAACCTTTCCAAACCCGTGGAGCTGATCGGCCGCATCTTGCTTGCGGTCCTATTTCTGATTGCTGGCCTGGGAAAGATCGACGGCTATGCCAACGCCTTGGCCTACATGCACTCCCAGGGGGTGCCGGGGGCGTTGCTGCCATTGGTGATACTTACCGAGATCGGCGGAGCGGCGCTCATCGTTGCAGGGCTTTGGACGCGCTGGGCCGCGCTCGGGTTGGCCGGCTTCACGCTGCTGGCTGCGATCTTGTTTCACGCCCACTTGTCCGATCAGATACAACAGATCATGTTCTTAAAGAACCTGTCAATTGCTGGCGGCTTTTTGCTGCTAGCCGCAAACGGCGCCGGTCCCTGGAGTCTTGATGCGCGCCGTGGCGTCGCGCGATGAAAAGCAAATGAGCTCGATCTCGTGGATTTGCCCGGCCGTTTGATCAAGGAGCGGCGGCCCGTGTTGTGGGCGCCCTGTGTGCCGCTAGAAAGAAATCAGGAGACAAAATCATGACGACTCGAACGCTACAGCGGACCATCGCTTCGGTTGCAACCTCCGATGGGGCCGGCGTGCAGTTGCGTCGCAGCTTGGGTAGTTCGCAGGCTTTGCGCTTGGATCCGTTTTTGATGCTCGATGAGTTTTACTCCGACAATCCGGACGACTACCTTGCAGGCTTTCCCTCGCATCCCCATCGCGGTTTTGAGACCGTAACCTATATGCTCGATGGCCACATGCGTCACCAAGACAGCCTGGGTAATCGTGGCGATCTGGGTCCGGGCGATGTGCAGTGGATGACGGCGGCGCGCGGCATCATTCACTCGGAGATGCCGCAGCAGACGCAAGGACGTATGCGAGGCTTCCAGTTGTGGGTCAATTTGCCCGCCAAGGACAAAATGAAGCCCGCTTCTTATCGCGATATCGCGGCGCGCGAGATCCCGACACTTGCGTTGGCCGGTGGCGGCGAGGCGCGAGTCATCTGTGGGACCTTGCGTCAGTCGCAACGTCGCGTGACGGGTCCCGCACAGGCACGCTCGGCCGTTTCGCTGTATGCCGACGTGCGGCTGCCTGCCGGTGCGCTGTTTACGGCGCCCCTTGAGGTAAATGACAACGCTTTTTTGTATCTTTATGAAGGCAGCGCCAGCGTAGGCGAGCAGGACACACCCCTGTCGGAGCGCGCGGCGGGAGTCCTAAGCCTTGGCGACAGTATCCAAGTGCGAGCAGGCCAAGGCGGGGCGCGTTTTTTGCTACTCGCCGGTGCGCCAATTGGTGAGCCCGTCGTGCAGTATGGGCCGTTCGTCATGAATTCTCGCGCCGAAATCGATCAGGCGATCGATGACTACCAGTCCGGCCGCTTTGTCAGCGCCTGATCGGACGGGAACGTCGGCTTGCTAGGCGACGGTGATTTCCAGTGAGCCCAATTTTTCGATGGTGGTGAGGACCTTATCGCCAGCTTGTAGCCAGACTTGACGCTCCTTAGGCATGCCGAGGATGACCCCCTCGGGCGTGCCCGTGAAAATAATGTCGCCTGGCTCTAGCGGAAACAGGTGCGAGCAGTACGAAATGATCTGCTGGCAATTAAATATGAAGTCCGACGTGTTCGACGATTGCCGCAATTCGCCGTTGACCCGCGTCTCCAGTTTCAATGCATTGGGATTTCCGACCAGATCCGCACTCACCAAATACGGGCCGATAGGTGCGAACCCATCGCTGGTCTTGCCTGCGACCCATTGACTCGTAATCATCTGGTAGGTTCGCTCGGAAAAGTCGTTGCCAGTGCAATAACCGAAAACGTATTCCAGCGCCCGTTCCTCTGGCACATCCACGCAGCGGCGGCCCATCACGACGACCAGCTCGCACTCGTAATCAAAATGGCTGCCCGGCAGTCCCTTCGTCGGGACGCTAGCCCGATGGTAGCTCAGCGCGTTATTGAATTTATTAAAGAGGATCGGCACCTTGGGCTCGGCGGCGCCAATCTCACGCGCGTGGCGCCGATAATTCAGCCCGATGCAAATGATCTTCTGGGGGTTGCTCACGCACGGGGCAAAGAGCGCTGCCTCTTCGGTCACCATCCAACGGTCCCGGTGCGCAGCCAACGCCGAGGTCATGCACTGACGCAATTGACCCTCGCCCTTGCTGATCAGCTCATCGGTGGTTTGTGGAACCGACATTCCCAGCGCGCTTGCAGCATGCGTGATATCCAAAAGGCCATCTCCAACGCGCACTGCGAGTCTTGGGGTAGCGCCGCCACGCAAGTTGGCCAATATGAGACCCCTTGCCGGTGTTTGTGGTCCTTCGCGCCCCGAAAGCGGCAACGGTTCATGTTGCCAGCTGGCTTCGGAATCTTGTAGTTCTGAGGCCGATGGCGTCGCTGCCAAAACCGGTATACCGGCGCCTCCTGCGGCTGCAACTGTGATGAATTCGCGTCGCTTCACGTTCGGCTCCCTATGGCGCTGCCATTAAGACGCAAATCAGAGCGTGGAAGTATACGTTCAGGCCCTAGCCAGGCGTCGCGCCCCTTGCCGTAAGAACTGATTCTTGGCCAAATTTTGTACGCGATGCAATGAACGGGTAGTGGCTCGGGTGCGCATTACATTATTCAGGCAACGGCACTCTCGGTGCGCATCGTCTGCCGAGCGAACTGGGCATGAAAGACCTGCAGATAGCTTCCCTACGAAGGCTCACCCTTCTCAACGGGCATGAGAGCCCATTTCTTTCGAGAACGCCTGTCGCCATTACTTCGAATCCTTCATGGTTTTTAAGGCGCAACTTCGGGTTACAACGCTATCGGACGCCGACACGGTGCATCGATTCTGGCAAAGGATAGGCTGCAAGAGTGACTCATCGGATTTGGCAGTGGAACTTGTACAGGAACCCCCTGGGCAAGGACAAGTGCCTGCGATGGGGCACGATCGTTTTGGTTCTTATTGGCGCTGAAGCCATGGCCGACCCATTAGTTGAGGCGCAAATCCGATTCCGTGAGCTGAGCACGTATCAAGTGACGCTTCGCTCGGAATCCGGGGACGGCGAGCAGCAGGTGATACGGTATTCCTACCGCAAACCAGGTTGGGTTCGAATGGAGTTCATCCAACCGTATCGCGGAATGGTGCTCATTTATGACCCCGTTGCGCGCCGGGTCCGCGTTTGGCCCTTTGGCGTAAAGCATGTTCCTTCGCTAACCCTCGCGCTGGACAATCCGCTGCTCGGTAACCGACGTGGACATCGCGTCGATCGCTCCGATGTGGGCGCACTAATTGCCAATTTGTCTGCGTTGTGCGCTCAGGGAAAGATGTTGCTGCTCGGTGACACCGAGGTTGGTGGGCGGCCTGTGACGGGCTTTGCAGTGACCGGCAAGTCAGGAGTAAGCGTTGCCGGTGTGCACCGATACGACGTGTGGCTTGCCCAGGACAACCGCTTTCCGCTCAAAGTGGAAAGTTTCGGTACGGATGGAAGCAGGATCGAGACGGTCGACATGGCCGACGCGCAAACCGACATACACTTTCCTGACCAGTTCTTTACGCCCTGAGAAACGCATGCGCATGCACATGGTCGATAGGCGTCAATATCGACTAACCACGCAGTGCAAGATCGATGCGCCGCTCGGCGCCGTATGGGATGCGATTTTGCGCGTAGAGGCGTGGCCCAATTGGTGGACCGGCATCGAACGCGTGGTGACGCTCGAGCAAGGCGACCCGAGCGGCCTGGGATGGCGACGGCGCTGCACCTGCAAAAGCGTGCTGCCGTACCGCTTGACCTTTGTTACCCGCGTGACTCGCGTCGAGCCGTTGCGGCTTGTCGAATTACGGGTCGACGGGGAATTGGAGGGCGACGGCTGCTGTCAGTTGGCTCGAAGCGGAGAACTCACGCTTGTGCGCTACGACTGGCATGTCCGAACCACGCGGTGGTGGATGAACCTGCTTGCGCCGCTGGCAAGGCCGATCTTTCGCTGGAATCACGACGCAATCATGCTTGCCGGCGGCGCCGGACTGGAGCGCCATCTGCATGCAAACCAAATCGCCTCCGGCCAAAAATGAACTCGCCCGACTCCTTCGCGCCCCACCACCGCGATAAGTCGGCCTGGGTGGCTGCGGCCGTAGCCGGCTGCTTCGCCGGCACGCTCGCAACCGTCCTACAACTACTTCTGTGGTGGCTGACAGCAGCCAACCCGTTCGAGAAGCTGCTGCGCGACGCACGGCTGACTGCCGCACTCGCCATGGGTCGCACGATATTGGTCACCGAGCCCCGGTGGCGGTGGGACGTGTTTTTAGCCGCGACACTAATTCATTACGGACTGTCGACGGCCTACGCAGCGTTGGCACTTGTTGTTGTCAGCCGATTTCGGACGCTGGCTTCCCTTCTTGCCGGCGGTGTTTACGGAACTGTGATCTATGTTCTGAACCTGCATGGGCTAACCTTGATCTTCCCTTGGTTTAGCGCTGCGCGCGGCTGGGACACGCTACTTGTCCATGTTGCGTTCGGCATTGCCGTGACGGGTGCATGTAGCGTTCTGCGATCGATGAAGGAAGACCCTTCGACCGCAACCCCAACCCGGTGCGAGGCGAATAAATCGGATCGCGAGCGCGCCAAGGATCGCTTGGATTTGCGCGTCTAGGCTTTTGTAAATCGTGGCGTTCAACTGATTCTTGGCCATGAACTTGCCCAGCCAAGTTTCCGGTGGCCTAGGGCCAATCGGCGGCTGCCGGCCGCATCCCTGATTCGCGCAAGCAGCAGCGTTTGGCCACCGGTAACGTTAAGTCGTGAACTCTTGGTTTGCCTGCTCCTTGCCGTCGGGGTGTTACAGCGTTGTGCGCTCTTGCACCGCAGCGGCGCACGCCGGCAAGGCCCCTGCATTTGTTTGGTGCGCCGCTGCAAAGACCCGATCAAGCCCTCGGCTCTTAGAGCGAGCAGGTCACGCCGAATCGGCGCCCATGGCACCAAGGCTCGTACTGGCGTATTTTTTGCGTCAAGCAAGTCGGTACAGTATTTGATGACGGCATCGTATTGGTCGCGAGGCGGGAAGAGGTGGAGAGCTTGGTCTTTAACGAGATGTACGTCCCGCACGGTGGCGTGCGCAAGCACTACGGTAGCTTTGAGGAGTGGCTCGCCCGCCAAAGCGAGGACCTAATGCGCCTCAAGCGCACCGAGGCCGACCAGGTCTTCCGGCGCGTCGGGATCACCTTTGCCGTGTACGGCGATGGGGCAGGCACCGAGCGCCTGATTCCGTTTGACGTAATACCGCGCATCATTCCCGAGCCCGAGTGGCGCTTTCTGGAGGCAGGCTTACGCCAACGTGTTCGTGCCTTAAACCGGTTTTTGCACGACATCTACCATGAACAAGAATTTTTGCGCGCCGGAAAGATGCCGACGGCGGAAATCATGCAAAACACGCAATACCGGCCCGAGATGCGGGGAGTGAACGTGGCCAGCGATATCTACGCTCATATCGCGGGCATCGACATTGTCCGCGCCGGGGAGGGCGAATACTTTGTCCTAGAGGACAACCTGCGCGTCCCCAGCGGCGTCTCCTACATGCTGGAGAATCGACGCATGATGATGCGGCTGTTTCCCGAGTTGTTCGTATGCAACCGCGTGGCGCCCGTTGAGCACTACCCGGACCTGCTGCTGGAGAATCTTCGCTCCGTAGCACCTCAGGGTGTCGACGACCCCACGGTCGTGCTGCTGACGCCCGGGATGCATAACTCGGCGTACTTCGAGCACACGTTCCTGGCCCAACAAATGGGAATCGAACTGGTGGAGGGCAAAGATCTTTTTGTGCAGGACGATGCCGTCTTCATGCGTACGACGCGAGGTCCGATGCGCGTGGACGTGATCTATCGGCGCATTGACGATGATTTTCTGGATCCGACGGTTTTTCGCGCGGATTCGACGCTGGGGGTCGCGGGCTTGCTTGACGTTTATCGAAGTGGACGGGTAACCCTGGCCAATGCGATCGGCACGGGCATCGCCGATGACAAATCGATCTATCCCTACGTTCCGGAGATGATTTCGTTTTACCTCGGTGAAAAGCCGGTACTGCAAAATGTCCCGACCTACCGGTGCCGCCAGCGCGATGACTTGCAATACACTCTTGATCACCTGTCGGAACTCGTCGTCAAGGAGGTCCACAACGCCGGCGGTTACGGAATGCTGGTGGGACCGGCGGCATCTTGCGCGGAGATCGAAGACTTCCGCGCCCGGCTTCAACGACATCCCGAGAACTACATCGCGCAACCGACCTTAGCGCTGTCTACCTGCCCAACGTATGTCGATGCGGGCATCGCACCTCGCCATATCGATCTGCGGCCGTTCGTGCTTTCGGGTACGAACATCAAAATGGTGCCCGGCGGGCTAACGCGCGTAGCGTTGCGCGAGGGCTCGCTTGTGGTGAATTCTTCGCAAGGTGGCGGCACGAAGGACACCTGGGTACTGGAACAATGACCCTTGCCGGGGGTGGTTGCCGATGTTGAGCCGGACCGCGGACCATCTGTTCTGGATGGCGCGTTACATTGAGCGCGCGGAGAATACCGCCCGCATGCTCGATGTAACCCTGACGACCTCCTTGCTGCCGCAGTCGCAGCAGCAAGCCGAGCGCGGCTGGCGTGCCATGTTGGGCATCTCCGAACTTCAGCCACGCTATGACGCCGTGCATGCGGGCATGAGCGCCCCGCTGGTACTTGACTTCATGGTGCGCGATCCCGGCAATCCCTCCTCCATTTATTCGTGCCTGCAAGCGGCACGCGAAAACGCCCGCGCGGTGCGCGGCGCGCTGACCACGGATGTGTGGGAGACGCACAACTACACCTGGCTGCAGCTGCAAAGCCAGCTGCGCGACGGATTGTTGCAGCGCGACCCAAAGCAATTTTTCGAGTGGGTAAAGTTTCGCTCGCACCTCTCACGCGGCGTGACCATTGGCACCATGCTCAAAGACGAGGCGTTGTACTTCACACGCCTTGGCACGTTCTTGGAACGAGCCGACAATACAGCGCGCATTCTCGATGTGAAGTTTCACGAGCTTGGCGACGGGCAGGTGCAGCGAAGTGATGTCGAGTCCACCGGCTCGCCGCACTACCTGGATTACTACTATTGGGCCGCGGTGCTGCGTTCTGTGTCGGCCTTTGAGATCTACCGGCGCGTGTATCGCGACGTGATCACACCGCCACGGGTCGCCGAACTGTTAGTTCTGCGCCGCGACATGCCGCGCTCGCTGGCCGCTTCGGTCGAGGAGGTATGCGTTAACCTTGAGGCGGTGAAAAATGACCGCTCGGGCGAAACCTTGCGGCGAGCGGGATTGCTGGAGGCCGAGCTTCGGTTTGGAAGGGTCGAGGATCTACTGGCGCGAGGCATACATTCGTTCTTGACGAGTTTTTTGGAGCGAGTCAACGACATCGGGGAGCGCATCAGCCAGGATTTCCTTGTGCCTCTGGAGGTGTCTGGCTAGGGGCCGCGCCGGCCGCGGCCCTTGTTGTGCAAATAGGGACTGCCAAGCGTGCGAAGGGATCAGTTGAAATGACCTACTGTGTGGCTATGCGGGTAGACGCCGGCCTTGTTTTTCTGGCCGATTCTCGGACCAACGCTGGCGTCGACCAAATATCGACGTTTCGCAAAATGACCGTTTTTGAGCATCCCGGCGAACGTTTGCTGGTGCTGATGAGCGCGGGCAACCTCGCGATTACCCAGGCCGTGCGTCAGCTGGTCTGCGAAAGTGGTCCCGAGGCGGCGGCGCCGACCTTGTGGAACGTGAAGAGCCTGTTTGATGCGGTCCGTATCGTTGGCGACGCAGTGCGAACCGTGTTCCAGCATGACGGTGGCGCGCTTAAGGAAGCCGGCATCGAGTTCAATTGCAGTTTTCTGATCGGCGGCCAGATCCGCGGCGAAGCAATGCGGCTTTTTCAGGTGTATTCGGCGGGCAACTTCATTGAGGCCACCGCGGAAAATCCGTATTTCCAGATCGGCGAGTCCAAGTATGGCAAACCCATCATCGATCGCGTCATAACGCCGCAGACCTCGCTTGGGGAGAGTGCCAAGTGCGCGCTGATTTCTATGGACTCAACGCTGCGATCGAACATCTCGGTGGGCTTGCCATTGGACCTTCTGGTGTACGAGGTCGACACGCTGCGGGTTACCAAGTTCGTGTACATCGACGAATCCAACGAGTACATGCGGATGATCCGTACGACTTGGGGAGCGCGGCTGCGACAGGTCTTTAGCGAAATTCCCGATCCCGCTTGGAAAGATGCCCCGGCGCGTCCGGGAGCCGTGCGCTTGGAGGTACAGGAGTGCGCGCCAGTGCGCGCACCGCTGCCACCGGGGTTGGAGTCCACCCCGAGCAACGCCGGCGCTATGGCGCCGATCCAACTGGTTGCACAACAACAGCGCGGTTCGGACAAGCCACGCGGATGAACCTGCGCTTGGCCCGGTTGCGCGCCCTCCGCACTTTGGCATCCGATACCACGAGGCTAGACCCAACTCGGTTTGCCAAGCCCTAATGTCCATCCACGTAGCACTGCAGCACCGCACGCAGTACCGGTACGACCGGCTGGTTACGCTTTCGCCCCAGATCGTGCGGCTTCGGCCTGCGCCACACGCGCGCACGCGCGTGCTCTCCTACTCTTTGAAGGTCGAGCCTGAGCTGCACTTCATCAACTGGCAGCAGGATCCCTTTTCCAATTACTTGGCACGCCTGGTTTTTCCCGAACGCACGCGCCGCTTGCAACTGGAAGTAGGCCTGGTGGTCGAGATGGCGGTGTTCAATCCCTTTGACTTTTTTCTTGAGCCCAGCGCCGAGTCCTTCCCTTTTGCCTACGAGCCTAGCCTGCGGCGCGATTTACAACCGTACCTGGTTGCCGAGCCGCCTTCGGAGCCATTGCGCGACTTTCTGGAGAGCTTGGATCGGAGCCGCCAGCGCAGCATCGACTTTCTGGTGAAATTAAATCAGCGCCTGCAGCGCGAAGTGCGCTATGTCATTCGCTTGGAGCCGGGCATACAGGCGCCTGCGCAAACGCTGACATTGGGATCGGGTTCGTGTCGGGACACGGGTTGGCTGCTCGTTCAGTGCCTGCGTAATCTGGGTTTGGCGGCGCGATTTGTGTCGGGGTATCTGATCCAGCTCAAAGCTGACATCAAACCGGTCGACGGTCCGGCCGGCGTGGAGTCGGATTTCACCGATCTGCATGCGTGGTGCGAGGTCTACCTGCCGGGGGCCGGATGGATTGGTTTGGACCCTACGTCGGGACTTCTTGCCGGCGAAGGACACATCCCTCTGGCCTGCACGCCGGAGCCGGGCAGCGCGGCTCCGGTGACCGGGGCGCTCGAAGAATGCGAGGTGCAATTCGACCACGAGATGAGCGTTACGCGAATCTTCGAGTCGCCACGCGTTACCTGGCCCTATAGCGAAGAGCGCTGGTCGCAGATTCATTGCCTGGGGCAAAGCGTGGACGCGGATCTTGCCGCCATGGATGTGCGCCTGACGATGGGCGGGGAGCCGACATTTGTCGCTAGCGACGATCGCGATGCGGCCGAATGGAACACGACGGCGTTGGGACCCAACAAACGTGCCTACGCAACCGAGCTGGTGCATCGGCTGCGCGACCGATACGGGCGTGGCGGATTTTTGCATTTTGGTCAGGGCAAGTGGTATCCGGGCGAAGCGTTGCCGCGGTGGGCTTTAGCGGTGTACTGGCGTCGCGATGGGCAGCCGGCATGGAACGATCCGACACGCTTTGCCGATGAACGCGCGCCGCGCGGTTACGCAGCCGATGACGCGCGCCGGTTGATGATGTCGTTGGTCGATCGGCTCGGGTTGGATCGGGCCTACGCAATCGCGGCGTATGAAGACGTCTGGTACTACCTTTGGCGGGAGCGTCGTTTGCCCGTTAACGTGGATCCGTTTGATAGCCGACTCGACGACGAACTCGAACGCTCCCGTCTGCGCCGTATTTTCGACCAGGGACTTGCGGGCGTCGTCGGCTATGCCTTGCCGCTGCGCAGGAGCGAGAACGATGCCCGCCCAGCGTTACACGGCGCCCGCTGGCAAACCGGACCGTGGTTCTTTCGTGACGAGCGCATGTATCTGGTGCCAGGCGACTCTCCCATGGGTTGGCGCCTGCCCCTGGACTCGCTTGCCTGGGCCCGGGCCGAAGATCAAATCGCAGAGCAGACGCGCGACCCCTTCGCGCCGCGACCGCCGTTGCCTGCCGCCGCGCCCTTGTTTGCTCAATACCGCGCGCCAACGTCCGGCACGGCGGCGTCGCTAGCGCCCAGTACAAAGATGACGCCAGCAGCGCAAAGCGGCCGCGACGCGCCACCGGCTCGGTTCGTCTCGGCAGCCGGCGTTACACGCATGGCGCTGTGCGTAGAACCCCGAGACGGCAATTTGTATGTTTTTTTGCCCCCGCTCGCGCATCTGGAGGATTACCTGGAACTGCTCGCCGCTATCGAGGCAAGCCTGCAGGAGCTAAACATGGTGGCCGTCCTTGAGGGTTACCCGCCACCGCGCGATCCGCGCTTGCAGGCGCTGCAGGTGACACCGGACCCGGGCGTTATTGAGGTAAACATTCATCCGGCATCGAGCTGGAACGAGCTCGTGGAGCAAACGCAATACCTGTACGAAGCCTCGCGCCTGTCGCATCTGACGGCCGACAAATTCCTGATCGACGGGCGTCACACGGGAACGGGCGGAGGCAATCACTTTGTTCTGGGAGGCCCCACGACCGGCGACAGTCCCTTGTTACGCCGGCCCGATCTTCTGGCCAGCCTGATTTCGTACTGGCATAACCACCCTTGTTTGTCCTATTTATTTTCCGGGCTGTTTCTGGGACCGACGAGCCAGGCACCGCGCGTCGATGAAGCGCGCAACGATCAGCTCTACGAGTTGGAGATCGCGTTTGCCGAGCTGCACCGGCTGGCTTGCCCAGGCATGGAGGTGCGCCCCTGGCTGGTAGATCGATTGCTGCGTAACTTGCTAATTGATGTCACCGGCAACACGCATCGTGCGGAGTTCTGCATTGACAAGCTGTACTCCCCAGACGGCCCCGCGGGGCGGCTCGGACTGCTCGAATTGCGCGCTTTTGAAATGCCGCCACATGCCCGCATGAGTTTGGTTCAGCAACTTTTGCTTCGTGCCTTGGTCGCCCGCTTTTGGCGCCATCCGTATGCCAATCGATTGACCCGCTGGAATACCGAATTGCACGATCGTTTTTTGCTTCCTACCTTCGTGCAGATGGATTTTGAAGACGTGTTGGAGGAAATGAGGAACGCGGGGTATGGCTTCGAACGCGACTGGTTTGCGCCGCATTTCGAGTTTCGCTTTCCCTTATACGGTGAAATCTCCGCACGGGGAATCAGCGTCAGCTTGCGCGGGGCGCTGGAGCCTTGGCATGTGATGGGAGAGGAATTTGCCCCTGCGGGCACGGTGCGCTACGTGGATTCCTCACTTGAACGCCTGGAAGTCCTGGTCAACGGGCTCAACGACAACCGGCACGTAGTAACGGTCAACGGACGAGCGCTGCCGCTGCAGGCGACGGGCCGCGCAGCGGAGTATGTTGCCGGCGTTCGCTATCGTGCCTGGCGACCCGCCTCGGGTCTGCACCCAACCATTGATGTGCACGCACCGTTGACGTTCGACGTGGTAGATACCTGGATGCAGCGCTCCCTGGGCGGTTGCACGTATCACGTAGCTCATCCCGGTGGGCGCAACTATGAAACCTTCCCCGTCAACGCCTTTGAGGCGGAGAGCCGGCGCTTGGCCCGATTCTTTCGCATCGGACATACGCCCGGGCGTGTTGACGTTGCTCCAGCCGTGCGAAGTCTGGAATTTCCCTTTACCCTTGATCTTCGACGATGATCATGCGGCCGCACCTGCTTTCCTTACCTTGCCGTGTCCCAGAGTCTTTTTCAGTTCGACGATGACGCTGACGGCGTCAGAGCGGCCCTTGCGCTTGCTGTGCCAGGGATACCGGGGCACTACGACGAGTTGCGCGGTGCCGACGCGGCGCTACGCCCGCCGTGGCGGGCCTTCTTTGCTCAGCTGGGCACGTCCGGTCTGGACGATCTGCAGCGGCGCGAGATCTTGCTCAGGCGGCAGATTCACGAGCACGGCGTAACGTACAACGTCTACAGCGACGAGCATGGGCCGGCCCGGCGCTGGTCCCTGGAACTGCTCCCATTCATCGTCGCCGCCGAGGATTGGAAAGTCATCTCCGCCGCGGTTATGCAGCGCGCCGCCGTGCTCTCGGCGGTGATGCGCGACGTCTATGGACCCATGCAACTTATCGAGGAAGGGCTGCTGCCCCCAGCGCTAGTCATGGGCAATCCTGGCTACCTGCGCTCGCTGCACGGAGTCGAGCCTCCGGGCGGAATCTACCTGCATGTGGTGGCATTTGATTTGGCACGCGGCCCCGACGGCCACTGGTGGGTGCTGGGGCACCGCACCCAGGCGCCTTCGGGTCTGGGCTATGCGCTGGAAAATCGGCTTACGGTCTCCCGACTCTTTGGCGAGTGCTTTGCGGCGATGCGAGTGCAGCGTCTGGCCGCAAGCTACCGGCGGCTGCTTGAGACGCTGGTGCGGCACGCGCCGCGCGACGTCGGCGAGGGTTCGGTCCCCCCGCGCATCGTGCTGCTTACGCCGGGGCGCTACAACGAAACATATTTTGAACAGACCTATCTGGCCCATTACCTGGGTGTCCCGCTGGTCGAGGGCGAGGATCTGACGGTGCGCGACGATCGGCTGTACCTGAAGACCTTGCACGGGCTCGAGCGGGTGCACGCGATGATCCGGCGCCTTGATGATGTGTTTTGCGATCCGCTGGAGCTTCGCGCTGACTCGGCTCTGGGCGTTCCGGGACTGCTGCATGCCATCCGATGCGGCAAGGTGCTGGTTGCTAACGCATTGGGCACGGCTTTTCTCGAGTCACCGGCCATTCACGGTTTTCTTCCAGCGATCGCACGGCGCGTGTTGGGCGAGGAGTTAGTTTTGCCTCCTCGCGACAGTTGGTGGTGCGGCGAGGCGGCGGCAAGAGATCGTGCGTTCGCTACGTTGCAGACGGCGCGCGTGCGTCCAACCTACCGCGGGTCCGGACTTGAACCGGCCATCTCCCGAGGCACCGGCCTGCTTAACTTGGCCGATGTGCGGGAGCAAATCGAGCGCTGCCCCGACTTGTTCACGATTCAGTCCTACCTGCCGTACTCCAAAGCACCATGTTGGAGCCGAAATGCTCTGGTTCCGCGCTCTGCCACGTTACGCGTGTACGTTATCGCTACCGGCGATGGCGGCTGGCACGCGATGCCCGGAGGACTGACTCGCATCGCCGATCGGCAAGATGAAGTCTCGATGCAGCGTGGCGGCAGCAGTGCCGACACTTGGGTCGTAACGGGAGAGGAGGTCGATACCTTTACGATGTTGCCTGATCGGCTGCGCATCGACGACGCGATTTTTCGGCGGCGGGTTGTCACAAGTCGGGCAGCGGAAAACCTGTTTTGGCTGGGTCGCTACAGCGAGCGCACGGACAATGCTGTGCGAGCCGCGCAGTCGATATTGAGCGTTTTGCGCGCGAGCCCTCCGCTGCCCGAAGCTGTACTCAAAGCAATCAAGCACGCGAGCGTGGGCTTTGGCCTAGTACCACCGGGGGTACCGCCGCCGGCGCTGGGCCAGCGGATCTTCGAGCGCACGTTGCTTGCCGGCTTGGGCGATGAGAGCGCCAATAGCGTGGCTTTCGACTTGGCGCAACTTGCGAGCTCGGCTGCGCAGATCCGCGATCGACTGGCCTTTGAGCATTGGCGTCAAATTACTTCGACCGTGGAGCGCTATGCAGGTTCGATCCATCGTACCGGGGGCAAGGAAACACTGCCGCTTGAGGACGCGCTTGCGGCGCTGTCGGCCTTAGTCGTGGGGCTGGGAGCAATTACCGGTGCGCAGGCCGATGGCATGACGCGTGACGACGGATGGCGCTTGCTGACGATTGGTCGGCAGATTGAGCGCTTAATCTGCATGAGCCAGGCGTTGCAAGCCTTCTTCGAGGGCGATTCGATACTGCACGAATCCGGATTTGATCTGGTGCTTGCGCTGTTCAATAGCACCATCACCTATCGGTCACGCTACCAAGGTCAACGGGACGTAGCGGCCCTGGTCGACTTGCTCGTGCTCGAGGTTGCCAATCCGCGCTCCTTGGCTTGCGCGGTGGAGCTAATCGGGCGCGAATTGGCGCAGTTGTGTTCGGCGACAGGACAACAGATGGAATGGAACGAGACTGCGTTTTTCGAGCAACCCAGGCAGCTGCTATTGTCGCGACTGTGTCGACGCGAGGTGCACGAGTCTTTCGCGGATCTGCTGGCATTGACCCGCACGCTGATCACGTCTGCGAAGTCTTTATCCAACGGCGTCGGACTGCGCTATTTCAGTCACTCCAATCCGCTACGCAGCCAGATCGTGTAATGGGCGAATTAATCGTTGAGCACGACACAGAGTATCAGTACTCCGCGCACGTGGGGTTCGCCCAGCACTTGGCGCATCTGACGCCACGCAGTTTGCCCGGTCAGAGCGTGGAGGGCTTTGAGCTCGATATCGATCCGCCTCCCTCCCGAGTACACACGAGTTCGGACTACTTCGATAACCTACGCACGTATTTTGCGCTAACCGTAGCGCACGAGTCGCTGCGGGTGCGCACGCGCAGTCGCGTGCATTTGCAATCGCGGTTCGATCAACTCGATTTGCGTGCAAGCCCGCCGTGGGAGAGCGTCCGAGCATCGATGCAATACGTTGCCGGCGAAGCGTTTCGTGCGGCCTCGGAGTTTTGCTTTGACTCGCCTCTGGTGCCCCGCAGTGCGTCGTTGCAGGCGTACGCGGTGACGTCCTTTCCTTCAGGCCGGCAACTGCTGGAAGGAGTAAAGGATCTGATGAGTCGGATCCATCAGGACTTTCGCTACGATGCCACCAGCACCGACGTGAGTACTCCCGTGCTCGATGCTTTTGCTGCTCGGGCGGGTGTGTGTCAGGATTTCACTCACGTAATGATCGGATGCCTGCGATCGCTCGGGTTGGCGGCGCGGTACGTGAGTGGCTATTTGTTCACGCAAGCGCGCGCTGCTTCGACGTTAAGTGGCGAACCCGAACCAACGCTTATTGGTGCCGGCGCATCGCACGCCTGGGTTTCAGCATTTTGTCCCCACTTTGGTTGGATTGAATTTGACCCGACCAACAACGCCATCCCCGGAACCGATCATGTGCGCCTGGCGAGCGGTCGCGACTATGGCGATGTGGCGCCGCTGCGCGGGGTGGTGCAAGGCGGCGGCGAGCATCAGCTGCGAGTCGCCGTGCGCGTTAGCGCCTCACCCCAATAGATAAAGATAAAATCGAATCGTCGTAACAGGGCGGCTCGGTCTGTCGACTGCGCACGACTAAAACAAAGGCAAGAGGAGCAATGATGCTGCGTCGTCGTTTTCTGTCTCGCGCTGGCGCCGGTTTGGCTGCGGGCTCAGCGATCTTGGGCGCACCCGCCATCGCCGCGGAACCATCAATACGGTGGCGCTTGGCCTCGAGTTTTCCCAAAAACCTGGACACGATCTACGGGGCCGCTGAGCTTTTTGCGCACCAAATCTCACTGATGAGTGAAGGCAAGTTTCAGATTTCCGTCCACGCTGCCGGGGAGATCACGCCCGCCTTTGGTGTTGTTGATGCCGTCCAGCAGGGCGCGGTGGAGTGTGCGCATACGGCGGCGTATTACTTTTTTGGCAAGGACGAAACCTTTGCTTTCAGCTGCTGTATCCCGTTTGGTCTGAATTCGCGCCAGACATCGGCGTGGATGTACCACGGCAATGGTTTGTCGCTAGTGCGCGAGTTCTACCGTAACTACAACATCATCAACTTTCCGGCTGGCAATACCGGCGCGCAAATGGGCGGCTGGTTTCGCAAGGAGATCAAGTCGCTCGCCGATATGAAAGGACTGAAGTTTCGCATCGGCGGATTTGGCGGCCGGATCATCGAGCGCATTGGCGGTGTGCCACAAAACATTCCCGGCGGCGATATCTATCCGGCGCTCGAAAAAGGGACGATCGACGCGGCCGAATGGGTCGGGCCCTATGACGACTTGAAGCTGGGCTTTAACAAGATCGCCCAGCATTACTACTACCCCGGATGGTGGGAAGGTGGGCCGCAGCTTGACTTGTTCGTGAATATCAAGGCGTGGGAAGCATTGCCGGCCAATTACAAGGCCATGGTCGAGACGGCTGCGGCGCACTGCCATGTTGATATGCAAGCGAACTACGATGTGAAAAATCCTATTGCGCTTAAGGAGCTGTACGCTACGGGTACCAAACTGCACGCCTTTCCTCGCGACATGATGAACGCTGCGTTCAAGGCTTCCATGGAGTATTACGACGAGTTGTCCCAAAAAAATCCGAATTGGCGCAAGGTCTACGCGGATTACAACGCCTTCCGTCGTGACCAAAACCTTTGGTTTCGGTTTGCCGAGGCGGGTTTTGACCAATTCATGCAGGCGCAAAAACTCTAGGCTCAATGAATGCTTCGCTTCCGAGCTCCGCGAGCCGCGCTCGGCGCCGCTCGGTCGCAGAGTGTGGCCGAAACGCCAGCCAAAGCGAAGAACCACTTGCAGGTCGCGTGCGCGCCGAAGGCTCGCGAAGGAACAAAAGAATGCGTCTTTCTTGCCCGGCGACTGCGAGCCGCAAGTTTGCGAGCGTCAGTGCATGCGGGGTTGGCGCCGCGTCCGTTAGCACAAGGGCGCGGCCTGCGGTTAGACGCCAGGCCGCGCTGCTTGCGTATCGTTTGATTCGCGCGACGCGCGCCGTCCGCCTGTCAAGATTGCCCAACTAGTTTGCGCGACTTGACGCTGCAGTGTGCGCAAGACTGCGTGGGGCCTCGCCTTGCGGATACTCTGCGGGAAATAAAACGCGTTCGCTTCGCGCCAGGAAGCTTGCCTGCATCTTGCCAGCCTGTACTGCGGCGCTGGCCTCCGCTTGGACCTGCGCGCGTGTCCTGGTGGACAAGCTCGTCGTATCGGACGGATACAGCCACGGGAACGCGTCGCGGGGTGCGATTTCCGGCTCGCCAACCGGCAGTTCACCGTTGCGTTTCGCGGCGAGGAGTTCCGCCCTGACCTGAGCACGCGTTTTAGCGGGCGCGCTCGACGATGCCTGCGGGTAGACCCAGGGAAACGCGTCGCGGGGGGAAATTTCCGGTTCGCCGATGGGCAATTCGCCTGCCTGACGCGCCGCGACAAGTTCGGCTTGCACCCGGTCGCGAGTGGCATCCGGATCGGCACGCGCAGCGCCCGAGGCCAAGGCTAGTGCGAGGGCGCAAATACCAAATACGCATTGGACGTTGTTCATGGAGGTCTCCTCTACGTGTGAGGGACAATGTGGGACTCCGTTGGTGACGCAACGCCAATTTGAAAAGGAAAGTTCGTTCCTATCGACAGATGTCGCAGCTTGCGCCGCCAATGACTGCAAGTTACGCGCGCATCCTGTCCTTGGAAAGACGCAAACCACGTACGGGAGATGCCTATAGGAGAGGCGGTCGCTCGATGGCACCGTGCTTTGCTAAGGCAAAGAAGCGGCGGCGCCACATGCGTCGGCGTCAGAGGCCGTGCGCGCCAGGTCGCAACGTTGGCAAAAACTGCCGTCAGTCGGTGAGAACATGGGCACCTGAGGCAGGCACTAGCGGTGCTGATCGGCGTCTTACTTGTGGGGCGGACCGGCGCCGCGCCGGAACAATTCTTCCAGGTTGCTGTCGCTCGGAACTGAAGGAGCTTCCGGAGCTTCGATCTGGAGTTTATTTAGATCCAGGCTCTTGGGTTTTTCGAGAAAAACGGTCACGGATTGGGGCAAGAAGATCACGATAACGACCAATATCAGCTGCATCGCAACCCATGGCAAGGCACCCCAATAGATGTCGGGGGATGCGACGGGCCTCGGGATCCGACGCTCCTTGAACAGGGAGTCGGCAATGCCGCGCAGGTAAAAAAGCGCAAACCCGAAGGGCGGATGCATAAAGCTCGTCTGCATGTTCACGCACAGCATCACGCCGAACCAGATCAGGTCGATACCCATCTTGTCGGCAACCGGTCCAATCATCGGAATAATGATGAACGCGATTTCGAAGAAATCCAGGAAAAACGCCAGAAAGAAAATGAAGACGTTGATAAAGACCAGAAACCCGATTTGCCCGCCGGGAAGGTTGCTAAGCTGCGCTTCGATCCAGCGTGCGCCGTCGACTCCTTGAAACACCAGCGAAAAGACTCGCGCGCCAATGAGGATGAAAACCACCATTGCGGTGATGCGCATCGTGCTGTGCATCGCATCGCGCAAGAGTGGCCAGGTAAGCCGCCCGTGCAGGGCGGCGAGCAGCAAGGAGCCAACGACGCCCATCGCGCCGGCCTCGGTTGGTGTGCAAATCGCCGTGTCCATCCACGGCAGTCCCCCCATGCTGCCAAGGACCGCGAAGATCAGCAGCGCGGAGGGAATGATGCCGCGCAAACACCGTAGCCAAAGCCGCCAACCGGTATCCGTACGCGCGGACTTGTCGATGCCCGGGACATCCTGTGGGCGCACGATGCCCAGCGCGAAGGTGTACAGCGCGAAAATCAGCACCTGCAAGATCGAGGGCCCCCAGGCACCCTTGTACATGTCACCAACAGATCGCCCCAGTTGGTCGGCTAAAACGACCAGCACCAACGATGGCGGCACGAGCTGGGTGATGGTGCCCGACGCGGCCAAAACACCGGTCGTGTATCGCATGTTGTAGCCATAGCGCAGCATCACGGGCAGCGAGATCAGTGCCATGGCGATGATCTGGCCGGCGACGGTTCCGGTGATGGCACCCAAAATGAAACCGACGATGATGACTGAGTAGCCAAGCCCGCCGCGCACGGTCCCAAAGAGTTGCCCCATCGAGTCGAGCATGTCCTCGGCCAGTCCGCACTTTTCCAGCACACTGCCCATCATCGTGAAAAACGGAATGGCAAGCAGCAAGTCGTTGGAAAGAATATTGAAGACGTTCAGCGGCAGGTTGATGAGAAAAGCCGGTGGGAACCACCCCATGGCGATGGCGTATGCGGCGCAACCAAGCCCCAAAGCGGCCAACGAAAATGCCACCGGAAACCCGAGCAGCATGATCACGACGAGCCCGGCAAACATTACTGGCGGAAAATTCTCGATACTCACTGCAGCGGCTTTTCGTAGTGGGCATCCAGCGTGGTTGCTCCGCGCAGGTAGGCAACCCGTTTGATAATTTCGGCAGTTGCCTGAAGCAGCACGAGGCCAAAGCCTAGCGGCAGCAGCAGCATCGCGGGCCAGCGCACCAGACCTCCTGCGTTAGAAGAGACCTCACCGCTAAGAAACGTGCGCACAAAAATGGGCCAGGAAAGGGCTAGCAAAATCGACATCACCGGCACCAGAAAAAAAACCAAACCTGCGAGGTCGAGCCAAACGGGCGCTTTGCCGCGCAGTCGCGAATAGAAAATGTCCACGCGCACGTGCTCGTTGAGGCGCAAGACGTAGGGCGCTCCCAGCATGACGGTGGCCGCGAACAAATACCACTGGATCTCGAGCCAGGCGTTGGAGGAGATATCCCAGCCGTACCGAATGAGGGCATTGCCGGCACTGATCAAACTGGCAGCCAGGACTGCATACGCGGCGAGCCAGGCGAGCTTGTCGCTGATCCAGTCAACGACCCGGCAAAACGCGAGCAGTTGCTTCATGCTGGCGAAAGTAACATGCGCCGTTTTTGGCTAGCAGCCGCCGGAGGCAGGCGCGATAATTCCCGCGCCAATAGCGGAGAGTGCACC
Source organism: Burkholderiaceae bacterium (assembly GCA_035621895.1). Lineage (GTDB taxonomy): Bacteria > Pseudomonadota > Gammaproteobacteria > Burkholderiales > Burkholderiaceae_F > GJ-E10. Next base: position 15,110 of record DASPWJ010000118.1, on the reverse strand, counting down.
GCGCGGAACGCGGGTTTGTAGTTCAACGGCCGATTGCATGCGCGCCGCAAATTCCTTTCCGACTTGTTGTTCGGGCGCTTGACCGGGGCGCCACAAAACAAGGGCACCGCAGCGCGCAAGCTGCTCCGCCGTGACCCATGGCGCTTGGTTGCGCTCTCCGCTTGATAAAACGGCAGGGTGCGACGGCAGCTCCAAAGCAATTGCTCCGGCTTCCCAATCGGGGCCAATGACGATTTCTAGGCGCCCCGACGTGTTGGCCTCCCAGTGCGCTAGCGCCATTGCCGCGAGCGGCTGTGCGGCAAACGAGTGATGAAAGCCCGGTGCGCGCATCGCTACGACGACGTTCCAAATGAGCGCAGCCGCGTGCGCCGTGATGACCGCAACCAGAGCCGATCGCGGGCCGGGGCGGCGGGATTCGCGCAGCAGCGAAACCCCATATAGGGGCAGCAGCAAGGTTGCCGTGGCCCCCCAGTGGTTTTGGGGTGCAACACCGGCGAAAAGCACCAGCGCGAGTACCAAGGCCAAGGGCGTAAGAGCCAAGATTGCCAGCGCGCGCCGTTGCGGCAACGCGCTGGTGCGATCCGGCTCTGGTGGTGCTTCTCGCCTCTGCGAGCGCCCGCGTGCGCTGCGCTCCACGATGATCGCCAGGCCAAGCGCGAACAAGGCTGGAGCCAGCCGCCCAATTTGTTGTACAACGAACCCTGCAAGATGCAACAGTCGCTCGCTCAGTGGCAGTTCGGCCAGCAGGCTATGGCTGGCGTAGGTGAAGGTGGAAAATTCGTGACTAGCGAGCCACTGCAGGTGGGGCGCAAGCGGAATGAGCGTAAGCAAGCCGCAAAGCGCCGCGTGGCGCCAAAAGCGCGGTCGGCGCCACACGCCTAGCGCGATAAGCGCAAGAACGTTGGCACCGATAAAGATCGCCATTTGATACTTCGTAAGCAAACCCAGGCATTGGGAGATACCGAGCACTACCCATGGCAGCCAGGCGCCGTTTCGCTGTTCGTCGCGAACGATGCGCAGCACACACCAGGCGCTGGCCGCAACGAACGGGAGCATCACGGTGTTGTGGTTCAGAAAAGAACCACGTCCCATTAGGTAGTAATCGGCGCTGGTAAGCAGCACAGCCACCAGGGCGTCGGCGCGATTGAGCAAAAGCAGCGCACAGCGCCACAAAGTTAGCAGCGTTGCCCCGACGCAGGACATCGCCAAGGCATAAGTGAGAAAGGCGCTGGCGCCAAAGATTTCGATTGCGGCGTGCAAAAGCCAAGTCGGCAGGGGCGGGTGCTTGAAGTAGCCCCATTGCAGGGCGTGCGCCCAGTTCAGCTGCTCGACGTTGTCGGCGTGAGGAACCGTTTGCAGCAGTGCCGGCAGCGAGCTCCACAGCAGGACTATGAATGCAACAAACGCAAGAAGCGACGGCCAGTTCCCGAGCTCGACACTGCAGTCTTGACGCGAAATCACCCGGTCGGCTGCCGGCGCCTGCTCAGCGAGCACGCGATACCGGGCGCGGGGCGTGCGACCCGGCGAGCGGCGCCAAGCGTCGCTTGAACAGTTCGACTTCGCGCACGACCGTGGCCCGGACCGATGGCTCCCACACCGAGTGGCCCGCGTCCGGAACGACCGTGTAGCGGGCACCCGGCCACGCGCGGGCCAGTTCGTCGGCACTGACGATCGGGCAGACGACGTCGTAGCGTGAGTGCACGATCGACGCCGGCAGGTGCTGTATGCGGTACAAGTTGCTGAGCAATTGATTGGGTGCCAGAAAGCACTGATGCGCAAAAAAATGCGCTTCCAAGCGCGCTAGCGCCAGGGCGTCATTGGAGAACTCGCGCACCAGTTCGGGGTTGGGAACCAGCGTCGAGCAGGTGCCCTCGTATTCGCTCCAGGCCCGAGCAAACGGCATGTGGATCTTTGGGTCGGGGTTAAACAACCGTCGCCTATACCCGCGCAAAATATCGCCGCGTTCGGCCTCGGGCAGCATCTCGATAAAGCGTCGCCATGCCTCCGGATGGATCTGCCGGGCGCCGTGGAAGAACCAATGCACTTCACTGGTTCTTCCCAAAAAGACTCCCCGCAAGACAAAACCGAGGCAGCGCTGCGGATGCGTCTGGCCGTATGCCAAGGCCAAGGTGCTGCCCCAAGATCCCCCAAACAGTAGCCAACGGGAGATTCCAAGGTGCTCGCGCAGGCGTTCCAGGTCCGCAACAAGGTGCTGCGTGGTGTTGTGCGCGGCCTCGGCAAAAGGCGTTGATGCGCCGGCCCCACGCTGGTCGTAGAGCACTACCCGGAAAAACGCGGGATCAAAGAACCTTCGATGTTCTGGTGCGCTGCCACCACCCGGGCCGCCGTGCAGAAAAACAACCGGTACCCCTTTGGGATTACCACTTGTCTCCCAATACATCGTGTGGACGCCGTCAAGAGCCAACATCCCCGTGTCATACGGTTCGATTGGGGCGTAAAGGTCGGCGCGCGCGTCCATGTTAGGAGGGGTGTCGGATGCCCGATTATGCCGGGGGCCCGAGCTTCACGGAAAGCGCAACCCGGGCGAGCCCTGTGGCGCCGAAAGCAATTGTCTGCTAGGTGCCGGCCGCCCGTCGGGGCCCGATGGCCGATCGCGTGAATGCGAGCCTATCGCAGCGCACCAACGCACGATTTTGCACCCACTTGCAGGGGACTTGTCGTATCGTGGTTACCGTGGCGGCACTGCCGCTGGGATCGGCAAGGGAGGAAAGGATGAACGCAGGCGACGTCTTACGTGCTAAGGGCAACGCGCTGTATACGGTCGCACCGGACACGAGCCTATGGTCTGCGGTGCAGACCATGACCGAGTTCGATATTGGGTCGGTGGTGGTGATGGAACACGGGCATCTGGCGGGCATGCTGACTTTTCGTGAGGTTTTTCGGGCCCTTCGCGCAAACGATGGGCGCGTTGGCAAAGGAATGGTGCGCGAATTCATGGACGCCCATCCCAAGAGCGTGGACGCGCAAACGGACGTCAATGACCTGCGCCGCATCATGCTCGACCTGCGAGTGCGCTACATTCCGGTCATGGATCAAACCGTGCTTGCGGGCGTCATATCGTTTCATGATGTGGCACGCGCCGTGCTCGAAGAGCAGGGCTACGAAAACCGAATGCTCAAGGACTACATTCGCGAGTGGCCAATGCCGGAGAGCGTTAGCGGCTGATGGCGCAATCCTTGCCAGATCCGCGAGCGCAAAAACTGCACTTCGCGGTCGTTGGAGCTGGAATTGCCGGGCTGACCTGCGCACGCGAACTCGCCGCTTACGGCGCGCGGGTTACGGTATTTGAGCGCGCACCCGTGCCCGGCGGGCGCCTGGCGAGCCAGCAGTCCGATGCTGGTGTCTTTGACGTCGGCGCGCAGTTCTTTACGGTCCAGACGGAAGCCTTTGCCAAGGCAGTGCATCGATGGGTGGGCGCCGACCTGGTGCGAACCTGGGAGGCGAGCCTGGCGGAGCTGATCAATGGCCAGATCAGTCGGGCTGCACCCCCCGCACCGCGCTTTGTCGGTGTTCCTTCAATGCAAAGCATTGCGCATTACCTGGCGCGTGACCTCGATATCGTGTTTGACGCCGAGGTCGGACGCATCAGCCGCGGCTCATCGGAGTGGTATCTCTTTGATCCGCGCGATCGACAACTCGGAATTGTAGGATTTGACGCGCTGGTGTTGGCAATCCCGTCGGTCGACGCCTTGCGCCTGGTGCGATCGGAGACAAACTTTGCCGAGCGCTTGGAGACCGTGCGCTGGGATGCCTGCTGGACGGCGACTTTGGCCTTATCGCGCCCGAGCGGGATCGATTTTGATGCCGCCGTGATCAGTGACGATCCCATATTGGGTTGGGCTGCGCGCGACAACTCCAAGCCCATGCGCCAGCTCGGCGAAGGCACGGCCGAGCGCTGGCTGCTGCAGGCGCGCCCGACATGGTCGAAAAATTTCATTGAGATGAACGTCGATGAGGCTGCGCGTTGGATGCAGCGCGCGTTTGCGGCGCGCTTGGCGCGGCCACTGGCACAAAAGTCCTGCAGCGCGTTGCGCTGGCGCGCTTCCACGCCGGCCCAGGCGCTCGCCGAAACCCACCTTTGGGACGCCGAACGTGCCATCGGACTTGCCGGAGATTGGTGCGGTGGCTCGCGCATTGAGTCGGCCTATCTCTCCGGATTGGAGCTTGCGCAGGCAATTGCTCAATGAGCGGCCCGGGTGCACTGCAGCTGCTGGGCCAGCGCAGATTTGCACCATTTTTTTGGACCCAGTTCTGCGGCGCCGCTAACGACAACGTATTTCGGTTCTCCTTTACGCTGCTGGTCACTTACCGCAGCGCGGGGGTTACAGCACTTAACGCTTCCACGGCGGCCAACCTGATCGCAGCCGCGTTCATCCTTCCGTTCCTGTTGTTCTCGGCAACTAGTGGGCAGCTTGCCGATAAGTTCGACAAGGCGATTGTCATGCGCGCGGTCAAGCTGCTGGAAGTGGCGATCATGCTGCTGGGCGCCTGGGGCTTTGTGTACGGGCAATTTGCCATTTTGCTCACCTGCACGTTTTTGATGGGCGTGCACTCGACTTTGTTTGGTCCAGCCAAATACGCATATCTACCGCAGCACTTGAGCGCCTCGGAGATCGTAGGTGGCAACGGTATGGTCGAAATGGGAACCTTCGTCGCCATCTTGTTGGGCACCATCTTAGGTGGCGTACTCATGGATCAGGGGCAAGAAGCTCCGACGTTCGCAGCCAGCGGTTGCGTCGCACTGGCCCTGATCGGGGTGGGTGCAAGCCTGGGTATACCGCGAACTCCCGCGCCGGACCCCAGGCTGGCCGTGGACTGGAATCCAGTTCGTGTCGTGTGGGCCAATCTGCGTTTGGCTCGGGAGCAGCGCGTGGTCTTTCTTTCCATGCTGGGAATTTCCTGGATGTGGTTCTTCGGGGTGCTATTTCTTACGCAGTTCCCCGCATTCGCTCGCGATGTCCTGGGCGGGGGTCCGTCGCTCGCCAACTTGCTGCTCGCGGTGTTTACGACCGGTGTTGCAGTGGGTTCTTTGGCTTGCGATCGACTTTCGCATCGCATCGTCGAAATCGGTCTGGTGCCTCTGGGGTCGATCGGCATGACCGTCTTTGGCGTCGATTTGTTTTTTGCCGTGCCCGACGAACCATTGGGTCACCTGCAAACCGCGCGGCAGTTTTTGTCGCACACCGCACAATGGCGCGTTTTGCTCGATCTTTTTGGACTGTCCGTTTGCGCGGGTCTGTACAGCGTCCCGCTGTATGCATTGATTCAGACGCGCTGCCCGGCTGCACGGCGCGCGCGCATCATCGCCGCTAACAATATCCTCAATGCCCTCTTCATGATTGTTGCCAGCGCTTACGCGGTGCTGGTGCTGCGCGGTCTGGGCGCAAGCATCGTGCAGTTGTTTCTGCTGACCGCGCTGTTCAATGCCGCCGTTGCCGTCTACATTTACCTGCGGGTGCCGGAGTTTTTACTGCGCTTTCTCTCCTGGATCCTGGTCAATCTGATCTACCGCATCCGTGCTCGAGGGCAAGAACACATTCCCGAGGAAGGCTCTGCGCTACTTGTGGCAAATCACGTTTCTTATGTTGACGCGATCGTCTTGTCGGCTGTGAGCCCGCGGCCTATCCGTTTTGTCATGCATCGGTCCATCTTCGAAATACCCTTTCTGTCCTGGCTTTTTCGCCACGTCAAGGCGATTCCGATTGCATCGGCCCGAGACGATCCGGTGTTGATGGAGCAGGCATTCGCCCGCGTCTCGGAGGAGTTGCGCGACGGAGGGCTTGTTTGCATTTTCCCCGAAGGCGGGCTCACGCGCGATGGTGAACTGGCACGTTTTCGGCCGGGATTGAGTCGAGTCTTGATGCGCGATCCGGTGCGCGTGGTGCCGATCGCGCTATGCGGGCTGTGGGGCTCCATGTTTAGCCGCGCGCGCGAGTCCTTGCTGCGCCGGCGGTTTGCGCGGGGATTTTTCCCGCGCATCGGAGTTAAAGTGGGCACCGCGGTCCCACCGCAGGAGGCAAGCCCGGAGCGTCTTGAGCAGATGGTTGGCGAGTTGCGTGGCGATTGGCGCTAGCTTGATACGACCTGCGGCGCATCGGCGCAGCGGACCGGTAAAATGTGACGAGCAAAGACGCCCTCGGACGGCCCGAGCGGCGCGATAGGGTGCAAGCGCTTTTTTCCCGGGGCATCAGATGTCCACTTCGACTTTCGGTCGCATGTTCTGCGTCGTCAATTTCGGCGAATCGCATGGTCCTGCGATTGGCTGCGTCATCGACGGGTGTCCGCCGGGATTGGAGCTATCCGAGGCCGATATTCAGCCCGATTTGGACCGACGCAAACCGGGTACCTCGCGGCATGTGACGCAGCGACGAGAGCCCGATGTGGTGCAAATCCTTTCGGGTGTGTATGAAGGTTGCACCACGGGCACTCCCATTGCCCTACTGATTCGCAATGAAGATCAGCGCAGCAAGGATTACGAGGACCTGATCGACACCTTTCGGCCGGGGCATGCCGATTACACGTACTGGCGCAAATACGGCTTGCGTGATCCCAGGGGTGGTGGACGATCCTCGGCGAGGCTGACGGCGCCAATGGTTGCCGCCGGAGCCGTTGCACGCAAGTGGCTGCGGCTGCACTTTGGCACGACGATTCGCGGACACCTTCAGCAACTTGGCCAAATCGAAATCCCGTTTGAAGACTGGGAAGAGGTGGGCCGCAATGCGTTCTTTGCGCCCAACCGAAGCATCATTGCACGCTTGGAACAGTACATGGATGAGCTACGCAAGGCCGGCGATTCTTGCGGTGCGCGCGTGCGCGTTTGCGCCCAAGCGGTGCCCGTGGGACTTGGCGCACCGCTGGCCGCCAAGCTCGATGCCGACATTGCCGGCGCGATGATGGGCATCAACGCGGTCAAGGGTGTAGAGATCGGCAGCGGTTTTGGCGTAGTCACGCAGCGAGGCTCTGAGCACAGCGATGAGATGACTCCGCAAGGTTTTTTGTCCAACCATGCCGGCGGCACGCTCGGGGGAATATCTAGCGGCCAGGACATCGAGGTGTCGATCGCACTAAAGCCGACGTCAAGCATTCGACTGCCGCGCCGCTCAGTTAACCGCACCATGCAGGCAGTTACGGTGGTCACCGAGGGGCGCCACGATCCTTGCGTCGGGATTCGCGCCACGCCAATTGCCGAGGCCATGCTCGCCTTGGTGCTGATGGATCACGCACTGATGAACCGGGCGCAAAACGTTGACGTGCATCTGGATGTGCCTGCGATCCCAGCGCGCGCACCCTAGATGAGGCCGCTTCCGAGGGAAACGCGTGGCATAATCAACCACTTGACGTTTGAAGCTGGGGTTGGTCGCTGATGGTTGTTCCACGCACGCTGTACGACAAGCTGTGGGACGAGCACGTCGTTTATGTCGAGCCCGACGGCACGACGCTGCTGTACATCGACCGGCACCTTGTTCACGAAGTCACCAGTCCACAGGCCTTTGAAGGATTGCGGGCTGCTGGCCGCAAGCCTTGGCGTGCCAGCTCGGTGGTTGCCACGGCCGACCATAACACGCCCACCCGCGGCTGGGAGCGCGGACTCGATGGCGTGGCCGATCCCACATCGCGCGCCCAGATCAAAGCCCTCGATAGCAATATCCGCGACTTTGGCGCGGCCGCGTATTTCCCCTTCCTTGATGCTCGACAGGGCATCGTTCACGTGGTCGGCCCTGAGCAGGGTGCGACGCTTCCCGGTATGACGCTGGTTTGTGGCGACTCGCACACGAGCACGCACGGCGCTTTGGGCGCATTGGCTTTTGGAATCGGCACCTCCGAGGTCGAGCACGTCCTAGCGACCCAGACGTTGTTGACACGAAAATCCAAGAACCTGATGGTTCGTATCGAAGGCGCACTGTCCCCGGGCCTAAGCACCAAGGACCTGGCGCTTGCTTTGATTGGGCGCATCGGCACGGCGGGCGGAACCGGCTACGCCATCGAGTTTTGTGGCTCGACGATACGCAACGCCTCGATTGAAGCGCGAATGACCCTTTGCAATATGGCCATTGAGGCCGGTGCGCGGGCGGGCCTGATTGGCGTTGACGAAAAGACGATCGAATATGTTCGCGGGCGGCCCTTGGCACCGAAAGCATCCGACTGGGCGCTTGCGGTGGAGTACTGGAAGACCTTGCATAGCGACACAGGTGCGCACTACGACCGGATCGTCGACATCGATGCAGGGCTCATTGAGCCGCAGGTCAGTTGGGGCACGTCGCCGGAAATGGTTGCACCGATCAGCGGTGCCGTGCCCGATCCGCAGCTCGAGCCCGACCCGGTGCGGCGCCAGGGTATCGAACGAGCATTGCAGTACATGGGTCTAGAGCCGCGCACTCCGATCCAGACGATTGCTATCGACAAAGTCTTTATTGGGTCTTGTACCAATTCGCGTATCGAAGATTTGCGTGCGGCGGCCAGCATTCTTCGGGGCCGACATGTCGCTAGCAACGTGAAGCTTGCCATGGTGGTACCAGGTTCGGGACTGGTCAGGGCGCAGGCGCAGGCCGAGGGGCTTGATCGGATTTTCGTCGCTGCTGGATTTGAGTGGCGCCAGCCGGGCTGCTCGATGTGCCTGGGAATGAACGAGGATCACCTTGAAGCCGGGGAACGCTGTGCCTCGACCTCGAACCGTAACTTCGAGGGGCGGCAGGGTCCCGGAGGGCGCACGCATCTGGTCAGTCCCGTAATGGCGGCCGCTGCCGCGATCGCGGGCCGCTTCGTCGACGTGCGCCAGCTGCTGAGCTGAGGGGAGGGCACCCGGCGATGAAGGCATTTACGCGTCACCAGGGGCTGGTTGCGCCGCTGGATCGGCCAAACGTGGATACCGATCAGATCATTCCTAAGCAGTTTCTCAAGTCGATTCGGCGCACGGGATTTGGCGCCAATTTATTTGACGAGTGGCGCTACATCGATCGTGGAGAACCCGGACAAGATCCCGCGCAGCGTCGGCCCAATCCGGATTTTGTGCTCAATTTGCCGCGCTATCGCGGGGCCTCGATCTTGCTCGCGCGGCGCAATTTTGGCTGCGGGTCAAGCCGCGAGCATGCCCCCTGGGCGATCGCCGAATTCGGCTTTCGCGCCATCATCGCCCCGAGCTTTGCGGACATCTTTTACAACAATTGTTTCAAAAATGGCATCTTGCCCATCGTTTTGGACGAACGTGATGTCGACGGGCTGTTTGCGTCAGTGGCGGCGCAGCCGGGCTTTGAGTTGCTCATTGACCTGCCCGAGCAGCTGGTGCGCAGCGCCGATGGCCTGGCACTGGCGTTTGAGGTTGACGCCTTTCGCAAGCAGTGCCTTTTGAATGGCTGGGACGACATCGGGCTGACGCTACGCCATGCTGACCAGATCCACGAGTTTGAGCAGCTACGTTTGCAGCGCTTTCCTTGGCTAGCCAGGGATCGAGCCGACCAGGGATAAAGAAAATGCGCGTCGCCGTTTTGCCTGGGGACGGAATCGGACCCGAAGTCGTTGCCGAGGCGCTTAAAGTGCTGCGTGCACTGGAGTCCGACGGCTTGCAGCTGCAATTTACCGAAGCCGACGTCGGCGGAATCGCGGTTGACCGATACGGCGACCCGTTGCCGGCGCAGACGCTGGCGCTCGCGCGCACCAGTGACGCAGTGCTGTTTGGTGCAGTCGGTGCACCGCGCTATGACAACTTGCCTCGTGGCCAGCGGCCCGAGCAAGGGCTGCTGCGGCTGCGCAAGGAACTGGGTTTGTTTGCCAACCTGCGGCCCGCGCGTGTCTTTCCCGGACTTGGCGAGGCCTCGGCGCTCAAACCGCTCGTCGTCGAAGGTTTGGACATTCTCATTATTCGCGAACTAACGGGTGACATTTATTTCGGTCAGCCCCGTGGCATCCATACCGTCGAGCCGGGCGAGCGCGAGGGCTTTGACACGATGCGTTATCGCGAAAGCGAAATCCGGCGCATCGCCCACGTAGCCTTCCAATCGGCGCGCAGCCGTTCGCGGCGGGTGTGCTCGGTGGACAAAGCCAATGTGCTCGAGACCATGCAGTTGTGGCGCGAGGTTGTAACCGATGTGGCGCGCGAGTATCCGGACGTTGCGCTTAGCCATATGCTGGTTGACAACGCCGCAATGCAACTGGTGCGGGCACCACGACAGTTTGATGTGATTGTCACTGGGAACATGTTCGGGGATATCCTGTCTGATGAGGCTTCCGCCGTTACCGGCTCGATCGGCATGCTGCCATCGGCATCACTTGACGAGCGCCACAAGGGCCTGTACGAACCGATACACGGCTCGGCTCCCGATATCGCCGGCAAGGGTATTGCCAATCCGCTGGCGACGATATTGTCCGCCGCGATGATGCTGCGATTTTCTTTGCGCCAAGAAGCCTTTGCGCAGCGCATCGAACACGCGGTAGAAGCTGTGTTGCGGGCCGGCTTGCGCACCGTCGATTTGGCGCGCGCTGGCGAAACCGCAATCAGCACCGCTGCAATGGGCGACGCGGTGGTAACGCAACTTTGATGGCGACAGGCAAGCAGGCAGGGCAAGAGAAAATGAAAGTCGGATTTGTTGGTTGGCGCGGGATGGTGGGCTCGGTGCTGCGCGAGCGCATGCAGGCCGAGAACGATTTTGCGCTCTTTGAAAGCGTATTTTTCACCTCGTCGCAAGCGGGCGCAGCCGCACCGCGTGTAACCGGGGCGCAGTCTACGTTGCTCGACGCAAACGATATGCACGCCCTGGGCCGCTGCGACGCGATCGTCTCATGCCAGGGCGGCGATTACACGCTCGTTGTGCATCCGCGCTTGCGCGCGGCGGGTTGGCGTGGGTATTGGATCGACGCGGCCTCGGCACTGCGCATGCGCCAGGACGCAGTCATCATTCTCGATCCTGTCAACTTACCGGTAATTCGAGCCGCGATGGAGCGCGGGGTGCGCGACTTCATTGGCGGCAACTGCACGGTGAGCCTGATGCTGATGGCGCTCGATGGCCTGCTGAAGGAGAACCTTATCGAGTGGGTGACGGCGATGACCTACCAGGCAGCCTCGGGAGCGGGCGCACAAAACATGCGGGAACTGCTCACCCAAATGGGCCAGCTGCACGCGGGAGTGCGCCGCGAGCTCGAAGATCCCCATTCGTCGATTCTGGACATCGATCGCTCGGTAAGCGCCACGATGCGAGGTGAAGGCTTCGCAAGGCAGCACTTTGGCACCGCGCTTGCCGGAAGCCTGATTCCCTGGATCGACAAGGACATGGGCAATGGCGTAAGCCGCGAGGAATGGAAAGGTGGCGCGGAGGCAAACAAGATTCTCGGGCGCCCGGCCATGGGAGAGCCCGGCTCTTTGTTGGTGGAGGGCCTGTGCGTACGCATTGGAGCCATGCGCTGTCACAGCCAAGCGTTGACGATCAAGCTCAAACGCGATCTTCCGTTGCCAAAGATTGAGCAGCTTTTGGCCGATGCAAACCGCTGGGTACGGGTCATCCCGAACCGACGCGAGGAAAGTATCGATCAGTTGTCCCCGGCTCGGGTCACTGGCACCTTGGAAGTGCCCATCGGGCGGCTCCGTAAACTTGCTATGGGAGGCGAATACCTCTCGGCGTTTACCGTCGGCGATCAGCTGCTATGGGGGGCGGCCGAACCGCTGCGCCGCATGCTGCGAATCGTTCTTGGGCGGCTGGATTGAGCGTTTGAAGCTACGAATTTACGGTATGTAAGCGGTGGATTTCGCCAAGAATGCTATCTCCTCGTCTTTCTAAACTTGCGTGTGTAAGTCTCTGATGTTATTTTCGAAAACTGTTACATCCTCGATCGGGGAGGCGCGTGTGCCGCCGCGAAAATTGATGCCTAATTTGCAAGAATTTGCCAATGCGATCACCTGCTTTGCGCGGCCGCTTGGTCCACTGACGGCTGCGAACGCGAACCGCACGCGTCTCCTCGCTGGCTTTGCGGCTTCGAGTGTGCTTTTAGTCGGCGCGTGCCTGTGTCTTCCCTCTGCCCATGCAGCAGGGCTAGGCCGCCTGAGCGTGCACTCGGATCTCGGACAGCCCCTGAGTGCGGACGTCGATGTGCCCGCGGTTGGACACGACGAGGCGGCCTCGCTGCAGGTGCGGTTGGCCTCGCAGGCGGCGTTTAAAGAGGCGAATCTCGAATTTAATCCGGCACTTACGCAGCTGCGGTTTGACCTGCAAGCGCGCCCGGACGGCACCTACGAGGTACACATCAGCTCCGCGCAAGCCATTAGCGAACCGTACCTGGATCTTTTGCTTGAGTTGACGTGGTCAAGTGGCCGCGTCTTGCGCGAGTACACCGTCTTGCTCGATCCGCCGGGGCTGCGCCAAGCACCGGAAATCGTAGCCCCGGTTGCGGCCACACAAGCTCCCGCCGCGCCCGCTGCGGCCGCCGAAGCGCCAACGGCCGCTGCGCAGGAAGCGCCGGCCGCGGTTGCGGCGGCTGCGCCGACACCGGCACCTGTACAGGCGGCAAGCCCCTCGACCCCTGAGGCGCCCGCGCCCCAGTCGGCAACGCAAGAAGAGGTCCCAGCGCCGGCTCCACAGGCCGCACCCCAAGCCGCACCTGCGCAAGCGGCTCCAGCGCAAATGGAAGAGGCGCAGCCGTCGCCTGCGCCCGCGGCCGCGCCACCGCCATCGGTCCCGCCTCCGGCGGAGACCGCGCCGAAGACCTACCTTGTCAAATCGGGCGACACGCTGAGCAAGATTGCGCTTGACAACAAGGGCCGTGGTGTCTCGCTCGACCAGATGCTCGTTGCGCTGTTGCAGGCCAATCCGAAGGCTTTTATTGGCGGCAACATGAACCGTGTATTGGCGGGTCGACAACTCGAGGTGCCGACCGCGGATACGGCCATTGGTATTGACCAGGCGGTTGCTCATCGCGAGGTCGTGGCACAAGCCGCCGATTTTGCGGCCTACCGTAGTCGCCTAGCGCAGTTGGCCGAGGCAGCTCCCAGCGTGCCGGAGAAGCAGCCAACGGCCGGCGCCCAAGGCCATGTGACGACGAAGGTCGAAGAAAAAGGCGCGGGGCCAAAAACCGGCGACCAGCTAAAGATTGCCAAGGCCGAGACCGCGGCCGGGCAAGGCGCCATTGGTACGACCCCGAGTTTGTCGAAGAAAGACGAAGAGATTGCGCGCCAGCGGGCAATAAAAGAGGAGCAAGAGCGCGCGGCTGCGCTAGCCAAGGCCAACGCGGACATCAAGCGCGCCAATGAGCTGGCCGCGCAAGCGGCCGCGGCTGCACAAAAACAGGCCGAAGCGGCCAAGGCCGCAGAGGCGAAAGCCGAAGCCTTGAAGGCGGAAGCTGCAAAGGTGGAAGCGGCCAAGGCGGAAGCAGCCAAGGCGGAAGCAGCCAAGGCGGAAGCGGCCAAGGTGGAAGCAGCCAAGGCCGAAGCGGCGAAATTGGAAGCGGCCAAGGCGGAAGCGGCCAAGGCGGAAGCCGCGAAGGCAGAGGCGGCAAAAGCGGAGGCAGCAAAGGCCGAAGCGGCCAAGGCGGAGGCAGCAAAGCTTGCTGCAGCTCAACCGGTACCGCCGAAGAAGGAAGCTCCGAAAGCCGCGCCGGCGCCCGCGCCTGCGGCGCCCAATCTGGTCGATTCCCTCACTTCGCCTGCGGTGCTGGGCTCGGCCGGTGGCGCATTGGTCGTCGCCTTGGTTGGATTGAACGTCATGCGGCGTCGGCGGACCGCTGGCTCCGAACAATTGAAGGCCGAAGGTGACCTCGCCGCCAATTCCCTCTTTGGCACCGCCGGTGGGCAAAGTGTCGATACGGGGGCGACAAGCACCTTTAATTCGAGCTTCATACCGGCTGCCTCGCAGCTCGATTCCAATGAGGTCGACCCGGTTGCCGAGGCCGACGTGTATGTGGCTTACGGTCGGGAAGAGCAGGCCGAGGACATTTTGAAGGAGGCCTTACGGCTGCAGCCGGACCGCCATCCCGTGCGGGTAAAACTGCTTGAAATTTATTCTCGCCGCGGCGACAAGGCGTCCTTCAACGCAGTTGCACAGGAGCTACACGATCGTACTGGCGGGGTGGGCGAAGAATGGGAGCGGGCGGCGAAGCTAGGCAAATCGCTGGAGCCGACCAATCCGCTTTACGCCGGCGCAGTCGCGGCCGCTGATACCGGTGCGCGGGGCCCGACGACGGATTTGAACCTGGGACTGGCAGCAGCCAAGGCGGGTGCCGGCGCATCGATAGAGGCCAACAGCGACGCGCTGCAGTTCGACACCCTTTCGCATATGGTTGGCGACCAGACGAAACTGCGCGCGGCCGGTGCGGAAACGACCCGGGGTCCTGATACTGCCCTAACCCCAGAGACGGCAATGCCTGCGGACTCCAGGCTGCAGGCGCCCGCCAGCGCGGGCGCGGTAGGCCAGCGCTTTGAGCCCAGACTGCCTCCCGAGATGCCGCGTGCCCCAGCACCTGCTGCGATTCCGGAGCCTCAGCCCGTGGCGCGTGCCGCCGCCCCGACGCCCTCGTCGATCGATTTTGGTGCGCTGGATTTCGATTTGGGACCGAGCAAGTTGAACTTGGATGCCCAAACCGAGCTACCGGTCGAGAAGGAAGCCGAAGCCACACCGCCGGTTCCCGCGGCCGTCAGCGTTGTGGAACCTCCGACAATTCCCTCGCTCGATCTGATGTTCCCGCCGACGGTCTCGGTGCCGCGGCCCAGTCCTCCACCGACAGTCAGTGGCACGGTCCCGATACCCAACCTTGACCTGAACCTTCCGGGTGCGGCCAAGCCGCGTCCGCAAGGCGCGCCCGGTTCCTTGGAGGAGGCACTTTCGCGGCCCACGCTCGTTGGCGCCGTCGGCGCGATGTCCGACGAACACGTGCCTCCCATGACAACGAACACCGATCAAGCAACGGTGCCACTGATCGACTTCGACCTAACCGGTGCCGATGCGGCGTTGACGGGTCGTCGTACCGAGACGCAGGCGGGCAGCCCGATGGCCTCACAAATGGCGACCAAGTTGGATCTGGCACGCGGATATATCGATCTGGGCGTCAAGGATGGAGCGCGAGAGCTGCTCGAAGAGGTGATGAAGGACGGCACGCGCGAGCAGCGCCAACAG
>DASPWJ010000117.1:0-79076 GCA_035621895.1 Burkholderiaceae bacterium | reverse complement strand
TCCGATAAGGGGTTCGACATATTTTGTATCGGAATACGCGGCGTTCTTGGTGCTGGTGCTTGCCCACAGGAGGCGCTGCGTTCGCGCACCCTGCTGTCGCAAGAATGCAAAGCGCGGGCTCGAGAAGACCGCTTGGTACTGGGCGTACGCAAGTTTGGCACAGGCAATGGCGGTTTTTCCCTGCAGTTGTTTCGTGTCGAGCGCAAATTGCGAGGATTTTTCGGCGATGCGCTCCAGCAGAGCGTCGACGAGCGTGTCGATACGACTTAAAAAAAAGCTCGCCACCGAGGCAAGACCAGAGGCGGGTTGATTGGTCTTGAGTCGGTCTTCCAATGCGGACAAATATGCTTGCGCAACCTCCCCGTAGCGCCCCAAACCAAAGAGCAGGGTCACGTTGACGTTGATACCCTCGGAAAGTAATTTTCGAATCGCCGGCAAGCCGGCGCGTGTCGCCGGCACTTTGATTAGTACGTTGGGTCGATTCAGTACCGTCCATAGTTCACGAGCCTCGCGTATCGTGCCGTCCGTATCGTGCGCAAGGCGCGGCGAGACCTCCAGGCTGACAAATCCGTCCGCGCCATCGCTTGTTTCGAACATCGGTTCCAGCAAAGCGGCAGCGTCCGCGACATCGCGCACCGTAAGGTGGCGATAGATTGTCAAAGCATCTGCGCCTTGCCGTGCGAGCGCTGCAATAGCCTCGTCGTAATGGTCCGTGCCGTCGATAGATTTTTCGAAAATTGCCGGATTCGTCGTGACCCCTGCAATCGCATCGTCTTTGATGAGTTGACCAAGCGCCCCCGAATCGATCAGTTCGCGGTCCAGATAGTCAAGCCAGACACTTTGCCCACACGACCGGATGCGCCTAAGCGCATTTGCGTTCATTGCTCGGTCCCCTGCCCGTAGGCGTTGACCCATTTCCAGTCAGCGACTTCGGGCATGTCCGTTCCATGCGCAGCGATGAATTCGCGATGCTCGATTAACTTATCGCGCAACGCCTGCTTGACGTACGCGGCCTTTGCACCGACCTTGGGCACCCGGTCGATCACATCGCCCGCAAGATGGTAGCGATCCAGGTCATTTCGCACCACCATGTCGAACGGGGTCGTTGTGGTGCCCTCCTCCTTATAGCCGCGCACATGCAAATTGCTTTGACTGCGGCGCCGATACGTGAGTCGATGTATTAACCAAGGATAGCCGTGGTAGGCAAAAACAATGGGCTTATCGACGGTGAAGAGCGCATCGTAATCACGATCGGATAGACCGTGGGGGTGCTCCTGCGTTGGCTGCAACACCATCAGGTCGACGACGTTGATGACGCGGATTCGCAGCTCGGGCAGATAGGCCCGCAGCAATGACACTGCAGCGAGCGTCTCGAGCGTCGGAACATCACCGGCGCAGGCCATCACCACGTCGGGCTCGTCATCTTGGTCACTACTTGCCCACTTCCAAATGCCGACGCCAGCGTTGCAGTGCTTGATGGCCTCCTCCATGCTCAGCCACTGCGCCTGCGGCTGCTTGCCCGCGACGATGACGTTGACAAGATTGCGACTGCGCAGACACGCATCGGCGACAAATAGAAGCGAATTCGCATCGGGCGGCAAATAGACGCGAATCAGATCGCCTTTTTTGTTGACCACGTGGTCGATGAAACCCGGATCTTGGTGCGAAAAACCGTTGTGATCTTGACGCCATACGTGGGACGTCAGCAGATAGTTCAGGGAAGCAATCGGGCGCCGCCAGGCGATCTCCCGGCTCGCAACTTTGAGCCACTTGGCGTGTTGGTTGAACATGGAGTCGACAATGTGTATGAATGCCTCGTAGCACGAGAAAAGGCCATGGCGCCCCGTGAGCAAATAACCTTCGAGCCATCCCTGACACACATGCTCGCTTAGGATTTCCATCACGCGGCCCTTTGGCGAAAGATGGTCGTCTTCCGCAAGACGCTCCGCCATCCATGCGCGATCGGTGGCTTCAAAAAGCGCGCTCAGGCGGTTTGATGCCGTTTCGTCGGGTCCGACAACGCGGAAATTGCGGCGCTCGTGATTGCGAATCATCACATCGCGCAAGAACACGCCCAGCACACGGGTTGCCTCGCCTTCCACCTGGCCGGGGCTTGGCACGTGGAGCGCATACGCGCGAAAATCCGGCAGATCCAGGTCCTTGAGTAATAAACCCCCGTTAGCGTGTGGATTGGCGCCCATTCGGCGCTCGCCTTCTGGCGCGAGCTCCGCGTACTCGGGCCGGAGGGCGCCCGAATCGTCAAAAAGCTCTTCGGGTTGATAGCTCTTCATCCATTGTTCGAGCAGCCGCAGGTGATCGGGTTGGCTCTCAAATCCGGCCAATGGGACTTGGTGCGAACGCCAGTAGCCCTCCGTCTTCAGGCCATCGACCTCCTTCGGACCCGTCCAGCCTTTAGGGGTACGCAAAATGATCATCGGCCAGCGCGGCCGCCGGCTTGCACCACCGCTGCGGGCCTCGCGCTGAATGGCCAGCAGCTCCTCAATCACCTGATCGAGCGTCTCCCACATCAGGCGGTGCATCGCCTGTGGCTGCGAGCCTTCCACAAAAAAGGGCTTGTAGCCGTAACCAACAAAAAGAGCCTCAAGTTCCGCATGATCAATGCGGGCAAGCACCGCTGGGTTGGCGATTTTGTAGCCGTTTAAATGCAAGATCGGCAATACAGCCCCGTCACAAGCGGGATTGAGAAATTTGTTGGAGTGCCACGAGGTCGCCGCCGGACCCGTTTCCGCTTCCCCATCGCCGACCACGCAACACACAATTAGATCGGGGTTGTCAAAAGCTGCGCCATAGGCATGCGCGATCGCATAGCCCAGTTCACCGCCCTCGTGGATGGAACCCGGGGTCTCGGGAGCCACATGGCTCGGTACGCCGCCCGGAAAGGAAAACTGCCGAAACAGCCTTTTCATTCCCTCGGCGTTTTGCCCAACGTTGGGATAGACCTCGCTGTAGGTTTTCTCCAGGTAGGTGTTGGCAAGCAGCGCGGGGCCGCCATGACCGGGACCCGTAACGAAGATCATGTTCAGCGAACGAGCCTTGATGATCCGATTCAGATGCACGTAGATGAAGTTCAGTCCCGGCGTCGTGCCCCAGTGCCCAAGTAGCCGAGGTTTGATATGTTCGAGCGCAAGCGGCTCCCGCAGTAACGGGTTATCCAGCAGATAGATCTGTCCCACCGACAGATAGTTGGCCGCGCGCCAGTAGGCGTGCATCTTGCGCAACTGCTCCTCGCGTTGCTTTTGTGCGGGACCTTCGGTGATCGCCTGCGCCGTTGCGCTCGTGCCAGTATTCATGGATGCCTTCTCCCGGCCGCTCTGTTGTCTTCGCCTGCACCAACAAGCGCGTAAGTGTGCCGCGCGATCATGACCGCTTCATCAGTCGGAATTACCCACGCCGAGACGCGGCTCTCTCGCGCGCTGATCCTTGGCCCCCCGCTCGCATTGGCGTCGCTGTCAAGCGACAGGCCCAGCCACTGCAGCGCCTCGCAAACGCGCTGGCGGATGGACGCGGCGTTTTCTCCGATGCCCCCCGTGAACACCAGGGCGTCGAACCCGCCTAGGGGTGCGATCATGCTGCCGATCGCACTAACGACCCGGCGACAAAAAAGGTCTATGGCTTCGTGCGCCTCGGGCGCACCGCTTGCCAGCAGCGTACGCAGATCGGAGCTCAGACCCGATACCCCGAGCAGCCCGGACTCTTCATATAGCAGGTGCTCTAGGCGCGATGCGTCAAACTTCTTTTCACGAATCAAATACAAAAGCACACCGGGATCCAACCATCCCGGCCGCGTGCCCATCACAAGCCCGTCGAGCACGCTAAATCCCATTGTCGTGTCCACGCTGCGGCAAGACTCAAGCGCACACAAGCTTGCGCCGTTGCCCAGATGCGCAACGATGGTGCGACCTTGGGCCGCGCGCCGGTCGTAGTTGGGCAAAGCCGCCGCTACATACTCGTAGGAAAGTCCGTGATAGCCGTAGCGAACGATGCCCGCTTGGGTCAACTCCCTCGGTAGCGCAAACAAACGCGCAGTGCGCGGAATGGTTTGATGGAAAGCAGTGTCAAAACAGGCCACTTGGGGCAAACCCGGATGCGTTGCGGCAAGCGCACGGATCGGTGCCAGATTGTGTGGAAGGTGCAGCGGCATCATCGGAGTTAGCGTCTCGATCTGCTCAAGCACTCCTGGACCGATCCGCACCGGCGCCCGGTGCAATGCGCCACCAAATACAACTCGGTGACCTGCAGCCATCAGCGACCCGCTGCCTGCGTAGCGCTCAATCCAAGAAATCAGATGACTTACGAGTTCCTCGGTCGATGTCCCAGCGTCTTGTGGCCACTGATGGTCGACGAGCTTTGCGCCGCGGCGATCATGCGCAAAAAAATGCGGCGCGGATCCAAGGCCTTCGATTGCACCCTCGGCCACACAATCGAGCCGCGCTTTGACAGCAGCAGCAAAGACGCTGAACTTAAAGCTCGAAGAGCCAGCATTTATGACTGCGATAGTCTGCTTCATAGTAAGGAAAGGACGCCCCGCCTTTGCCCGTGGAGTCTAGCAATGCGTGTTGTCAAATTTATTTTTACGCACGCGCATCTGGCAATTCACTAAAAAACCGTTACCCGTGGGCTTAGACTCACAAGCTTGACGCAGTAGTGGCATGTGCCGAGCCACGCAAGGTCCTCTAATAAGACAAGCATCCTGCCCGCCACGGCAATGTAAGCGCACTCATTGCGCAAACCGTACCGCCCTAGGAATTTCCGATTAGGCGCTTGCTCTTGTAAAACGCGCCATCACCCTATGGTCGAATGGGCGATGTTGCGGGCGTTTGCTACGCCACCACGTTGTGGCTGACTTCTGTGGCTGTCACATCAATTGTCGCTGCAGCCATTTCGGTCGGCGGCCGCGCGCGACTTTCGACAGGACGAAACGGCCATTGGGAATTGAACAGGTTAAAACGTGGGGAAGGCCCGGCCACTTCCTTGCGCGCGGCCTCAAAGGCTTCAAGCGTGCCGATGTCACGCCAATACCCGGGTTCCTCATACGGTTGAACGCCGGGTACACGGTTGGTCGTAAAGTCATAGGCAAAAATTCGATGAGTCCGGGGCAGACGCGGCAAGATATGCAAGCCAAAATCCGCGTCGCCCCGACGATGCGCCTGATGAAGCAGCTCGGCCAAAACGGCTCGATTGAACAGGTAGTTGCCCATCGAAGCGTAGGCGCGGTCGGGATCGGTTGGTAGCGGCGTCGGACGGCGGGGCTTTTCTTGAAACTCCGTCAATTCACCCCTTCCGCCCGTTGCCAGGATTCCGAAGGCCGAGGCCCGCTGAATCGGTACTGGGAGCGCCGCGACGGTGACCTCGGCGCGCCGCTCTTCGTGAAAACTGAGCATTTGTCGAACGTCCATGCGATAGACGTGGTCGGCGGCAAATATCGCGACCAGATCCGGTCTGTGACGCTCAATCAGATTCAGATTTTGATAAACAGCGTCCGCCGTACCTTTAAATTTGGCACCGCCACTGGAGGTGGGCAGCACCGCGGCGACGAAACGCTCTGGGCCGTGAAAGCGCGGCACCCAATGGGTACGCAGATGCGCGATGATGGCTTGGGGTTTGTACTGCAGCAGGACGTAAATCGAAAGGATCCCCGAATTGACGAGATTACCGAGGACAAAATCGATGATCCGCAATCCATTAGCCAGAGTCAGCGCCGGCTTGGGCACATGATCGGTGAGGGGGTGTAGGCGCGAACCTTCACCTCCTGCCAACACCACTGCCAGCGCCTTCACCTTGACGCGCTCCCTGCTTTGCGCTTGGGCCAGCCTCTGAAGGAGTCTTGACCGGCAGCCGCGCTCAGAGCCCGAGGCACGCACCCCTAGTGCAAATTCGGGCTGCAATGTGGCCTTCGGCGCGTAGCGGCGGCTCTGACCTCAAGCGCTAGTTACCCTCCTAGCTCCCTCTAAAGCAAATAAGCCTAGTCGTGCAAAATCTCTAGTCCTTGACGGAAATCAATGCGCGAGGTCCGGCCGCATCAAAGCGGCCGTTCCTCCCCCAAGAGATTTTGTTTTTGATGTGCCCGACGAACTGCGTTCGGACAAGAATGTAAGAGCTACGCTGCCCGCAAGCGTAAATTGCAGGTGAACGCAAGGCAAGGGTCAACTTAGAGCAATCACCCTTTCAGGGCACCACAGGCCTCGCCTTGTGGCAATACCGACCGCGCGGTTAGCCCGCCGCCTCAGGAAACGGCAAAAGCTTGGGGTTCAGCCTGTAAGCGACCACTGTCGCCGCCGCACCTGCCAAATCTTGTGCCCGCAACAGGCATGCAGCTCCCTAGCATGAAATTGCGCTAAGACAACGAAGAGAAAAAGAGGAAGGCCGCCTTGAGCGATACCGCGCGTTGTTTATCGAGCGCGGACCTCGGCCAGGAACGTCCGTGCCAGGGGCTGTGTTGGCAAGAGGTTTGCTTTCGGCCAAGCATTAGTCCCTGCTGGCCCGTGGCGCGCCTCAGGAGTTCTTTGGCGCGGCAAGTTTTTCCATCTTCGCAGCTTTCGCGGCGACACGGTTGCGCAGTTTTTCGATGTCGACGACAAATCGGCTGTGGCTTCCTTGACTGATTTCCTCAATTTCATCCTTGGCATGCAAACTGAAGGTTACAAGGCGACCTTCGATCTTGCTAACGGTAACCGTGATCTGCGCCGTCATGCCAAG
Organism: Burkholderiaceae bacterium; assembly: GCA_035621895.1. GTDB lineage: Bacteria > Pseudomonadota > Gammaproteobacteria > Burkholderiales > Burkholderiaceae_F > GJ-E10. The sequence goes on along the minus strand of DASPWJ010000117.1, from coordinate 72,359 downwards.
AAGTGTCGAAGCGCCATGAGAGACACTGATTCCCGTCCCGACGGAATCCTCGCCGGCATCCACGTAATCGAGCAAGAATTCGCGGCAGGCGTACTCAAAATCCCGAACAAGTGCGGGAGTCGCGTACACCCGCAGGGCCTCGCCGAGAAATTCGATCGTTCGTGGTTTATCAACCACGATGCTTCGTGTCGCCGACAGCCCCACGCTCAAACTTGTTTTCATTTGTCTGCTCCTCTGTAGAGCGGCAGTGTCCAAAAAAGATACGAACAGGCGCCGAAAAATAAAAAATCTGTTTCACGAGCGTCCCCGGTGAGGACGCACTTGGATCACAGGACCTCGGTTCATCCCTCGCAGGTTTGGTGCCGGTGACTTGCTGCGAAGCAAAAATCGTTGCGGCGCACAATCTGAACTGGGCGTTCGCTTTGCCATGAATTGATACAGATCATGCAAAAATTTCTGGTAACTTGTATCGTTCTTGCGAAATGAGTTTCAGCTGATTTTGCGCCCGATAGCGTAACGCAGCCTCGGCGCAGGGGCTGTGTTCTTTGCGCTCTCAGGCGGATTTGTGCTCGCGATCGGTTGCACTAACGACGTGGCCCGACGCGTCACGGCACCGCATAAAAGGGACCTCGCGCGGCGCCGCTCGGGGTCGTCAGTGCTGCGGGGTGTTGCCCAGGCGCGCGATTTTGCAAGTGTCGGGCACTCTGGTTTGGAACGTGTCGAAGGGGAAAAGCCGCATGACGAGTACGAAGGCCAAGACCGTTCAGCACGTTCCGACGTTTTGCTACAACTGTGTCTCGGGACCTGACTTCATGAAAGTCAAGGTCGAGGACGGCGTCGCCACCGACATCGAACCGAATTTCGACGCGGAAGATATCCATCCGGCACGGGGTCGTGTTTGCGTCAAGGCCTATGGCCTAGTGCAAAAGACCTATAACCCCAACCGCGTGCGCACTCCGATGAAGCGCACCAATCCAAAGAAGGGACGCGACGAAGATCCAGGTTTTGTCCCGATCTCCTGGGACGAAGCACTCGACATAGTAGCGGCCAAGCTCAACGCGATTCGCGCCAAGGGACTGCTGGACGAAGCGGGCCTGCCACGGGTGGCGGCAAGTTTCGGTCACGGCGGAACCCCAGCCAATTACATGGGTACGTTTCCAGCGTTCTTGTCCGCGTGGGGACCGATCGACTACAGCTTCGGCTCGGGTCAAGGCGTCAAATGCGTGCATTCCGAGCATCTGTATGGTGAATTCTGGCACCGGGCTTTTACGGTTTCCGCCGACACACCCAATGCCCGGTACGTCATAGCAGTGGGCGCCAATGTCGAGGTCACCGGCGGGCCTTGCGCCGTCATCCGCCACGCGGATGCGCGTGTGCGCGGCTACAAGCGTGTGCAGGTCGAGCCACACCTGACAGTGACAGGGGCATGTTCCGCCGAATGGGTGCCGATCCGACCCAAAACCGATGCGGCGTTTCTTTTCGCGCTAATTCACGTGCTGCTGCACGAACACGGCCTAGCGAAACTTGACCTCGCGTTCTTGCGCGACCGCACTTCCTCGCCTTATCTGGTTGGGCCCGATGGTTTGTACCTGCGCGACCCCGAAAGCAAGCGCCCGCTCGTTTGGGACGAGACCAGCGGCCGCGCGGTTGCGTTCGACACACCGGGCGCGCGGCCGGCGTTGGCGGGGCGATATCACATAAGCCGGGCACGCGTTATCGATGCCGACGATGTGCATCGCGACCTCAACGACGTGGAGGGCGCAACGGCGTGCGAAATGCTCATTGCGCACATCGCAAAGTACACGCCAGAGTGGGCGGCGGCGATCTGCGACGTGCCGGCCGAAACGATTCGCCGCATTGCCGGCGAGTATCTGGAAAATGCGTCCGTCGGTGCCACGGTGCAGATCGACGGGGTGACCCTTGCGCTACGGCCCGTCGCCGTCACCCTAGGCAAATCGGTCAACAACGGCTGGGGCGCATATGAATGCTGCTGGGCCCGCACGGTGCTTGCGGCCCTGGTAGGAGCGCTGGAGAACCCCGGCGGCACGCTGGGCACCACCGTGCGCCTGAACCGTCCCCAGGACAATCGCCACCTGAGCGTCGCGCCAGGCGAAGATGGCTTTATGGTCCAGCACTTTAATGCTACCGATCGTCAGCATTGGACCGCTAAGCCGACCAGCCGCTCCGCACACACGACATTGGTGCCCATTGTCGGCAACAACGGGGCGTGGAGTCAGGCCCTCGGGCCGACGCAACTGGCGTGGATGCATCAGTTGGAGCGCCCGTCGGATTGGAACATGCCCACACCAACGTTTCCGGAACTGTGGATTGTCTATCGCTCCAATCCGGCAATCTCGTTCTGGGAGACAGGCAAGCTTGCCCAGATCGTCGCGCACTTTCCGTTCACGGTCTGCTTCGCCTACACAGTCGACGAAACCAATTACATGGCCGACTTGCTGCTCCCCGAGGCGACCGATCTGGAATCAACCCAATTGATCCGCATGGGCGGCACCAAGTACATGGAGCAGTTCTGGGACTACAAGGGTGTTGTGCTGCGGCAGGCGGCCGTGCAACCACAGGGGGACGCGCGCGATTTCACCTGGATCAGCACGGAGCTTGCCAAGCGCACAAACTTGATCCGCGGCTACGTGGAGGCGATCAATCGCGGCGTCTCTGGCGCTGCGCCACTTAAGGCAGAAGGGTACGACTTTAGCCTCGACCCGCAGCAATGCGCCGAACCGGACCGCATCTGGGATGCGGTTTGTCGAGCTGCCACGTTCGTGCTTTCCTCTGGCAAAGAATCGCGCGACCTTCAATGGTTCAAGGAACACGGTTTTTATGCGGTCCCGATCTCGCGTCTCGAGTGGTACTTGACGCCAACCATGGAGCGCATGGGGCTGCGCTACGAACTTCCCTATCAAGAACGATTGCTTCGCATAGGTCGCGAGCTCAAGAATCGGCTGCATGAGCACAAGATGAACTGGTGGGACGAGCAGCTAGCCGAATACAGCGCACTGCCCGAGTGGCACGATGATCCGGAGCGCTGGCTCAAGAACCTGGAACACGCCGGCGCGCGAAGGGAGGACTTTCCGTTCTGGCTGTTGGCGACCAAGAGCATGCAGTACCACGCCGGCGGCAACGCCGGGATCGAACTCATGCATGAGGTCGCAGAGAACCTGCATGGGCACACCGGTGTGATGATCCATGCCAAAACTGCGGCGGCCTTGGGTATCGCCGAGGGCGACCGCGTTGAGATTCGCTCCTACATTGGCGCGACGTACGGCAAAGCGGCCCTTGTGCAGGGCATACGTCCTGACACCGTAGTCATCACCGGGCAATTCAATCACTGGGCCACGCCTTACGCCAAGGACCTGGAGCTGCCCAGCCTCAATGCGATTGCACCGATGTCCCTAGAGCTCACCGATGCCACGGGCTCCGGCGCCGACATTGTTTGCGTCGCCCTGCGGCGTGTCGATGGAGCGCACCCATGACGCGCTACGCGATGGTCATCGACCTGCGGCGCTGCGTGGGTTGCCAGACATGCACTGCCGCCTGCAAGAGTGCCAACGCAACAGCGCCCGGCGTGCAGTGGCGGCGCGTGCTTGACATCGAAAGCGGCGAGTTCCCCGATGTGCGCCGTAGCTTTGTGCCCGTATCGTGCATGCATTGCGCCAATCCGCCCTGTGAGGAAGTCTGTCCGACGACCGCAACCAAAAAACGCGCCGATGGGCTGGTGACCATCGATTATGAGTTATGTATCGGCTGTGCCAATTGCGTGATGGCCTGCCCCTACGAGGCGCGCAGCATCGTGCACGAGAACCGCTACGCCTATGGCAAAGAGCCGATCGCATCGGAGGTCGCACACTGCGACCCCGCACGGCTGGGAGTGGCTACCAAATGCACGTTCTGCCGTGATCGTATTGATCAAGCGGCCGTAACCGGGCAGGTACCGGGTGTCGACCCGGAAGTAACGCCGGCTTGCGTAAACGCGTGCATCTCGGGGGCGATGCATTTTGGCGATGTTGCCGACCCCGGCAGTAACGTGTCACAACTGCTGACCGAGACGTCGCATTTTCGGATGCACGAGGAACTGGGCACCGACCCGGCGGTTTACTACATATGGAATCAGCCATGAACGATCCCACGCACATCGCGCCGCGACGGCAGGCCAACTGGGATTGGCGCGCTGCAGCCAATTTCATCTGCGGTGGCAGCGGTGGCGCGTTGTTGCTGTGGACGGCTTGCGCCGCCTTGAGCGGAGCAGACCTACGCGCTTTCGTTCTGGCGGCGCTTGCCCTCATTGGTATCGGCTTAACGTGCGTCTGGTTCGAACTGGGACGACCATGGCGCGCAATCAATGTCCTGCGCCACGCTGCTTCCTCATGGATGACCCGCGAAGCCATCGTTGCCGGCTTGCTGTTTTGCTGCGGTGCCATTGCCCTTGCCGCTCCCAAGCAGCACTTCGCGCTGGGCGCATCGGGCGTGCTCGGCCTGGCATTTCTTTACAGCCAAGCGCGCATCTTGGCTGCCAATAAAGGCATCCCAGCCTGGCGGCATCGCCGATGTCTGCCGCTCGTGCTCGCCACTGGACTTGCGGAGGGCGCTGGATTGTTGACACCACTCGCATTGAGCAACCCCAGCGCCCTGATTTTCTTAAGCGTACTGCTGACGCTGCTTGTGGCCGCTCGCGTTCTCGCTTGGCAGCGTTACCTTCTGGCGCTGCAACGCGACGGCGCACCCGTTGGCGCAATTGCTGCGCTACGCGCAATCGACCGCGGGCTGATTTGGACGGGCGGCGCCGTTCCTATCGTTCTTGGCTTGCTCGCCGCGGTATTCGCGCAGCCCGTCGTTGCGATGCTCGCCGGCGCCGTTGTTGTGTTCACCGGCGCACGCCTCAAGTACACATTGATTTGCCGTGCATCATTCATTCAGGGGTTCGCACTGCCGAAGGTCCCTGTGCGAGGTGCCGGGGTCACCGCGCAGGGCATCAAGCCGGGATGGGAAAGTGTGCAACCCAACGTACGGACTCGGGCAAGAAGCTCGGAGCCGGCGTGAAACGACCTGCGAGGTTTTGGACCACGTTGGAATCCTTACGAGGGTTCTCCGCGCCAAGGCCACTAAACTCTGCTCGCCGCCGCGCTTCAGTATTCGCCACAGTAGCCCTCACACGTGGCCGACCTACGCGCCGAGGCGCCCCAAATTGATCGAATAACCCAAACAAACAACCTTTGTGGCGTGATCCCGATGGATCGAACAGTGCGTAGAACCAGAAATCTCTGCGCGAACCCAATGGCAAAGAAGCGCGATGCACGTATCTTGCGCCTTCTGACGTTGAAGGTTGCTTGCCGACGCGGCACAACATCCAAGCGGTAAACAAAACGATGCCGGCTCGTTTTCCCCTACCATTGCGATGCAAGCACAAAACCCGGCCAGTTGCTTCTTGGATGGCATACGGCCGCGCCGCAGCGGTTGCAGCGTGCCTAAAGCCCGGAGGGGCGGTGGCCGCCGGAATGCGTATTAATTGCAACACATTGCGACCGGCCTCGAGCAAGATCGTGCATGGGTTCAACAACTCTGCCGACGCAGCGTAACTTGGTACGCGGCCGAATCGTAGGGTCACACGCCTAGGAGGATTCGATGGATCAAAAGCAGCCTCACCGGACAGACTGCGAGCCAATCGAGACGGCGCGCCTCGAGGAGCTGCGGGCCCTGCAACTGCAGCGCATGCAGTGGTCTCTTAAGCATGCCTATGAGAACGTGGCGCATTACCGTACCAAGTTTGACCAGGCCGGAGTGCACCCTCGGCAGCTGAAGGAACTATCGGATCTAGCGAAATTTCCGTTCACCACCAAGGCTGATTTGCGCGAAACCTACCCCTACGGAATGTTCGCGGTGCCGATGCGTGACATTGTGCGCGTGCACGCCTCATCGGGAACGACGGGACGTCCAACTGTCGTGGGCTATACGCGCAACGACATCGCGATGTGGGCAAGTGTAATGGCTCGCTCGCTGCGAGCCGCCGGTGTTACGAGCGAGGACATTTTGCTCAATTCCTACGGCTATGGGCTGTTCACAGGTGGTCTTGGCTTGCATTACGGGGGCGAAGCCCTCGGCACTACGGTCATACCGATGTCCGGCGGCCAGACGGAAAAGCAGGTCCAGATGATCCGGGAATTGCACCCAACAGTGCTCCTGTGCACGCCGTCGTACTCGCTTACCATCGCCGACGAACTGATGCGGCAAGGAGTCAAGGCCGGCGAAACCTCCCTGCGCGTTGGCCTATTTGGCGCCGAACCATGGACCAACGAAATGCGCCGCGAAATTGAAACTCGGCTTGGCATTGACGCGGTGGACGTCTACGGGCTCTCGGAAGTGATCGGACCGGGAGTGGCTTGCGAATTTGTCCAAACAAAGGATGGCCCGCACGTTTGGGAGGATCATTTCTATCCCGAAATCATCGATCCGGACACCGGCAACGTGTTACCTGACGGTGCCGATGGCGAACTCGTTTTCACGTCACTCACCAAGGAGGCGTTGCCGGTCGTGCGTTATCGCACGCGCGACCTCACGCGCCTGCTGCCAGGGACCGCGCGAAGCATGCGGCGTATGGGCAAAATTACCGGCCGCTCGGACGACATGCTCATCGTCCGCGGAGTCAATGTGTTTCCGACGCAGATCGAGGAAATCCTTCTAAGAAACCCTCACCTCGGCGGCATGTACCAGCTGCACCTCTCGCGCGAAGGGCACCTAGACAAGCTGGATGTTTACGTTGAGCTAAGACCCGAATTTTCGGACTCTACCGGCCAGGTCAAACGCGAGCAGATCGGACGCGATCTCGCGCACCACATCAAATCCTTGATTGGCGTCACCGCCGATGTGCATGTGACACCGACCGATACAATCGAGCGCACGCTGATCGGAAAGGCCAAGCGCGTAATCGACAAGCGGCCCAAGTAATACCTAATACAACACTGCGCCGCCGACGAGCACGACCCCATGTTTGTTCAGTTCCTGTTCTCTGGTCTCACGGTCGGTGCGACCTACGCACTGTCGGCCCTCGGCTTTACCCTGATCTACAACGCCAGCAACATAATTAACTTCGCGCAGGGCGAATTCATCATGCTTGGCGGCATGCTCACCGTTTTTTTCGTACACAGCGGCCTGCCGTTACCTATTGCGGTAATTCTGGCGATCATCGCGCCGGCCGCCGTCGGTATTTTGGTCGAACGCTTTGCTATTGAGCCGGCGCGCGGCGCGGGAACAGTTAATCTGATCATCATCACGATTGGCGCTTCACTGGTAATTCGTGGCGTGATCCAAATCTGGCTTGGCAAAGGTGCCCACATCCTCGCGCCATTTTCGGGCAGCGAGCCGATTGCAATCGGCGGGGCAACACTGCTGCCGCAGAGCCTATGGGTTCTAGGGGTGGCGGCAGTGATGGTTGCCGCGTTATGGCTATTCTTCCATCACACAGTGGTTGGCAAGGCGATGTTGGCGACATCCTATAACCACCTTGCGGCGCAGCTCGTGGGCATCAGCACACAATGGGTGCTGCGCATGAGCTTTGCACTTTCGGCCGCAATGGGTGCCGTTGCCGGCATTTTGCTGACACCGATCACCCTGACTTCGTACGATGTTGGCATCATGCTCGGGCTCAAGGGTTTTGTCGCGGCAGTCGTCGGAGGGCTCGGCAGCGGTCTTGGCGCAGTCGCTGGCGGCCTCTTTGTCGGCCTCGTGGAAGCTTTGGCCGCTGGCTACATTTCCTCCGCCTACAAGGACGCGGTTCCCTTCGTGCTGATATTGATTTTCTTGTTCTTCGTTCCCCGCGGACTGTTCGGCGCGAAAGTCACCGAGCGCGTATGAGGCCCCACAATATTGGCTTGCTCATCCTCGCGGGGATTTTGGCTGCGCTGCCTCTGGTACTGCCCAATTCCTTTTATTACGACATCGTTATTCGCATGGCGATAAACGCCGTCGTTGCGCTGGGCCTAAATCTATTAATCGGATACGCCGGTCAGATCAGCCTTGGCCATGCGGGATTCTTTGGCATCGGCGCTTATGCAACCGCGATTTTGACCACGCATTTCGGATGGCACCCGTTGCAGGCGCTACTTGCGGGGGCATTGGGTGCTGCGGCGCTTGCGGCGCTGCTGGCACGCCCGATCTTTCGTCTGCGCGGGCACTACCTTGCCATGGCAACGCTGGGGCTGGGAATCCTGATCGCTATGGTCCTGAAAAACGAGGCGGAATACACCGGTGGCCCCGACGGTATGGCGGTTGTGCCGATGAGCTTGTTTGGATTTCAAATCGACGGCGAAAAGCAGTGGTACTGGTTTTTTTCTGCCAATCTTCTGATTAGCATCTGGGCCTGCCGCAACCTCATCGACTCACCGTTTGGGCGCGCCCTGCGCGCGCTGCATGGCTGCGAAGTGGCTGCGCAGGTCGCTGGCGTGGACGTCGCGCGTTACAAAGCAATCATTTTTGTTTTTTCCGCGTTCTTTGCCAGCATCATGGGCAGTCTCACTGCACATTATGTCGGTTTCGTAACCCCGAATGTCGCCGACTTTTTTTATTCGATCGAACTTGTGACGATGGTGGTCGTCGGCGGAATGGCTTCGATCTTTGGCTCAGTGGTGGGCGCCGCCTTGCTCACTGCGCTACCGCAGGCACTGGCCACCCTCGAAGGCTGGGAGACCGTCGCGTTCGGCCTCATCTTGATGCTGTTCATGGTGTTTTTGCCCAGCGGCCTGGTGCCAACGATTGCAACACGTTTTGGTAGGCGAGGCTGATGGCTTTACTTGAGGTTTGCGGCCTGACCAAGTCGTTCAGCGGCGTGATGGCGGTACAGGACGTCGATTTCAGTGTCGAGCCGGGAATGGTGTTTTCCGTGATTGGCCCAAACGGCGCTGGCAAGACCACGCTCTTTAACCTCATCACCGGTATCTACCAACCAAATCGCGGCGAGATCCGTCTTGATGGCGAAATAATCACGGGATTAGCACCGCACCATCTCGCACAAAAGGGCATGGCGCGAACATTCCAGAACCTGCAAGTCTGCATGAATCTGTCCGCTCTGGAAAACGTGATGCTTGGTGCGCACCTGACGCTGGACCGCAACTTGTTTAAGGGAATGTTCCACCTGCCTGCAGTTCGCCGCGCCGACGAGTCTTTGCGCGAATGGGCCCGCGCACTGATGCGCTTTGTCGGTCTTGAGGCCTATATTGGCCGCCCGGCCAGCGCATTACCGTACGGCGCCCTCAAGCGACTGGAGATTGCACGTGCGCTAGCCGCCAAGCCGCGTATCCTATTTCTCGACGAACCCGCGGCCGGCCTTAACCCAAAGGAAACCGCGCAGATCGATGCATTAGTCAAAGAACTCGCCAACCGCCAGACGACGGTGGTCTTGGTCGAGCACGACATGAAGATGGTGATGAATATCTCGGATCGAATTTTGGTCCTCAACTACGGCAAGAAGCTGATCGAGGGCACTGCGCCCGAGGTTCGCCGCAATCCGGATGTGATTGCGGCATATCTGGGCAAGGCCGCCTAAGTCGCGATGACCGAGGCGGCGCAAATCATCCGTGATGCGCACCGCGGCATGTGGCGGTTAGCAAACGTGCTCTCGATTTTGAGCGATCGACTCCGAGCGCCTGTTGCGCAACCGTGTAGGCTGAAAAAGGCCAGCCGAGGCACACTCGGCACCTTTTGCGCCAAGTTGAAATCCCATACAAAGCTTATGCAACAGCGCATCGCCCGTGAGTGGGCCATGTTTTTTGCGGCCCCGCGCAGCGCACTTGGCGATACGCAGTCCGAGCAGCTCAATGCCGCGACCCAAACCGAGCAAGATAGTGCCAGCCGCGCAGCGGCGCATCAGCAACTTGGCGCCTTGATTTCGCAAATTGACGAATCCACTCCAATGCAAATTGAACCGCAGTTGCAACCTGCGGCGACGGTATCAGCCCCAAGCGACACGACCTTATTGGAGATTCGCGGGCTCTACAGCCACTATGGCCGCATCGCCGCCTTGCACGGGGCTAGCCTTACGGTTCGTACGGGCAGGTTGGTCGCGTTGGTCGGAGCCAACGGTGCAGGAAAGACAACGCTGCTTCGAACAATTTCCGGCGTCCAAAAGGCCACTGGCGGGTCAATTTTTTTTGACGGACGCGACATCACCAACATGCGGGCGGACAAACGGGTGCGGCTTGGCATCTGCCAAGTTCCGGAGGGCCGTCAAATATTCGGGCCGCTGTCGGTTGCGGATAACCTGCGCTTAGGAGCGTTTACTGGCAATGACGAGAAGTACATCGCCAAGGACCTACGACGCATGTACGAGATGTTTCCCATCTTGCATGAGAAGGCGCACGAACCCGCGGGAACCTTATCGGGCGGCCAGCAGCAGATGCTGGCAATCGCGCGCGCCCTGATGGGGCAACCGCGGCTGCTGTTGCTCGACGAACCCTCGATGGGGCTCGCGCCGCTACTCGTAGAAGAGATCTTCCGCACCATCGAGAACCTGCGGCGGCAGTCAATCACAATCTTGCTCGTCGAACAAAATGCGCAAGCGGCGCTGGCCATCGCAGATGACGCCTATGTGATGGAAATGGGGAAAATCGTGATCGCAGGAAGTGGCCGCGAACTGCTCGCCGACGAACGAGTGCGGGAAGCGTATTTGGGTGTGTGAAAAATAAGCGGATATTTTTTTGCAACGAGCTGCAGGAGAAAACGTCATGAACAAGCTGTTACGGATGGGTGCCGCCATTTTTTGTTTTGCTCTGGCAAGCGCGGTCGGTGCTGCCGAACCGATAAAGATCGGTTCCGTGCTATCCACCACCGGCCCGGCTGGCTATCTCGGTGAACCGGAGCTCAAAACTTTACGTCTGTACGTGGAGAACATCAATAAGGCGGGAGGAGTACTCGGCCGGCCGCTGGAATTGGTTTTTTACGACGACGGCTCAGATGCAAACAAGGCCAACGGTTTTGCAAAGCGTTTGATCGACGACGACATGGTTGACGTGTTGGTCGGGGGAACGACGACAGGCTCGACGATGTCGATGGTTCCCATAGTGGAAAAGGCGGGCATTCCTTTTGTTTCGCTTGCTGGCGCCGTCGTCATCATCGAACCGGTGAAAAAGTGGGTCTTCAAGACTCCACATACCGATCGGATGGCAGCGGAAAAAGTCTTTTTGGATATGAAAAAGCGTGGCATCACGAACGTGGCATTGCTCTCGGAAACGAGCGGTTTTGGCCAATCAGGTCGCAAGGAAACCCAAGCGATGGCCGCGAAGCTGGGCATGAACTTGGTTGCCGACGAGACGTACGGACCCAAGGACACGGACATGAGCCCGCAGCTGACAAAAATCAAGAACACGGCCGGCGTACAAGCACTGTTCGTGTTTGGACTAGGTCAGGGACCCGCAATTATCAACCGCAACATCCGCCAAATTAATCTGGCAGTGCCGATCTATCACGCGCACGGAGTCGACTCAGAAGAGTTCATCAAGCTCTCGGGGCCGGCTGCAGAAGGCGTGCGGCTTCCGGCGGCGGCGCTGCTGGTCGCCGACAAGCTCCCGGCAGGCGATCCGCAAAAACCTGTGGTCACCGCCTATCGCAAGGCCTATCACGACCGCTACAACGAAGACGTTTCGACCTTCGGTGGCCACGCCTACAACGGCCTGATGCTGGTGGTAGAGGCCATCAAGCGAGCGGGCAGCACCGACAAAGCCAAGGTCCGAACTGCACTGGAGCAGACCAAGGGCTTTATTGGAACCGACGGCGTGGTCAACATGTCGGAGACTGACCACCTGGGGCTGGACCTCACGTCATTTCGCATGCTCGAGGTGAAAAACGGCGATTGGGCGCTTGTTGAGTAGCGCGAATGGGGGCGAGTGCAGTGGCGACCGCAACGTCGGCAAATGCCCCCTCCCGCGCACTGCGGGCAAAGCGGGAGGCGCCAAGCTCTCCGATACGCACCGACAGGAATGCGGCCGTCTCGGCGTCTTGGGTTAGCGTGAAGAGTCGCGTGCTCACCAAGCTCATCAAGCAGCTGCTCGCGCAGCGGCCACCGCGAGCCAATTCGCTGATCATCACTATCTACGGGGATATGATCGCGCCGCACGGTGGAACCGTTTGGCTCGGCAGCTTTATCAAACTGGCACAGCCGCTGGGACTTAACCCACGCATGGTGCGCACCAGCGTCTTTCGCCTGTCTCGAGAAAAATGGCTTGTATCGGAGCAGATCGGCCGGCGAAGCTACTACAGCTTGACAGCGACAGGCAGGCGCCGTTTCGAGCATGCGTACCGGCGCATCTATGAAGACCCGCGTGGCGCTTGGCAAGGCGACTGGCAGCTTGTCCTCATTCCCCGCGAAGGACTTGCGCCCGCCCTGCGCGAGTCCCTGCGCAAGGAGTTGCAATGGGAGGGATTTGCGGCGATCGCACCGGGCGTGATGGCACATCCGTCGGCGCAGAGCGATTCGTTGCTCGATATCCTTCAAGGCACGGGCACACATGACAAGGTGGTCGTCTTGCAGGCCCATACGCTGGGCGCGCTAGCTGGACGGCCCCTCAAGGAACTGGCCGAGCAGTGCTGGAATCTTGTACAGGTTGCGGCCGGATACCAGAGCTTCATCGGTCGCTTCCGAGCAGTCGCAAAAGTGCTGCGAGGTACATCGGCACTTGATCCCGAACAATGCTTTGTCGTTCGTGCTTTGCTGATGCACGAGTTTCGTCGCGTGCAGTTACGTGACCCCCAATTGCCGCGTCAATTGCTGCCGACAGAGTGGCCGGGCGATTCCGCGCGCGACCTGTGCTCGGAAATCTATCGACTTTGCCAGCAAAGGGCGGAAGAGCACTTGATGAATGTCCTGGAGACGGCCGACGGTCCTTTGCCGCCGGCGACCGACAGTTTCTACGCACGCTTTGGCGGGCTGCAAACAACAGCCGTCCCACAGGGTCCCGCGCTATCGACTGCTCCACAGCCACAGGAGTTCCAGTGACAGGCATCGACGGTTTCATGGAAGGCTACAAACGAGCGTGGGAGACGAGCGACGAGCAATTGCTTGCCTCACTATTCGCCGCCGACGGTATCTACCGCAACACCCCGTTTGCGGAGCAGCGCGGCCACGAAGCCATCAAGGCCTACTGGCAGCGAACAAAGCTACAAAGTGACATCAAAGTGCGCTACGAAATTCTGGCTCGTAACGAGCGCGGCGGAATTGCGCACTGGCACACTACTTATCAAGTAATGTCGGAAGAACTTTTCCAAATCTGGGCCGCATCCACCGGCACCAATTTGCTTGCCCGCAAGCGTGGCGATCCGCTACCGAGGCTGGCGCTTGATGGGATCGCGTGGGTTCAGCTCGATGATGCCGGGTTGTGCCGCGATTTCAGCATCTGGTGGCACAGCCGCATCGATACGAAATAAGCCTGTTGGAAAGCAGTCGATGCCCTTGTCCGCACTTGATTTGCTCGCTCAATGTTTCTCGATGCGGTGTCGAGCCAAAAGGCGCGAACCAAAAAATAATGCACTGCCGACTGTCAGCGACGTTAGCGACATGGGATACAGCGTGCCGTTGTAGCTCACTCCGATCCAGCTTCCGACGAGCAGCGCGCAGAACATGGCAAAAAAACCAAGCAAACCCGCCGCGGTCCCCGCTCGATGCCCAAAGGGCGCCACCGCGCCAACTTGGGCACAAGGCCAATTGATGCCGTGAGCGAACATCACGAAAAACTGGCTGATAACCACCGTCGCCCAGTGGCGTAACCCGAGGATCACCGCCAGCGCGAAAAGCAGCCCGGCAAGGCCGCTCAGGATTCCACCGAGGGTCGCCGTGCGAGTAATTCCGATTCGGACCAATAGCCTTCGACAAACAACCGTACCAGTGAGAAAACCGCTCACGCCAAACGCCCACGCGTAGCCGAACCACACGGTCGGCATTTTCAGAGCATCGGTAAGAGCAAACGGCGCTCCCGATATGAATACAAAAATCGAACCATAGGAAAGGGCTCCGGGAAGCGTGTAGGCCCAAAACGCCGGCACTACCAGTATCTCGCGATAACCCGCTATGAGCCCTGAGAGGCGTAACGCGCCAACGTTCTTCTGAGGGATGGTCTCGCTAAATCCGCGCCAAGTTAGCAAGGTAAGCAGCGAACCAAATACGGCTAGCGCGACAAAGGCTGCACGCCAACCGAAAGCGACTTGAAGGTATCCGCCCGCGATCGGGCCCAGCAGTGGCGCCAAGGCCATCATGCTGGTGGCAGTTGCAACTACACGTGCGCCTTCGGCCGGCGAATGAACATCTCGGACAATGGCCCTGGCAATGACCACGGCCGTACAACAACCCACCGCCTGCGCCAGCCGAGCCGCCAGCAGCACCGAAACGGACGGCGCAGCTGCGCAAAGAACGGTCGTAACGACATATACGACCAATCCCCCAATGAGCACGGGGCGCCGTCCGAACCGATCCGACACCGGGCCAGCCACCAGCTGTGCTACGCCAAAGCCCGCAACGAAAAGCGACAGGGTCTGTTGTGCGACAGCAGGCGAAGTCTGGAAGTAACGTGCTATATGCGGAAGTGACGCAAGATAAAGGTCGGTAGACAGCGGCTGCAGCATTAAACACGCTGCGATCACGGTGAGCAGCATGGCCGCTGCAAGCCGTGGCCTCGACGGTTGCCGTGCTGCATGGTCAAGGCCGGTATCCTCTGCCGCTCCAGGGCTTTGGGAGCGACTCAGCATGTCAGCGGCGCCCGGTGCTGAAGACCTTCTAGGCCAGCACGCCGCGGTAGACCACATGTCGGTCGTGTTGCCGCATGCGAATCAGCAATCAGTGGTCCAAAAGAGCAAGGCTCGCAGCCGCCCCCGCGACGTCGTTTCGTCGAGGCACCACCAAGATGATCGGCTAACCTTTTTGGTTCCAACGCGCCAGCTCTCCAACTTGGCCGCATCACGCTACCTAAACCTTCGCGCAGCTGGCGCACTTTGTACCGGCGGATTTCTTATTCACAAGCGAATTTAAACGTCGGTGCGCCATTGCAATCGGATACTGCGCCTGTGCTGGTGCGAAACTCTTGGCGCATTTAATCGATTATAGGTTGGGCCGAGGATCGAACCCTGGACAAGAAATGCTGGCAAGATGCCAACACGCCGGCACCCGATCCACAAGAAGAAACGCCACGGTTCGATCTGCTTTGGCGCTGACGAGTTCCCAAACGGTTTAGACTCAAGCAAGAATCACGTAGACCGCACGCGTATGCTTTGGGAACGACGCGCGTGGATCTATCTTCACGATGGGCCCAGCGCCGAGGGCTAGGCCACAGGGCAGCATGCATCAAGAAGCGCGTCCGCGTGTCGTCTACCGGGATGGGCTACCGGAACTTTAAGCAGCGTTAGGTACTTTGACAACGTAGCTGCGATTGCCACGCGCGGTGCAACCTTGCGTTTAGTCGGCGTCAGACGCTTTGCTGCGGCCAGTAGCAAGCGTTGCTCGATGTACTCCAGATCGATCTCTGCTGTGGCAAGGCGATCTTTCAGTTCCTTGGCCCACGCCTTGGGCATGCCACGTGGCGCCGGTCTTAAGGCTCGACGCGACTGGCGCAGTGGGCGAATAATGTTTGATTGAAGCTCGGCAACAGCCCGCAGTGCCGCGCGCAGAGCGCGCTTATCGAGCGCGCGTCCACTTTGGCCAAGCCAGCAGCAGTACAAAAGCAAATTGACATCGGCACCACAGAGATCTTGCAGGGCCAAGCAAGCGGCAGCAACCTTCGGGTCACCATAGGTTGCCAGAGAAAAACGCCAAAAGGCGTTGGGCTCGCGACGCATCAAGTCTGCAACACAGTTCGCGTTTCACCTTCAAGCACCAGGCAAGTCAGCGTCCCGGTTCGATAAGCCCCGGTATCAATTCCGATGCGATTAGAGCCTAAGACGCCTCGCTCGGTGATGCTATGGCCATGCACGATGACTGCTCCGTGGTCGACGTCTGAGGTCAGGAAGGGCTCTCGCATCCACATGCAGTCCGTGGCAGTTTGCCGGGCCAGCGGCACACCCGGCCGTATTCCCGCATGTACGAAGTAGTAGTTCCCAGCCTGGTGCGCAATCTTCAGGGAACAAAAAAAGTGCAAATGTTCCGCCGGAAGTGCCGCGGCAAACCGCTCGCGCAACTGAGCCATGCTTGCATCATCGCGCACATCCCGCTTGAGGATCGATACACCGTAATGCGCCAAGGTATCAAGGCCGTCATGGTCGAACCAATGACGGCCCGCGTCAAAATCCCCAGCCAAAAAACGCAGCAGCGAATCTTCGTGATTACCCTTCAAACATATTTTGATAAAACCGGCCCACGCCGGCGCCGATACCATATCCACGACGCGTTGAGAGTCAATTCCGCGGCTAACATAGTCTCCGAGATAGACAATCTGACGGCGGGTCGCTTGCCGCTTCAGCGCGTCCTCGACGATCCGCTGTGTCATTTGCTCCAGCAGGTCATAGCGCCCATGGATGTCGCCCATGGCGTAGATCGCCGTATTCGGCGGTGTCGCGGCATTCACCCGGCAACGCGCAGGACCTTTTGTGGCACTTCCTCGCGTGCGTGGCCGGTCCAGCGACGGAAAAGATTGTGTTCAATGTTCACTTGATCCAGGGCCTTGCCAATGCTCTGATGGACGATGTCCATAATCGACTGCGGTTTGTGGTAGAACGCGGGCATCGGCGGAAGGATCACGGCACCGCAGTCGGCCGCACGCGACATCAACTCGAGGTGGCCCTTATGTAGCGGGGTCTCGCGCACCATGAGCACCAGCTTGCGGCCCTCCTTCAGTTGCACATCGGCCGCGCGAATCACCAAGTTGTACGTAAACGAATTAGCTACCGCTGACAAGGTTTTGATCGTGCAAGGCGCAATAATCATGCCGCGAGTGCGAAACGATCCGCTGGCCACCGCCGCGCCTACGTCTTTGTTGTTATAGACAACCGCAGCGAGCGATCGGACCTCCTCAATCGGAGTATCCGTCTCCATCGCTAGGCTCATGCCGGCCGCCTCGCTCAATATCAGGTGGGTCTCCTGACCCAGTTCCTTGAGGACGCGCAGCATTTCGACGCCGTAGATAACACCGGTTGCACCGGTGATGGCGACGATAAGAGGAAGACTCATAGTTGGGCTCCCAAGGCCGTCGCCAGCGGCGCGATCACGCCACTAGCGCCGCTGGTTGTGTGTTGGTGCACTCTAGTATGGTAAAGCCCGCCCGCTCCAGTGCGGCCACAACTTGCCCGCTGTCAGCAGCATGCAAGCGCAAGATGACTTTCTTTTGCGGGTATTCGCTTTGCCCCTGACGGGCGTCGCGACCGACAGGGTACACAGCTTGCACGACCGCGCCCGCAGCCTCCACCACATCGACAATTCCCCCGAGCACGCCGGGCCCCAAAGTCAGGGGCGCGAGTGTCACTCCGCTGCGCCGCTCCCATGCGCCGAGCAGGTGGGAGGCGAGCTGAAAAATTTCGTTAGCCGAGATGATCCCCACAACCTGCTCGCCCTCCATCACCGGCAGCTGTGCCACTCCGAGTTCGCGCCCGACAGACAAGCAGTGTTCCATCGTGTCGCTGGCGCGAACTGTCGCCGGGTTACGCAACATGATGTCCCGCACCCGCAAGCGCGTTGCGAAGAAATTGAATTCGTCGGGGTTTTGCGTGCGCATAACAAAGTGCCCAACGCGCAGCAAGTTGGCGCGCGTGACAAGTCCGCGAAGTTTCCCATCGTCGACGACCGGCAGCGCATGCAGGCGGTTCTCGCTCAAAATCCGCTTTGCCTCAGATACAAGCATGTCGCTTGATATAAGGATAGGGTCGGGCTGCATCCAGTTTCGTACGATCATCGGACCCCTCCGCTCGGTTTACATGCCAGGTATCCAGCGTGGCTCGCCATCGCCAGCGCAGCGATGGTCATTGCGTTGTCGATATCGCCGCGGGCGATTCGGTTCGACACCTCGCAAACATCGACCAGCACCACTTCGATGTCCTCACCGGCATCGAGTGTCGGCGCCGTTGTCGGCTGCAAACCTCGGGCTAGAAACACTCGCAGACGATTCGACATCAGTGCCGGCTGCGGACGAAGATCGCCCAGCCAGAGCAACTCGCCTCCGCCGTAGCCGGTTTCTTCCGCGAGCTCGCGTACTGCGCCCGCTCGAGCTCCTTCGTTGGCACCGTCGAGTAAACCTCCGGGCAACTCGAGGCTCATTTGCCGCGAGCCATGGCGATACTGCCGCACCAGCACGAGCTCGCCTTGCGCGGTAAGCGGCACCACCATCAGCCAATCGACCATGTGCACCACGTGAAAATCGTGCTCCCCGCCCGTGCGAGGCGAGCGCGCGCGGTCGCAACTTACCTGGAACAGACCGGCATCGAAGACCCGCCTCGATGCGATCAAGGGCCAGGCCTGCAGTGTCATGCCGCCGCCCTCGCGTTGATTTGCGTGTACAAGCGAACAAACTCGTCGACCGCGACCCGGGCAAATTCCGGCGTGTACAGATGCAAATCGACTTCCTTGACGTGCGCTGGATCGGTCAATTTTTCTTTCAAGCGAGCGACAAATTCGGCATCAGCGACCGGGTCATAGATGGGCCGTCCGGCCTTGTCCAATGACGACCAGCCCTGCAGCGGGATAAGAAAGCTCCAAGCTCCGCGCGCCCGATTGAGCCGCTCCGCGATCACGTCAGCGGCTTCGCGCAGCTCCGGCGCGCTCGTACGCACTTGGACCCGTAGCGCGTCTTGCACGTACTGGACCCTGCCCTTGGTCTTCTCGAGCATGTCCGCGCGCCCACCATACGACAAGATGTCCAAGCCGCAAGGTGCCAGCACCATTGGTATTCCCGTATCGACGGCCGCGAGCAACCGATCGGGACCAGGATCCCGATTGCCCTTGAACAGATGCTCGATAACGCCACCGATGCAAATGTCCAGCACGCCCTGAAAGACGCCGTCGCGGATCATCTCCTCCATCGCCCTATCGCCTTTGCCTTGGGCATGGCAAACGATCGGCGTGAAGCCTGCTTCCTCCAGCAGTCCAAGCGCCGTTTGCACGGCCATTTCTCCAAATCCGAACGAAGACACGGCAATGCAGGGTTTGTCAAACCGGATGTTCGTCCCCTGCGTCATCTCAACCATGCCGCAGATCGCGCCGACTGCATTGATGATCTGCGCCTTGAGCAGCGGGTTCATCTTGACGATGTCGAGCACCGTGTGGTGCATCGTGATGTCGCGCGTACCCACGTACTTATCGATATACGCGGGATGCGCTGCCATCGGTGAGGCCATGAGCTTGGGCATGCCAAAGGGCAGCTGCTTCATGACCGAGGTAGCAACGAGCGTTGCAGTGCCGCCGCCGATTCCAATGATGCCGTGCACCGTTCCTTGCCGAACGAGATCCCCCACAATCGCGCTGGCACCTCGGATCTGGTTATTGGTTGCCGCGTCACGATCGGACCGGTACTTCTCGCGAACGACTTCAATTGGCAAACCGCCACGCGCTGCCACCTCCTCCGTGCGAATGTCTCCTGCAAAAGGTGGCGGCTCTTCCATACTAAAGTCGAGCAAGATTGCACGGTGACCTCGGTCGGAAATCATCTGCTTGACGAAGACGATATCCTCGCCGCGCGTATCGAGATTGCAGACGATGACGATGCCTTTTTTTTCACCCATTTTTTCTCGCCTGCTCCGCAGTGCAGCCGGCAGGCATCGCCCACCGGCATTGCCTCACGAAGCGCTTTTTGTTGCCTTGACCTCCGGCCGCGTCAGCCGGCCGATCATGCCGGCGACGGGACTTGGTCCTTCGAAGCCATATTCATTCCAGCGATCGGAAACCCTTTGCAAAACCGCGCGATCCATGAAGATCTCGTTGGGCCGGTTTTTCCACTCGAAGGGTGTGCAGGCATCCAGAAGGATGCGGCTTGTGATGTCGCGTGCCTCGATTGGCAGCCCCGGATCAAGCGGCGTCGAGCGGCCCCGATCGATGATTTGCGCTGAGCGCTTTGGATCAAATCGTGTTGCCAGGGCCCACCAGATGCGGTCCCAGTCGTCGGCCTCGATGTCGTGATCGACCGTGATGACACCTTTAACGCCGTAATGACCAGTGGTGCTGGCAATGACGGCGTTGCCGACGTGGTTCGAGTGGCCGGGGTACATTTGTTTGACCGAGACCACGACCCAGAAGCGGCCGCAGGCCTCCGGCGGGATGTACACGCTTTGGATACCCGGCACTTTCATCGTTTCGAGGTCGTACCACAGCGTCGCGGTTCGGTTAAGCGACTGGATCATGTGGATGTCGTTGATCGGTTTGCCCACCGTAGTGGACCACATGATCGGTTTGTTGCGATGGAGAATGCGCTTGATGCGTAGCACCGGTTTGGGAAAGTCCTTGAGTTTGTTGCCCGAGTAGTAGCCGGTGTATTCGCCGAAGGGGCCCTCTTCCATCAGCTCGTTTGGATCGATCCAACCCTCGGCGATGATTTCGGCATTGGCCGGAAGGGTTAAACCGGTCAGATCCGACCTAAAGACCGGTACGGGGCGCCCGCGCAGCGACCCAGCAACGTCGTATTCGTCGACCTGGGCGCTGACCAGCGTTGACGCGGCTAGGAAAAGCACCGGATCGCAACCCACGACCGCAGCTGCGGGCATCAGCTGACCACGCTCCTGATACTTCTTCATATGCATGTCACCATGCTTGCCCTTGATGATCTGCGAGCCGAGGATGTCTTTGGCCAAAACCTGCGAGCGATACGTTCCCAAGTTCGTCCAACCCGTGTCCGGGTCTTGGGTCACGAGGTAGCCCGATGTCACGAAAAATCTTCCGCCGTCGTCCGGGTAAAACCACGGCGACGGAAACTTTTCGATGTCGATGGCATCACCCACAATGACGTTCTCCATCCGAGGGGTTATCGACATAGACCGGTTTAATCATCTTCTTGGTCGTGAGCTCCATCCATTTTTTTGACAGTTGACTCATCGACAACGAGGGGTCCTGCTCCAGAGCAATTGCCAATCGCTGCGAAGTCGTGAAAGCGCTTGTGAAAACCGGAATCTTGTAGCCTTTGACGTTCTCGTAGATCAGCGCGGGCCCTTTTTGCTCCTCATTGACTTTTGAGATGTGACAAAGCTCGAATTTCCAGTCGACTTCGGTCTTGATATGGTGCACTTGCCCATGCGCCTCGAGGGCGTCGATGTAGCTGCGCAAATCGTCGATCGGTTTCACTTGCGTTCGTGCATCCATGCTGGCTCCTTCCAGGCCTCGGTACCTTCTACGGTTCGGGTTCGTTACG
Source organism: Burkholderiaceae bacterium (assembly GCA_035621895.1). Lineage (GTDB taxonomy): Bacteria > Pseudomonadota > Gammaproteobacteria > Burkholderiales > Burkholderiaceae_F > GJ-E10. The sequence continues at coordinate 51,057 of DASPWJ010000117.1, read as the reverse complement.
AAATTTTTCTTCCGGTCAGCATGCCGGCCAGGATGTAGTCCATCGCCGAAGCGCCGGCGCTGGCAACCGCACCGGCAGCTGGCAACTTGCCCTTTTCACTCCAGACCGTCTCCGGACGCGCCTGCAGGATGTAGATGTTTCCGCCGGCTGGCAGGTCCTTGTCCACGGCCCACTCAATGTCCATCGGTCGGCCGTAGTGCTTCTCGATTTGCTTGCCCATCCAGGCAAGTTCCGTAATCTCGTCGTCAATCAAGGATTGCACTGTCTGCCGCTCCAACGGCACTTCCATCGCTTGCGATCTTTGTGTCTTCCAATCGACCGTGTAGCAGACGTGCTTTTGCGAGATTGTTCGGTCGATGATGTCGAGCGTGACCTTATTGACCACAAAATGGTCGGGCGTCACTTCTCCCGAGACAACCGACTCGCCAAAGCCGAAATTCGAGTCGATGACAATGACCGAGCGGTCGCCGTTGCCGGGGTGGACCGTAAACATGACACCTGCAGTAAACGAGTTGGCCATTTTTTGAACGCCGACACTGATTGCTACGTTCTCCTCGGCAAATCCCCGGTTGGCGCGGTAGGCCAAAGCGCGTCCCGAATAAAGGCTCGAGATGCAGCGGCGCATGTGGTGCAGCACTTCGTCGATGCCACGAATCCATAGGTAGGTGTCTTGTTGGCCTGCGAAGCTTGCGCCGGGCAGGTCCTCGGCCGTTGCGCTAGAGCGCACTGCTACGGGCACCGCCGGCATAGCGCAGCGCAGCGCGAGCTTGCGATAAAACTCCGCTATCGCATCTTCCATCTCTATGGAGAATGGTTGATCCTCGATCGCGGCACGGATCTGGGTACTGGCTCGCTCCAGCGCGTCGATATCTTGCTTGTTGATACCCGCCAGCAACAACTGCGCTTCCCGATCGATCTGCCGCTGGGCCATGAAGCGCCGATACCCCTCGGTGGTCAGGGCAAAACCGGGTGGCACGCGCACCCCCGCATTGATCAGCTCGCCTAGCGACGCGCACTTTCCGCCAACCAGTGGCACCGAGTCCTTTCGACAGGCCTCGAGCCAGCAAATTAGCGGCAAGTCAGTGCGCGTCGTCTCGTCCGCGGTCGTGCCAATTGCCACCGCCGCGCTCCTCATCGTTGCCCCTCAGCGCGCAATCGTGACCGCCCCGGTCGAACCGTCGACCCTGACCGTCATTCCGGTCTTGATGACCTTGGTTGCGTGCCCGGTGCCCACAACGGCCGGCATGCCGTACTCGCGACATACGATTGCGGCGTGGCTCATTACCCCACCGACATCCGTAATGCACGCGCCGATCTTGGCAAACGCCGGCGCCCACGAGGGCGACGTCGTCGGCGCAACGAGGATCTCCCCTTGCACGAGTTGGCCGACCTCATTAACTGTGCGGCATACACGCGCCTTGCCTTCGACAACTCCCGGACTGCCGGCAAAGCCTTTGAGCTGCGTGATCGCGCTCGGGTCTGCCGACTCCTGCACCGAGGCCCAATCGGCCAGGGATTTGTTCGTGATCCCCCACAGCACGATCGTAAAGGGCTCCTGGATTACCTCCGGTGCAGTCCCAATCGCCGGAGGCGGACTCCATTCGCTGAACTTCTTCATCACGCCCTTGCGCCAGGCGATCTCCGGCGGCCAAGTCTTGCAGCCGCGCGGCTTTACGCCGGTCGCCCAGGCCGTCACGACATCCCACAGCGCTGATTTGATCTCATCGCGGCGCAACAACCAAACGTCCTCGGCGTCTGCGATCACGCCGTGCTCATGCAAAATCGCCGCGACTTCCCGGATCTTGTTCCAGAAAACGGAGTGAAACCAATGTTCCACGTAAAACAGATGGTTCTCGACGTAGGGAAAGACCGTCTTGGCGCAGCCGAGCAACTCGTCAAACTGTTTGCGATCTTGCTCCTTCTCGATCAGAGCGCGATATTCGGCAGTAATGCGGTCACGCTCGGCGCGCACCGCTTCGGTCGGCCGCTGGATGCTCTCGCCTTTGCGGATCTTGCCAATGTAGGTGGCGATGCCCGACAGCGGTACGTTCATCTGATCGTTCCACGAGCGATCGTGGTGGAACCACCCGGTACCGGTCGAGACGTTAAACCAAGGCTCGCGCGCGAGATCCAGCGCAGCAAGCCACTCTCTGCCCTCCGGCATCGTCTTAAGAGCCGCCCCCACTTTGGTCCATTCCGTGCTCGACGTGACCGCGCCGTCCACGCGCAGTTCGATAGCCTTTCGGGCCAACTTCTTTAGTTCCTCGTCGGGCTGATACATGATGACGTCGATGCCAGAGATCATCTGCGTCACACGCTGGGCCGGAATGTTCGGAAAGAGCTTTTGCGCAAAATCGAGGAAGAACACGTAGGCGGCGTAACCGAGGTTGAGAAACTCAAAGTGGTACTGCCAGCACTTGATGCCCAGATTGATTAAATCGTCATAGCTTTTGAGCAGCTGGTAGCCCTTTGACTCCCCTAAGGCGTCGGTGACCACCGACATATCTTCCATTTCCTCAAGTCGCGGAATGCGTACGGCCTCCAGTTCGCGGATCGTCGCCTCCATCTTGACTTTCCACTTGGCCTCCAGGGCGTCCCAGTTCTTGTAGTAGTAGCCCGCACGTTCCATAAAGTTCGGAACGCGTCGCTTGATCTCTTCGGGGTCCTTCACGGGCACCGGCGAGATGTAGACATAGCCGTTGATGATGCGGTGATCAACTCCGCGGACGGGCGGCACCATGAAAATGCGGTTGTTGTACTGCGAAAGCGCCAGATACCAAGCCTCGTCCCAGATCGTGTCGAACGGATAGAGGGGTTCGGGATAATGCAGTCCGTCGTAGAACCAAAAAGTGTCCTTTTCGTATTGCTGGCGCTCCGGGTCATCCCGGACAAATTGATACTGGTACGGGTACATCCGCTCCCAACCGTCGGTGCCCGGGATTGTTTTCGCCTTGACGTCATGTGGAACCGGAAACTTCATTGGATGCCTCCTTGTAGTCTTTGATGCCGTCAAATGGCGTCGGCCCCAAAAGGATTCCGACGGCGGCAGTCAGGTAGTAAACGCAATTGCTGTGCCAGGATCCTCTGAGGCGGGCTTGGCGCTCGTTCGAAGTTCGGCTAAGAAAGCCAGCCCAGAGGGGTAGAGCAAATGCTGCATTTGCACAAGATCCAGGGAACCTGAGCTCCTCGTTCTGGACCCGTCTACAACTCTTGATCATTCGGCAACTTTCCGCGGCTGCACGGACCTGGATTTGATCTTTTGATCAATAGCAAGGCGCGCATCGCGGTGATGCGCGATCCTTTTGGGCCCAGCTATCAGTTCGCAAGACCATTGGGTAACTTACTGAAGGTGAGTTCAGCGTCCAGTGCAGGCAAAAGCGACTAAACTTCTTAGAGAAGGCGAGGGAGACCGGTCCAGATGAGCAGGCGCCGCAGTGCCAATCCGATGGAAAACAACGATCTGCGGGCCAAATTGCACTTTTGCACGGAGACCGGCCAGATTTGGCTGCACGAGCACCGCATGCTGCTTGTGCACGCCGAGGCGCAGGCGGCGCTTCGCAAGGAATTGATCGATACGCTGGGCATGCGGCGCGCCCAGGGACTTCTGACTCGCATGGGATATGCCTCAGGCGTGCGCGACGCCGAGTTGGCGCGTTCGCGCAATCCAGAAGATTCCGATCTTGACTCATTTATGACTGGCCCTCAGTTGCACACGCTCGAGGGCATCGTTCGAGTCACCCCAATCAAAGTCGAACTCGATCGCAAGGCCGGCTCGTTTTATGGTGAGTTCGTCTGGGAGAATTCCTGGGAAGGACAATGGCATCGGCATTTCTTCGGCATCCACAACGAGCCGGTTTGCTGGACGCAGATCGGCTACGCCTGTGGTTACACCTCGGCATTTATGGGCCGGCCGATTCTTTACAAGGAGGTTGAGTGCATCGGCATGGGCAAGGACAACTGCCGCATCATCGGCAAACCAATCGCCGAATGGGACGACGCTGACCAATACCGACACCTTTTCAATCCCGAATCCATTGCCGACCAGCTGCTGGATTTGCAAACGCAGCTGGTTCAGTTGCGCTCCAATCTGGGCGCACAAGAACGTCTGCCGTCGGATCTGAAAGGCAACTCGCCGGGGTTTCGCGCCGCGTACGACCTGCTAAAGAAAGCTGCAAATAGCCGGATCACCGTCCTGCTGCTAGGCGAAACGGGCGTGGGCAAAGAAATGTTCGCCCGCGCGCTGCATGAATCTGGACCCCGGCGGGATCGCCCGTTCGTTGCAGTCAATTGCGCCGCCATTCCGCATGAGCTGATCGAATCAGAGCTTTTCGGCGTCGAAAAAGGCGCGTACACAGGAGCGCAAGCCTCGCGACCAGGTCGCTTTGAGCGTGCCGATGGTGGAACGTTGTTTCTCGATGAAATTGGCGACTTGCCACCCGCGGCGCAGTGCAAACTGCTACGCGTGCTGCAAGAGGGTGAACTCGAGCGGCTTGGCGGTGAGCGCACACGCACGATCGATGTGCGCGTGGTCGCGGCGACCAATGGCAATCTGCGAGAACTGATTGTGGCGGGCAAATTCCGTTCAGATCTGTACTATCGGCTCAACGCTTATCAGATAACGATTCCACCGCTGCGCGAACGCAAAGAGGATATTGGTCTGCTCGCGAAGAGCTTTCTCGAAAAGTACTCCGCCATTCATGCCAAGAAGCTGCGCGGCTTCACGGACAAGGCCAAACGCGCGTTGCTTACCTACCCTTGGCCCGGCAACATCCGCGAGCTACAAAATATGATCGAGCGCGGCGTGATCCTGGCACCAAGCGGCACGCGGATCGAAGTCAACCATCTGTTTTCTTCCTGCCCCGCGGATCAACCGGGCGAATTCGCACTCGACCGCAATGGCGATATCAACGTAAATAATTGGGAGGCCGGTGCGAATTTGTGTGAAACCGTGTTCAACGGCATCCTGACTCTTGATCAAGTCGAAGCAATGCTGCTCGAGACCGCCGTTGACAAGGCACGAGGCAATTTGTCCTCCGCCGCCCGCATGCTCGGTCTGACTCGCCCACAACTTGCCTACCGCCTAAAGCGCCTGCACGAGACCGGAACGACCGATAGCCAGCTCGAATCGGCTTCCCGGAACACAACGCAAACCACCGCGTCCTGATGGCGTCGAATTTGCGCCAATCCGTTGCCGACTATCTCGCCGGGCATCATGTCATGACCCTCGCAACCCAAGGGACCGACGGGCCATGGGCCGCTGCGGTCTTTTACGCCAGTGATGGCAATCGCCTGCTGTTTTTGTCCTCTCCGACCAGCCGTCATTGCTGCAACCTCGTTCAAGATCCACGCTGCTCCGCGACGATCCATGAGAACTACGATGACTGGCGTCAGATCAAAGGCATTCAGCTCGAGGGCGTTGTGATCGAGCCTCACGGCGAAGAACAACGTCATGCGCGTTGGCTATACACGCAGAGGTTTCCAATTGTCGGCAATCTTGCGGCTGCGCCCGCAGCCTTGATCAGCGCGCTGGCGCGGGTGCGCTGGTATGTCTTGCTTCCCAAACGGATTTATTTCGTCGACAACAGTCGGGGACTTGGTCACCGCGAGCAGATCGACTTAGATCACTAACGAGCCGCGCTTATCGCAGCTCGGGAAAGATCCGCTGTAGCAACCGCACAAGTTGATCGCGCTCTGCGATGCTGAAATTCTTGCAAAGCCGCTTTTCGTGCTCCGACACCAGGGCCTTGAGGCGTTTGAGCAGTTTCGAGCCCGCCGCGGTCAGCACCAAAGCGTACGCACGACGATCCGGTACAGCCGCGCGGCGCTCCACTAAACCGCGTTGCTCGAGCTTGTCGATGACTGTGACAACGGTCGACCGATCCAGGTGCGTTGCCTTGGCGAGTGCATTTTGCGTCAGTCCCGAGTTGGCATCGATAATGACCAGTACGCCGAAAAGTCCGGGCGTCATGTCCAATTCGCCTAGGGTCGAACTAAAGTCCCGAAAAATCGCGATCTGGGCCAGGCGCAGCTGATACCCGACCAACTCCGGCAAAAGATTCAGATCAATTTCTGGCCTCTTGGGCTTGACCTTCGTGTCCACGCGCAGCGACTCCTATAATCCGCGATGCGCTCGCGGAGGCTCTCGCGTCCGCGCTGCAGCGTCATCGCGCAAGCGAACCCCGATCCATCGATCCAAGTACTGCAAATCCTCGCACTGCTTACGGCTATCGGCAAGGTGCACAACGCGACCGCGCTCGAGCACGACACAACGATGCGTAAGTTCAAGCGCCTGTTCCAGGTGCTGTTCTACCAAAATCAGCGCCTGACCGTCCTGCGCGACCATACGTCGAATCGCGGCGCACAGCTCGTCGACGATCACGGGTGCGAGCCCCTCCAGCGGCTCGTCTAACAGCAGCAACCGAGGATTTAGCATCAGCGCGCGGCCAATTGCGAGCATCTGCTGTTCCCCACCCGAAAGCGAATTGCCCCAATTTCGACAGCGCTCGCGCAGCCGCGGAAAAAGATCGTAAACCCGTGTCAGATCCCATTTGCCGGGTCGCGAGGCAACGAACAGGTTTTCCTCCACGGTCAAGGATGGGAAAATCTCCCGCTCCTGCGGCACCCACCCCAGTCCCAGCGCTGCTCGCCGATACCGTGGAACTTTAGCCAGATCCTGATCAAGCCAGCGAATGCTGCCCCGATGAATCCGCGTATGTCCCATCACCGTGCTCAGCAGCGTGGTCTTACCCACGCCGTTGCGCCCAAGCAGGGCCAAGCTCTGGCCATCGTCCAAAGACAAGGAACAGTCGTCGAGCACCACTGCGTCGCCGTAACCTGCCGACACGCGCTCGATTCTCAAAAGCTCAGCCACGCCTTTTCCCAAGATAGACTTCCCGTACCCGCGGGTCCTCGGCAATTTGTTCCGGCGTTCCCGAGAGCAGCTCAGCGCCGTCTACCAGCACCGTGATGCGTTCGGCGAAGCGAAACACCAACGCCATATCGTGCTCGATAAGCAGCACGCTGATATCAGCGGGCAACTCGCCAAGCACACTAAAGAGCTCTTCGCTCTCCGCCTCGGGCACACCTGCCGCGGGCTCGTCAAGCAACAGCACCTTCGGGCGACACGCCAAAGCCAGCGCCATTTCCAGCAGCCGCTGCTTGCCATAGGGCAGCTCGCGCGTTGCCCTCATGCAGTCTTGTGCAAGGTTCAGTCGCGACAGCAGTTCGTGCGCCTCGTCGAGTTCGATTCGTCGGTGTGTCAGAGGAAAAAAGCGTCGCTGCAAGACGCTTAGCTCGCGGCGCTGACGTTCGATAATGACGTTTGTCACTGCTTCCAATGGCGAGAGGTGTGCAAACAAAGTGTTGATTTGAAAGGTCCGCGCCAAACCGCGCTGCACTCTCTCGTGGGCCGGAAGTTCCGTGATCTCGTCGCCATCGAGCCAAATCGATCCGCTCGAGGGCGCCAAGACGCCAGCCAACTGGTTGATTAGGGTCGTCTTGCCGGCCCCGTTAGGCCCAATCAGAGCATGGCGCGCACCCGCTTGAAGCTGCAAATTAACATTGTGCGTCACCATCAATCCGCCAAACGATTTGCACAGATCCCTGGTCTGTAGGACCGCACTCATCATCTGATCCCAAATCGTCGTCGAACCAAGGTCTCGATACGCAGCAAACCGCCCATGACGCCAGCGTCGAGGAATAACGTAGTGATAATCAACAAGATGCCAAGCCAGAACAACCAATACTCGGGACTCAGATTGGCCAGGCGGTCCTGGGCAATTAAAAATAGCGCGGCACCGATAAAGCCTCCGTACAGCGTCGCCGTCCCCCCGATGATCACAATGATCAAGAGATCAGCGGAGCGCTGAAAGCTGAGCACATCCAGCGCCACGAACTGCGTCGTCTGCGCGAGCAATGCGCCCGCTACGCCGGCGATCATGGCGGCAAACGTGTAGATGTTGGTGAGCCGGGCCCGGATCGGTACCCCGATGGCCACCGCGCGGCGCGGGTTGTCGCGAATACCACGCAACGAAAGACCGTACGGCGACATCATCAGCGCGCGCACAAGAACAAACAGGGTAAAGCTGACGGCGAGCACATACAGGTAAGCGACCTTACCAAGAAAATCAAAGTGAAACAGCCCAAAGATGGGTCCAATCTCAACACCCTGCAGACCATCGACCCCACCGGTCAGCGCAGTGGCCTGGTTGGCCAATTCAAAAAGAAGCAAACCAATACCCAACGTGATCATCAAACGCGCGAGATCTCCGCCCCGCAACACCAGGAAACTTGACAGATAGCCGCCCAATCCGGCAGTGGCCGCAGCCGCCAACAGACCAGCCAATGGTTCGTGCACACCATACTTGGCAAGCAAGCCCGCCGAATAAGCGCCCAAACCGAAAAAGGCCGCGTGGCCCAGCGTGACAATGCCGGCGTATCCAAGGATCAGATCCAGCGACATCGCAAAAAGGCCCGTGATCAGGACCTGCGAAGCAAATACGAGGTGCTTGGGAAAAACGAAGAACACGGCTGCCAATCCCAACCAAAAGGCGATTTCCGCCGGCCGCCAGCGTTCGCGTCTGCGTAACGCCTGCCAGTGCGGCATCACCGAAGGCGTCAGCCGTTCTGCTGCAACGCCCCTCATAGCGCCTTTCCGCGGCCCAGCAGACCGTGCGGAAACGCCAGCAGCAATACGACCATTGCGAGGTAAATCACGAAGGGTCCGACCTCAGGCACATAGTATTTTGCCGTCGTGTCCGCAATGCCCAGCAACAAAGCTGCGAGCAGCGTGCCCAAAATCGACCCTGGTCCGCCGACCACGACCACTAGCAGAAAGTACGCCAAGTACTTGAGCGCAAAATACGGGTCGAGCCCCAGTACGTTCACACCCAGGGCGCCACCCAGCCCCGCCAGCCCACTACCGATGGCAAAAGTGATCTGAAACACCCGGTCAACGTGTATTCCCATTGCCTCGGCGGTACGGTGAGCGTCGACCGAAGCGCGAACGCGCGCACCAAAACGCGTGCGTTCAAGACCAAATACCAGCGCCAGCGTGATGATCGCTCCCGCGGCGACGAGAAACAGCCGGTACCAAGACAGATCGACGCCAGCGGCGGAAATCTGCCCGCGAAGGGCATCGGGCAGCGCGACCCGCTGTTGGCCCGGTCCCCAGAAATACGTCGCGCACGCTATGGCCACGAAAATGATGCCCACGGTGAGCAGCACTTGTTTAAGGTGCGAACTGCGATACAAAGGCCGGTACAGCGCGCGCTCGAGCGCCAAGCTGAGTAGTGCGCTAGCTACAAACGCCAACGGAAGGCAGGCTACAAAGCTCAACCCCGCGTACTGCATCAGGGTCACCAGCAGGTAGCCGCCCAGCATCGCAAAGACGCCGTGCGAAAGATTAATAAATCCCATCAAACCAAGCGTCACCGACAAGCCCACGGAGATCAAAAACAGCAGTGCTCCGTATGCCAGACCGTCGAACAAGACGCCCAGCAGGCTCAACACGGGGCGGCCCTTGCAAGGTGCCAAGACCGCGGACGTGCGCCCATCCTTACCGATTGGCAACTGCCTGCGGATGCGCCTTCGCGCACGCTATTTCCCGGGATCCTTGACCGCGGGGAAGGTCTCAAACTCGACGTTGTAGACCTTTGCCCCAACCTTCTTTGCCTCGCGCACGTACACGTTTTGCACGATATCGCGCGTGTCGGCGTCGATTTGAATGGGACCGCGCGGGCTTGTCCATTTCATCCCGCGCAGAACCTGCATTGCCTTATCCCCGTCGATGTTGCCATTGAGTTTGCGAGCAACCTCATAGATAGCCGCCATGCCGTCATAGCCGCCAACGGCCATGAAATTGGGACGCTGGGTCGAGTTAATTTGCGCGTACGAGGCGAGGAACGCTGCGTTCTCCGGCGAGTCGTGTGCCACCGAATAGTGATGCGTCGAAATGACTCCTAGAACATCATCGCCCAGTGCCTCGATCACGCCGTCGTCCACGACGTCACCGGTGGTGATCAGTTTGATCCCGGCGCTAGCCAAACCCCGCTCGGTATAAGCCTTCATGAAGCCAATCGCCAGTTCGCCCGCAGGCACAAAGACAAACAGGGCCTGCGGCTTGGCGTCCTTGATCCGTTGCACGAATGGACCAAACTCCGGGTTCTTCAGGGGAATTCGCACCGAACCGACGATCTCCCCGCCGAGTTTGGTAAAGGCGTTCTTAAAAGTCAGCTCCGCGTCGTTGCCAGGACCGTAGTCAGCTACCGCCGTATAGACCTTGCGCAGTCCATCCTTGTAGGCCCAATGTGCCATCGGCTCGGTAACCTGAGCCAGCGTGAAAGAGACGCGAGCAATGTACGGCGATTTGGTGGTGATAATCGAAGTGGCGGCATTCATGATGATCGTCGGTTTCTTGGCTTCGGTCACAATTGGGGCCACTGCCAATGCGTTGGGTGTTAGCCCAAAGCCGACGATAAAATCGACGTCGTCCTGGACGATCAGCTCCTGGGCGAGACGCTTGGCAACGTCCGGCGCAGGGCCCGTCGTATCGCGGATGATCAGTTCGACCTTCTTACCCGCAACCGTGTCGCCGTTGCGCTTCATAAAAGCCTTGGCCCCGGTCGTGATCTGCTGGCCGAACGAGGCAAACGTGCCGGACATTTCGGCCAGTACACCCACTTTGATCGTATCGCCGGCAGCCGATGCCAAGTTGCAGGCGATGCCCAATGCCACCGCAACGATGGCCGCGGCGCAGCGCGCTATTGCATTCATCTTTTGTCTCCTCCTGATCGATTTTCGTTCGCTGTGCTGCAGGCACTAACGCTTTGCACTGCCGCAGCATACTTTGCTGCGATCGCTTTGATCCACCCTCACGCGGAAACAAGCGGCGTCGCCTCCCGGCGAAACTGCGCGCTTTGCGCACACTGGGCTCGCAGTTTAAATCGCTGGATTTTGCCCGTGGCAGTCTTGGGTAGCTCATCGACGAAATAAATCCAGCGAGGGTACTTGTATGGAGCGATCACCGCCTTGACGTGCTTTTTTAACTCTTCGGCTAGCGCCTCGCTCGAGGCGGTGCCCGGTTTGAGCACAACCATCGCCGCAGGCTTGACCAATCCTTCCGCATCCTCGCAACCAACAACGGCTGCCTCCAGGATCGCGGGGTGGGAAATCAGCGCCGACTCAACCTCAATCGGTGAGACGTAAATGCCGCTGACTTTGAGCATGTCGTCGCTGCGCCCGGCGTAGACGTAATAGCCGTCGGCATCAACGGAGAATTTGTCTCCGCTGCGTACCCACGATCCGCAAAACGTCGCTCGAGTTTTTTCGCAGTTGTTCCAATAACCGATCGCGCTCGACGGACCGCAGACCTGCAATTCACCAATCTCTCCTTGTGCAACCTCGGCACCGCGCTCGTCGACGATACGAAGTTTGTAACCGGGGACTGCCTTACCGGCGCAACCGTAGCGAACCTCGCCGGGCCGATTCGAAAGGTACATCTGCAGCATTTCGGTCGACCCCAAGCCATCAAGGATGTCGACCCCGAAGTGCGCACTCCACCGCTGGCCAACATGCTGAGGCAAGGCTTCCCCTGCTGAAACGCATCGGCGCAGGCGCACCTCCTGGCGGCGCGGCAACTCTGCGCTTGCCAGCATCGAGGCGTAGAGGGTCGGTACGCCGTAAAAAATCGTTGGCCGGTACCGACGCAACGTAGCGAACACGTCGGCGGGTTTTGCCCACGACGACATGAGAACGGCGCTCGCACCCACGGCCAAGGGAAAGGTCAGTGAGTTGCCTAGGCCATACGCAAAAAACAGCTTCGCAACCGAATAGACCACATCATTTTCCTCAATGCCCAGTACAGGCCGCGCGTAGTGCTCGGCGGTCTGTATCAGGCTTGAGTGCACGTGCAGTGTGCCCTTGGGAGCGCCCGTGGAGCCGGAAGAGTAAAGCCAGAAGCAGACATCGTCCGAAGTCGTCGGTGCAGCCGCGAACGCGGGACTTGCGGCCGCGAGCAGTTTGCCAAACGACAGATATCGCGTGTCGTCACTTTGCGAGACGATCACATGCTTGAGAAACGGCATTCGGCCCAAAATCGCCGAAAACTTTGGCAGAAGGCCCGCCGAAACTACCAGTGCCCGAGCCCGGCTGTCGCGCAGCAAGTGTTCGTAGTTATCTGTCGCCAGCAAAGTGTTGCTTGCCACCGGGACAATGCCCGCCTTGATACTGCCAAGGAAAGCGACAGGAAAGTCGATCGTATCGTTTAGGCACAGCAAAACGCGCTGTTCCATCTGCAGTCCGAGGCTGGTCAGCGCGTTGGCAAACCGGTTCACGCGATCCGAGAGCTCGCCGTAGGTATAGCTGCCCAGGTCGTCGTAGTAGGCGATCTTATTGGTCCGCCCCGCCCTAAGGTTACGCTCGATCAAATCGTACGCAGCATTGTATTCGCGCGGGATCTTCACGTTGGGTGGGCTGATCGTATGATCGGCGCAGCTTAGTTCTGGCATGATCGCTGCTCCTACGAGTGCTGTTGTTGGTCAAGAGGGTGCACCGTTGCACCCGCAAGTTGCCGCATCAAGCGCCGAGCAAGCACGGGGACGACCCGACGTCGGTAGGCTGCCGAGGTGAGCGTTGTCTCCATGGGTCCGATTTGATGGCGCAGCAATTTGGCAAGCCGGGCGTCGTCCTCTGGCACCATGCGCCAAACGCCTTGCAGATCCGCGATCATCATTGGCCGAGAATCCGTACCGGTTGTTGCAATGCGCAGCTCATGAATCTCATCGCCCTGCACGCGCAAAGCCATCGCGACGCCAGCCAACGCGAAATCGACTGCCCCTCGAATTCGCAGTTTTTCATAGCCCGAACGCGTACCCGATTGCGAGGGTACATGCACCGCCACCAACAGCTCGTCCGGTGCAAGCACAAGATGGGCCATACCGTCGTCGGTATAAAGTTCTGACAGCGGCACGCGGCGCGAGCGCCCCGGTCCGGCGATTTCAGCAACGGCGTCCAACACCATCAAGGCGGGTGCCAGATCACCGCTGTAGGCGGCGTAACAACGATCGGCCTTGGGCGCGACGCGACAAGCATCGCCGGCGATCTTCATGCAGTATTCGTTGGCATGTCGCCAGGGCTCGCTTTGGTTGTAGTAGCGGCAGCGCGTATCGAGGCAAAGGTTGCCGCCCACCGTGCCGGAAGCCCGATGCGTCGGGCCCGCAATCGACAGTGCCGCTTGAACCAAGGCGGCATAGTTGGCCTGTACGTCTGGGTGTGACGCTAGCGCCTCGAGGGTCACTAAAGCGCCAATATGCAGACCGCCGCCGTCGACATCGATGCGTCGCAGCTCGGCGATAGCCGTCAGGTCAATCAACGTGTCGCAACCAACCAGACCGCGGCGCATATTGGCCAGCAAATCGGTGCCGCCGGCCAGAAAACGCGCACCCTTGGCGCCGGCGCGCGCCGCAACAGCTTCCGCCACGCGGGTCGGACGAAGCAACTGAAAAACGGGCATCGGTTCCATCAACTGGGTACTCCTTCCAAAGCCTTCGGTGTGGACCGTGTGCGCACGGGACGCTTGCGTCCCGCTATGCCGTCGAGCACTCGGTCGGGCGTCAAAGGCAAAGCATTGAAAGTAACGCCCGTTGCGTTTTGCACAGCGATCGCCACGGCGGCAACCATGCCGGACAGCGGACCTTCACTGCCTTCCTTCGCGCCAAACGGCCCGTTCGGATCCATGCTTTCAACGATGGCCACCTCGATATCGGGAGAATCCATACTGGTAGGCACGCGATATTCGAGGAAATTGGCGGCCGTGTGCTTGCCGTCACGGTTGTATTGCGTTTGTTCGCACAGTGCCTGCGCCATTCCCATCCAGACCGCGCCCTGCACCTGCCCTTCAAGCGACAGTGGATTGATCGCGAAGCCACAGTCCATCGCAGCCCAGACTTTTTCGACCTTTACCGTACCAAGTTCCTGGTCGACGTCGACCTCGACTGCGATTGCCGCATAAGAAAATCCCATCGTGGACCCGACGGCGCCGCCGCGATGCTTGCCGCCTTGGAATTCGACGGGGCAGGTGAATGTTCCTTTTACAGTCAGCGTCCCGCTGTCCACGAGGGCTTCGGTAACGACTTCGTTGAACGGGATCTGGCGCTCCTCATCGGCCGCCACCCGGTATATCTCGCCGAGGCATTCGACCTGCTCGGGGGCGACGTTGAACCGTTTGGCGGCGGCCTTTACCAATAGGAGCTTAAGGTTCTCCGCCGCCTGGATGGCGGCGTTGCCACACATAAACGTCACTCGCGAGGAATACGAGCCATTGTCCTTGGGCGTTATGGCCGAATCATTCGCCACGACGCGAATGCGGCGGTAGTCAATGCCAAGTACCTCTACCACCGCCTGCGTCATGATGGTCGAAGATCCCTGTCCGATGTCCGCAGCGCCAGTTAGGATCGTGACGCCAGCATCAAAATCGAGCTTCAAAATGACCGTTGCGTGCGGCTCACCGGTCCAATGCACCGGCTTGGCAGCCCCGCTGACGTAATGCGAACAGGCGAATCCCAGCCCACGGCCTGGCGGCATGCTTGCCTTGCGTTCGCGCCAGCCACTGGCCCGCTCCACCTGGTCGATACATTCGGGTAAGCCGTATGACAGTACCTTCAGACCATTGATCGTCTCCGTTGGCGCGCGCAACAGGTTCTTGCGGCGCACGTCCAGCGGGTCTAGGCCCAATTCGCGGGCCATGCGGTCGAGCAGACACTCAAAGGCATAGCGCGTATTGACCGAGCCGTGGCCCCGCATCGCTCCGCACGGAGGAGTGTTGGTATAGACGCGGTAGCCATCGTATTTGACCGCGGGAATGTCATATAGCCCGTTGAGCAGTGCGCCCGCGTACAAAATGGTGACAATGCCATAGCCACCATAGGCACCGCCGCGCATGATCATCTCGAGTTGGCACGCGGTCAGGCGCCCGTCGCCCTTGATGCCAATCTTCATTCGCACTTCGCTCTCGGGGCGGCCGCGGTGGGTGAGAAAGGTTTCCTCGCGCGAGAGTTTCATCTTGACTGTGCCGCCGACCGCGCGAGCGAGCAGACCGCAAATAATTTCAAAATTTAGTGTTTCGGTGCGCGCTCCAAAGCCGCCGCCAACAAACGGCTTGATGACCCGGATGCGGGACGTATCCATTGCCAGGCACTGGGCCAACATCAAGTGCACGTAGTACGGAACCTGCGTCACCGAATGAACCGTCAGCCGATCGCGCTCGGGGTCGTAACTTGCCAAGGTGGCGTGTGGCTCCATGTGTGCGTGGGTAACTTCGGAAGCATAGAAAACTTCCTCGCGAACCAGATCGGCTGCGGCAAAACCTGCCGCCGCGTCGCCGAACTCGTGATGAACTTCCCGCTCCAGATTGCCCTTGCGGTTTTCGTGCAGCAAGACGGCGTTCTGCGCGCGCGCTTCCGCCGCAGTAAAGTACGCGGGCATTTCGCGCACTTCCATACGAATCAGCTTTAACGCTGCCGCGGCCGTGGCGTCGTCGATTGCCGCAACGGCGGCGACCGGTTCGCCGAAGTAACGCACCTTCTCCCGCGCAAGCGGGTATTCGTTTTGCGCGATCGGCAAGATGCCATAAGTCTTGTCACAGTCCGCGCCCGTGATGATGCCAACCACGCCCGGAAGCCGCAGGGCTTCCGATACGTCGACGCGAAGGATTTGCGCATGCGCGTAGGGGCTGCGGTAGATGCGCCCAGCTAGTGCGCCCGGCTCGAACAAATCCGCCGTATAGCGCGCCTTGCCGGTCACCTTCTCAATGCCATCGACCAATGGGATACGCTGACCTGCGCCCTTGAACTTGGTGCTGTTCATTGTTGCGCTCCTTCGTGCTGTCGGCGAGCGGCAGCGGCCGCTTGCACGGACTCGATGATCTTGGTGTAACCGGTACAGCGGCACAGGTTGCCCGACAGTGCAGTGCGGATCTGCTCGGGCGACGGATCGAGCACGCGCCGCAGCAGGGCCTCGGCCGCCATGATCATGCCCGGCGTGCAAAAGCCGCACTGGGTGCCGAGTTTTTCGTTAAATGCCTGCTGCAGGTCCGACAGACGACCGGCTGTGGAGAGTGATTCGATGGTCTCCACATCGCGGCCAGCTACGCTCGCGGCCAGCGTGAGACAAGCCAAACGCGGAACGCCGTCGACCAACACAGTGCAGGCGCCGCATTCGCCGCCATCACAACCCTGCTTGGTGCCCGTCAGATGCAGGACCTCGCGCAGGTAATCGACCAGCAGCAAATTGTCCGCAACGGCGCTCTCGCGCGTTTGTCCGTTGACCCGGATCGCAAGAACATTTTTCACCGCGACTTCTCCTTGGCACTAGTAGACCTAGATTGCCAGCAACTGCTCGAACTTACGCTGCAGCTGCTCCCTCGTTTCCGGGCGTTGCGGATTGGGCACAATGCATTCGACGGGACAAACATCCAAGCACTGTGACTCGGCGAAATATCCAACGCACTCGGTGCACTTATCCGGATCGATCACAAAAATAGAGTCGCCAGCCGAAATGGCACCGTTGGGACACTCGGGCTCGCAGACCGCACAGTTCACGCAGGTGTCGTTGATCATCAAGGCCATGTCGCACTCCTCGTTTCGGATCATTCAATCGTCCACGTATCACCGCTGCTTAGCAGGCGGCTTAGATCACCGCGCCCTTTGGTCGCGCGCGCGACTTCCTGAAGCTGTGCATTGCGTTCGTCGTAGGTCGGTTCGGTCACTGCGCGAAAAATGCCGATAGGAACCGGGAATCGGGGCAATTCGAATTCAGACAAGAGGCAGGCCAGTGCGCGGTTGGCACCTTGCTCATCGTGCACGAGCAGATCAGCCTCGGTTACTCCACCTTCGCCCAGTTGAACGACTTCGGGTTCCAATCCGCGAAGGCGAATGCCCCGGTCCCTTTGCTTACCGAACACCAACGGTTTGCCATGTTCAAGAACGAGGCGTGCATCGTGCCGCGTCGCCTTGTCGGTGACTGCGCCATACGCCCCATCGTTGAACACCATGCAGTTCTGGAAGACTTCAACAAAGGCTGTGCCCTTGTGAAGCGCCGCGCGCGCCAGAACCTTTCTTATGTGTTCAAGGTCGTTGTCGACGGTGCGGGCGACAAAACTTGCGCCGGCCCCAAGCGCCAGCGCTATCGGGTTAAACGGCCGGTCGATGCTACCCATCGGGGTACTCTTGGTCTTTTTGCCAAGTTCCGTGGTGGGCGAATACTGTCCCTTGGTCAAGCCGTAGATGCGGTTGTTAAGCAAGATAATCTTCAGATCGAAGTTGCGACGCATCGCGTGGATGAAATGGTTGCCACCGATTGCCAGCGCATCACCATCGCCCGTTACAACCCAGACCGACAGCTCAGGGCGCGCAAGCTTCAACCCGCTAGCGATCGCTGGCGCGCGCCCGTGGATGCTGTGCATGCCATAGGTATTCATGTAATAGGGAAACCGACTAGAGCAGCCGATGCCCGAGATGAACACAAAGTTCTCGCGTGCAATGCCCAGCGATGGCAACAGGTGCTGTACCTGTGCAAGAACCATGTAGTCGCCGCAACCCGGACACCAGCGCACATCCTGGTCAGATTCGAAGTCCTTCTTGGTTAGCTTCGTAGTTTGCGCTGTCGCATTCACGGCTTGTCACTTAGCAAAGTTGGAGTACGCACTCAAGAATTTCAGAAACCTTGAACGGTTTTCCTTGCACCTTGTTCAATTGCACGACCTCGCGCAGGTAACGCTCGCGCAGCAACCTCGAGAGCTGCCCCATGTTGAGTTCGGGCACCAGGATCGTTTTAAAGCGCGATAGGATTTGTCCCAGTTCAGGCGGCATCGGATTGAGGTGGCGAAGGTGCACATGCGCAACCGACTTGCCCGCAGCGTGTGCGGCCGCACGCGCCTGTGCCACCGGGCCATATGTGCTGCCCCACGCGACGATCAATACGTCACCCGCGTCGGGTCCTTCGATATGAAGCGGCGCCAGCCCGGACGCGATTTTGGCGATCTTGGCGGAGCGAACCTCCACCATGCGTTGGTGATTCAATGGGTCATGCGATATGGCACCGCTTAGAAAGTCCTTCTCCAGACCGCCAATGCGATGCTCCAGACCGGGCGTACCCGGCCGCACCCAGGGCCGCGCCAAGTGCTCGTCGCGGGCGTATGGCTGAAATCCCTCCGGGTTACTCTGGTACCCCACTTCGAGCTTCGGAAGATCATTCGTATCGGGGATCAGCCACGGTTGGGCCGAATTTCCGATCCCGCCATCAGAGAGCACGATTACGGGAGTCATGTACTTGACGGCGATGCGAAAGGCCTCCAGCGCGCAGTCAAAGCAATCGGCGGGCGAGGCGGCAGCAAGCACTGCGACGGGACACTCGCCATGTCGTCCGTACACCGCCTGCAACAAATCGGACTGCTCGATCTTGGTCGGCAGTCCGGTTGACGGACCAGCGCGCTGAACGTTGACGATTACGAGGGGAAGCTCCAGCATGACGGCAAGCCCCAGTGCCTCGGTCTTAAGATCCATTCCCGGGCCCGAGGTGGTCGTTAGTGCGAGCGACCCACCGTAGGCAGCCCCGATGCAGGCGCAAATGCTGGCGATTTCATCTTCGGCCTGAAACGTCGTGACATTAAAGTGCTTCAGACGCGAAAGCTCGTGCAAGATTTCGGTTGCGGGCGTGATCGGATACGAACCCAGGAACAGCGGGACACCGGAAATCTCGGATGCGGCGACGGCACCCAGGGCAAGGCCTGCATTACCCGTGATACTGCGATACTTGCCTGGTCTTGTGTCTTTCGCGCGGACCCGAAAGCCGGTATCAAAGATCTCGGCCGATTCGGCATAGGCAAAACCCGCCCGCAATGCCAGTATGTTGGCCTCCGCCAGTTGCGGCCGGATTGCGAATTTGCGCTGGATTTCCGCGACCTCCCTCTCCAATGGCCGGCTATACAGGCACAGCATCATGCCTAGCGCGAAATAGTTCTTGCAGCGCTGGCTGTCCTTTCTCGACAGGCCGCTGGCGTGAAGCGCCTTTTCGTTGAGTCCGGAAATGTCGATCTTGAAGACGCGGTACCCCTCGAGCTCGCCATCGGCCAACGGGTCAGCGTGGTATCCGGCTTTGGCAAGGTTGGCGGACGTAAAAGCACCGAGGTCGGCGATGATCGTTGCGCCTTGCTTAACGTCGGGCAGATTGGCTCGGAGCGCTGCCGGATTCATCGCCACCAGCACATCGACTTCGTCGCCGGAAGTGAAGACGGATCCCGATGAATATTGGATCTGATAACCCGAGACGCCAATCAAGGTTCCGGCGGGCGCTCGAATTTCCGAGGGGTAGTCCGGGTGGGTCGCAAAATCCAGGCCGGCAAGAGCCACCGCCTTGGAAAACTCGGCGCCGGCCAGCTGCATCCCGTCACCCGAGTCACCCGCAAAACGAATTACGATACTGTCGAGTTCCTCAATCGGGCGGCCGCTTTGCCCGCTCGGTTGATGCTTTACCGCGTCGTTTGCATACACGGCGCTGCACGCCGGTTGAACTAGCTCTGGGACCAGACGCTCCATGGGAGGCAAGACGGGCTCCTTCCAATGCAATTTGGCAAAGCACCGCGACTGGCACCGCTTTGTGGATTTGTAAGGGAGCAGCGGTGCGGAGCTGCAATTAGTTGGAGTTCATACTATTTCCTATCCAACGATTTGACCGTGATCAAGAGATTGCGTCATCAGCGGTGCCATGAAAAAGACGGCGCGGCAATGCCCTTGCTGACGCGACGCAACAGCCGATCTGTTTTGCTCGCATCTTGCATCGCGGCATTCGTCAGAACATCTCCGCCCCCTTGTGCCGCGCACTCATGCAACGGTCAAACGCAATAAGACAGCCAGCGAAAAGCACCAAAAACGAGGGGCCGTCCATGCTTAACCTCCAGAGTTGGGGTACCTGGCATCGCGGTAAATGCGAAGCAATCGCATTGCGTTGACCGCTAGGGCGTGGCCGAGCGCCTTCACTCGTGCGGCAATTTGCGCTGCGCGCGTCGCAGCGCCCAGGCATAGCCCCAGGTATTGCGCGCAAGTAACAGTTGGGAGGCGAGCAGCAGGGCCGCCGCCCAGCGCGCGAGTTCGGGCAAGGCTGCGGCTGACGCCATAGCGACCGCCGCGATCGCCTGCAACCACACTTGCACGCGCTGCGCCCGATCACCAGGGGCGTGATCCAAACGCCAACCGCCGCCCCCAGCTGCCAGATGCAAGCTCGCAAGAAATGGCAAGATCCGCATCAGCATGGCGCCAATGAGGGTGACGAAAACGCCCAGTACCGCTAAAGCGCCAAAGGCAAGTTCCATTGTCGAAGAAAACGGTGTCTCGGCTACGAGTACCCGAACCACGAGCAGCACCACCGATCCCAAAACGGCCGTCATCGCCAGCTGCCAACCGATCGACGTCGCGTCGCGCTTTGGCCGACGACGACGAGCAAATCGCCACAACGTCACAGCGGCAAATCCGATCGCCCCCAAGCAGGCAACGCCAGCGCCAGCAAGCCTCATCCACGAGATTTCGAAAAACATTGCGCAAAGGCTAAGCAGCAGTGCAAGGCCCAGCGCCCCCAGATACACATCGGCCAATCGCGGGTAGCTCGTCGTCATGTAGAACATCGGCACAAATTGCAAGGCGACAGCTGCGACCAAGGGTAAAGCCCAGCCCGCAAACGCCCATGTCGCATGCAAGTCAATGAGTCCTGCAATGTCGTCCAAGGGCTGGCCACCAAAAAGCGAGCGTGCCAGCACAAGTCCTGCGACCGCCGTGCCGCCAAGTCCAACAAGCGCCAGTGCCAGTAAACGCGCCGACTCGGCACGAAGCCCGGAGCGCACGAGCCCCGGCAAGCTCGCACCAATGAAAATCGCAATGCTGGCGGTCATGAGCGCAGCGCCTGCCGTGACCATCACCGGACTCGAAAACGTCGTGCCCAGCATGCCCGCCACAAGTAGCGTCGCGCCTACGGTAAGACCAACGTGGCTAAGAGCGGCCACCAGCGCCGGGCGAACAATCACGACGCCCGCTACGACGGGCATCACTTGCCACAAGGCGCCAATCATGGCTTGCATCATGAAACCTGCCGTGAAGCAATGCAGCGATGCAAACGTCGCTGGCTGCCAGCGCGAGTGCAGTGCGTCGGCGCCCGACCAAAGCAGCAAGGACGCGCCCGCGATGCCGAACAAAGGCGCCGTCAGCATAAAACGCAGGGGAATCGAAAGCGGCGGTGCCTGACGAAAGTCGAGCATGCATCAGTTCGCTACAAGTACAGCGATCTTGTGCACGAAAAACGAGGCGAACCGCTTCGCGACGGCGGAAGGCTCAAGTCGTATGCCGGCAATTGTTTGACGCAGATTTGCCCGGGCTGCTGAACGCATCGGCGCCGACCGCTCGCAGGAGCGACTTGAGCGCCAGTAGCGCGCTCACTGAGGATTGGAAGGCGGTGTCGCTTGCGCCAGTGCACGTGCGATCTCCTCACCATGACCCTGCAGGAACCGATCGCACATCGGGTACAACACCTGCTCTTCCTTGATGTTGTGACTTTGTAGCAATGAAAAAAGCGTATCGACCGCCTCAGCGGCCCGGTCAAACTGCGCGTGGTCAATCAGGCCTTGCACTTCGTCGCATAGCTCGCGCACCTGGCTATGCTCGGAGCGCATCACGGCAACCGGACCACTTCCGCCCGCAAACGCCGCCTCGAGCGCCGGGAACAGGGTCTGCTCTTCCGCGTTGAAATGCCCCTCAAGCTGCGAGCGAAAGCGTGCGAAGGCCTTGTCGCTCTCGACTCGGGCCTTTGCCATAAGGCCCTTTTCGACACTTGCCAGCGTTTCGTCGCACGCACGGTGATCGGCGCTAAAGGCTTGTTGGATGGTCGTCATGTTTGTCTCCCGTTCACTCGGCGCCGATTCGGCGTTTGAATTCGGACAGCGGCACGACCTCGGGTTGGCTGCATCGACGACGATCGACTTCTGGCGCCGTCAGTGGCACGCACGGCACCATGCTTCGGCGCGAATCCAGGCATAAGCGCTGATACGTTGCAGTAGCTTCGAGCTTCCACGCGAGTTCCTGCTCGCTGAGCTGGCGCACGACTTTCGCCGGCACTCCCATCGCGAGGGCGCGTGCCGGGATCTGGCTTTGCGCGGCCACAAAGGCGGAAGCCGCGATGATCGCCGACTCGCCCACGACCGCGTAGTCCATCACGACCGCGTTCATTCCGACAAGCACGTTTCGGTGCAGCGTGCAGGCGTGAATGATTGCACCGTGGCCGATATGGCCGTTGTCCTCGATCGTTGTGTCCGTGCCCGGAAATCCATGCACAACGACGCTATCCTGAATATTGGCGCCCGCGCCGATGATGATGCGGCCAAGATCGCCGCGCAGAGAGGCGCAGGGGGCGACATATACGCCCGCGCCGATGATGACATCGCCAATCACGACCGCGCTTGGATGCACGAACGCGCTCGGGTCGATCGCCGGCACGATGCCATCGAAGGAATAAATGTGCGTCATTGCTCGTGCGCTACCCAGGGTCGCGCCCGCAGTCGACCCAGGCACCGCGGCAGGCAGCCGTCCCAACCAGGATCGTTATCCGCTTGACGACCATCATGATTTGGGTCTGGCCAGCACCTGCTCGGCAAAGCGCTCATCGAAGAGGGCGCCGCTCGCAACCAGCTGCCGGTACTTGACGAAGTCAATCACATCCTTACCGGTCAGTTTCTTGGCGTCGAAGGCATTAAACCCGAGCCAGGCTTCGTGGTTCATATTTGCGGCAAGCCAATGGCGGTTCGCAAGCTTCATTTGATCCCAAAAAAACTTCTTCTTCGCGCGAATGCCGTCGATCGATTTCATTAAGCAGGACGGAAATAGATTGGTGAACTTCCAGAGCAGTTCATTGACGGCCCGATCGAGTTCGGTGAAATCAACGCTGCACTGAGCGAGCAGTTCCTTGGCACCCTTCATAGCTTCGGGCGCTACCGGTTCACCGTAGACGATCTCGCCGTCTTCGACGTAGGTATCACTTCGCACAAGTGGATTTCTGATCCATGCGCCGTCCTTCTTCAACACTGGGACGACCTTGGTCACCAGATTCTTAGCTTTCATCTTGTAGGCGCTCCACGTTTCGCACGAAACGCAGTTGTACATCGCGTCTTCCATGTTCAGAAACCAGGGCAAAAAATCCGTCGAACCGCCGTCGGGCGCTGAACCATGCTTGGGACCAGCCTGCCCGAAGACGGCAAGGTCCGAAGTGATTGTCAGATCGGTAGCCATGCCGATTTCTTGGCCGCCTGCAACACGCATGCCATTGACCCTGCAGATGACGGGCTTTTTGCAATTCAAGATACCGTCGACCATGGCATTGAACAAATCCATGTATTCGCCGTACTCGTTGGGACGACGCGAGTAGTACGCCGCATATTCGGCGGTGTTGCCCCCGGTACAAAAGGCTTTGTCGCCGACGGCGGTAAACACCACGGCAACGACAGCGCGATCCGACGAGGCGCGCTGAAACCCCGCGATCACGGCTTTGACCATTGCCGTCGTGTAGGAGTTGTACTGCGCGGGGTTGTTCAGCCAGACCCAGGCGCTAAAAAGGCCCGGCACGGCCTTGCCCTGCGGGTCGAGCACCGGGCGGCGGTCATAAATAACCGAAGGCGCCTCCGAGCCAAAATGCTCCTCGCCCAGCAAAGCGTGGTCCTTCAGTTCATCGTCGCGACGTAACCATTCCAATGCCATATTGCTCTCCCGTGTTGGATTCTTCTGTATCGCGCAAAGGCCCTGTTTCAGAAATCCGGCGTCAGAATGACCCGCTTTTTCAAAGCCCCGTGATGTGCCTCCTCGAAGGTCGCGGCGATGCGGCTCATCGGCCGCGTCTCGACAAACGGTGCAAGCTGGATACGCCCGTCAAGGCACATCGCTAGTACCTGCGGGTAGCGCTCCGGTGGACAGCCCCAAGTGCCGATGATCTCTGCATCGAAAGCCATCAGTTTTGAAAGCATGTAACTCGTCTCTTCGGTGCCGTAGCCCACGACGATCAGCTTGCCGACAAACGACAGCAGCGCCAGGGCCAGCTCTTGCCCAGGCTTAGAGCCGGTTACCTCGAAGATCTTCCAGCCTGTATTAGCGGGGATCCCCCGCTCTTTGCAAAAGCCCTTGATGAGCTCCTTGATGTCCTTCGCACTGCGGCCGACGGGATTGATCACGAAATCGGCACCGTAGTGCGTCATCTTCTGGAGTTTTTCTTCGTTGATGTCGATCCCGACAACGGTCCCCGCCCCCATGGCTTTTGCCGTCTGAGTCATAAAGGAGCCCACACCACCAGCCGCACCGATAATCACCACGCGATCGCCGCTCTTAAGATCTGCGCGGATCCCCGCCTGGTAGGGAGTGGTCACCGCATCGGCGACTACAGACAGATGCTCCAGGGGCGTTGTGCCCCGCTCGGGCACCACACAAAGAAAGCGCGCATCGGCCACGATATGGCTTGAGAATCCGCCGTAGATGCCCATTGAGTTGCCTGGCATCTTTTGCGCGAGGCAACGGTTGGCGCGCCCGCTGCGACACAGTTCGCATTGGCCACAAGGAATCACGGCCGGAACAATGACCTCGCGGCCGATCATTTGTTCGGCGCCACCAATGACGACGCCTGCGATCTCATGGCCCAGCGACAGCGGCGGCTTTTGTACCGTTGGCACCCCCATATAGAAGTACGACAAATCGGTGTGGCAGACGCCGCATCCAACAATTCGGATCACGACCTCCTCGGGTCGTAGCTGCGGCATCGGCAGGCGGGTGCGGGCCAACTTGCCCGGTTCGGTCATCTGCCACGTGTCGATATGTGTCGGAACCATGCCTTGGGACTCCTGCCGTTATCGGTGTTGCCAAACCGGTTTGCGCTTGGCCAAAAACGCCGCCAAACCTTCTGCGGCATCGTGAGTTTTCATCAATTCCTTCAGGTAGATCTCCTCGGCCAGCGCAAGGCCCCGAGCAAAGTTGCAGCCAGCCGCAGCCCGCACTGCCTTGCGCGTGCTCGCCAGCGCCGTGCGCGAGAGCTCTAGAAACGGTGCGGCGTAGGCGCGCGCCTCCTCGGCAAAGGATGCGCGCGCAAAGACGCGGTTGACGAGGCCAAAGGCCAATGCCTGCTCGGCCGTGATGACTCCGCCACCGTACAAAAGTTCGTGCGCGTGCACCGGTGGCAGCAGCCTTGGCAGCAGCACCGCAGCAACTGGCGGAAAGACGCCAAGTTTGATTTCGGGCTGACCCAACTTTGCTCCCGCCGCCGCAACAATCATGTCGCAGGCCAGCGCCACTTCCAGACCGCCGCCGAGCGCGGCGCCATTGACCGCGGCGATTGTTGGCACGGCAAACGCATCGATTCTGCGGATGAGCGCATGAAATACGTCGATCATCCGGTCAACTTTTTCGGGTGTGTGGTCGGCAACCTCAACACCTGCCGAGAAGGCCTTCTCGCCGCTTGCACAGATCATCAGCACGCGCGCCGATGAGTCTGCTGCCAAGGCATCAAGTCCGGCGCTCATCTGTTCCATCGTCGCAATGTCCAACACGTTCAGCGGCGGACGATGCAAGGTCAGGCAGGCAAGGCCGTCGGTAACGGCCACGGTCACGAACTCGTTGTTAGACATCGGGGCTCCCTCAGAAAAGCTCGTCGAGCTCGTCGGCGCCGCCACCTGGCATTTTGCCGTACTGCTGCAAGTACGCCTGGATCATCTGCGACTCGCGCGAGGTGTACATTGCGGCGGGTTCATACACGAAGTACCGTGCGGCTTGGTTGCGTCCGATTTGCTCCTGCAAACCTTCACGCAGTGCCGCAACGCCTTTGATCATCAGGACGTTTTTGTCGGCATCGAGTAGCTGGAACACGCCCGCATCCTGCGTAATTCCTGCGACGATCTCGGTCGTGAAATCGAGCCACGACGCTGGCGGTAGCACGGCCTCCATGATCCGTGGTGCCAGATCGCACTTTAGGCAGCGAGAAGCTTCGGCACGTGCCTGTTCGTTGGAAAAACCTCGCTCAACCTCGTCCCAGCCGACGCGTTGCTCCGGTTTGAGCATAATGGGCTCGCGGCGGCGCCAACGGTTAAAGCCCTCGTGCCGGCCAATGTAGGGATTGGGTTGCGGCTCATCGGCTAGAAGCTTTTCTTCGATGTTGCCATCGCCTCCCAATTGCCGGTCCATTGCCGCAGCTGCGATTCGTCCTTGAGCGACGGACTCGATCAGTGTTGCCGGCCCAAGTACGCAGTCGCCACCGGCATACACGCTGGCACGGCTTGTCAACATCGAATCCTCGCGCACAATGATCCGGCCGCGCTCGTTGGTGCGAACACCAAATCCGGCAAATGTCTGGGGATGCTGGCCAACGGCAGCAATCACCAGATCAACACCCTCGCTGATTTGAGCGCCGGCAATCTCTTTGGGACGACGCCGTCCTGACTCGTCCGGTTCACCCAGCTCCATTTGCGCGTAGGTAATTTGCAATCGATTGCCGTTTGCACCGGCCTCGATGCGCTTGGGCGCAAGCAAGTAGCGAATGTTGACGCCTTCTACAACACAGCCGTCGAACTCCTCTGCGCGCGCCGGCATTTCTGCGCGGCTGCGGCGGTAGACCATGTCGACGGCTGCGCCGAGCCGACGCGACGAACGCGCATTGTCAGTGGCGACGTTGCCTCCGCCGATAACCGCCACCTTTGCGCCGGTCTGAATGCCACTGCCGGGCGCGTTCACCAGATTCATTGTGACCGCGCGCAGATAGCTCGGACTGTCAAGCACACCAGGCAGGTCATCGCCAGGGATGCCGAGGCGATCACCGCCCTGGCAGCCGATGCCGATAAACACCACCTCAAAGCCTTGTGCGAAGAGTTCATCGATGCTATCAACGCGCACACCGAAGCGAAATTCAACACCGAGTTTTTGAACCTCCCCCACTTCGCGGTCGATTACCTCAGGCGGAATGCGGTAGGACGGAATGCCATAACGCGCCATGCCGCCGGCCGCCGGTTGCGCATCCCAGAGCGTGACGCTATGGCCTTTTTTCGCTAGGTAATAGGCAACGGTGAGTCCCGCCGGACCTGCTCCGATCACTGCGGCGCGCCGACCGCTGGGTGGCAGCTGTATCGAGCGCTGGCGCCACAGCCCGGTGTCGTTGTCATCGGCAACGCGTTTTAGAGTGCGGATCGAAAGCGGATCGTCGAGTTTGCCGCGTCGGCATGCCGATTCGCACATTGCAAAACAGGCACGACCCAGCATGCCTGGAAACGGCAGCTTCTCTCTGACCACGGCTACCGCCTCGCCATATTTGCCTTCGGCCGCCAGCTGCACATAACGAGGCACGTCGATTCCTGCAGGACAAGCGCTACGACAAGGCACCATCGAGGCCTCGCGCCGTGCCGGATCGAGCGTGCGATCGGTCAGCGCGCCCGTCGGGCAAACGGTAACGCAGGCTTGGCAGAACTTGCATCCGGACTCAATCAGCGTAGGCGCGATCGTGCCAACGTAGCTGCGCCGCCCCTGCGCCGTCGTCACTTCCTTAACTTCCAGGCAGCCAACACCGCGCACTTCGTTGCAGGCCGTCAGGCAGCGCCGGCAGTCGATGCACAGGTTGTAATCACGATCAAAAAATGGCTCGTTCTTGATCACCGGCAGTTGCGCCGGTTTGTACGCGGGTGTTGTGTTCGGTATCCCGATGTAATCGGAAATCTTGCGCAGTTCGCAATTTGAGAAAATGCTGCAGCAGCGCGTTTCGGGCGCGTTACCGTAAGAGCATTGGGTGCGGCTGCAACCTTCACGCTGAGGACAGGTAAGACAGACATGCGGGTGGTTGGCCAAAATCGTTGCCAATCGAGCCTGTCGAGCCGATTGGATCCGAGGTGAATCCGTGCGCACGACCATCCCGGCTTGCACTGTCACGGAACAGGCGTCCTGCAGGCCTTCACAACCATCGATTTCAACGAGGCACAGCTTGCAGCCCCCACCTTGGGGCCGCTGTACGCTTGGGGGTAGGTCCGGATGAGCACACAACGCCGGTATATAGTGGCCGGCGTTATCGGCGGCGTTAAGCAATGAGGCGCCTGCCGGAGCTTCCACTTGCGAGCCATTGATGCTCAACCGCACCGGTGCACCAAACTGCGCCAGCGCCGCCAACCGGTTCGCTGGCCACCATTTGATCGTTTGGGTCGCGACCGCCATAACTACTCTTGCCAGCGAAAGCGCGGGTAGTACGCGCCGCGGCATGCGCCCGCGCGCACCGCGACGATGAAACTGGCCATGTCGCCAATGGGTTGCGAAAACTCGGTCGCACAACGTCCGACGGCGTTTAGCTTGTGACAATCGCTGCCGCCCATGCTGGGCAGGTGCATGATTTCGCACGACGCCACGGCCAGATCGTTGATGTAATCCGGGTTGCCGCCGTTGTGCGTCTCAATCGCGGCGATGCCCTTCAAATCCAACAAACCCTCGAGCAAACTGCCCAGACCGATCTCCCGATACGGATGGGCCGGCACACAAATCGCACCGAGCGCATTGGCGCGGTCGATCAGTTCTCGAAGCGGAATGTAATTATTACGGCCCCAAATGTTCCAGCTATCGTCCTGCAGGCCAAATGCGAGCAGATGGCCGCGATCCGTCGATATCTCCACGCCACGAAGCACAAGTAGACCTTCCTGTTTGCCGATCTGCTCGACGGGCTCCGACGCCTCAACCGAGTGATGCTCCGTTACGACCAGACCGTCGAGACCGAGCCGCTTTGCCCGGCGCACCAGGTCGACCGGTTCAAGCCAGTTGTCGTTGGAATATTTCGTATGACAATGGCAATCGATCCACATGATGTCGGCCAGCGTCGCTTTACGGCAGCTGGTACTCGAGGTTGATGCGCTTGGAGGGCACGAACTTGTGATGCGAAAAAAACTTTTCGAGCGCAAAGTCGTCCCAATTGACGAGCGTGTAGACCTTGCTGACCCCAGCCACCTTCATGTTCATGAGGAACTGATCGAGCAACTCGCTTGCCAGGCCGCGGTTTTGCATCGCCGGCAGCACGCCCAGAGAGTCGATGGTTGCGCTGGTCTCCGGGATGCCGAATTCGCCGGAATAAACGTCGCCCATGATGAACCCGACGACCTTGCCGTCGACCTCCGCGACGATCGATGAATTGATACCGCGCGACGGATCAGTGATCTCGGCCAATTTGCGCTCGTAATACGGGCGACGGTTCTGCCTACTGGTTTGCTCATCGATGGCGACGATCGCTTCCAGGTCCGACCTTCTTAGAACGCGCATCACCCGCTGAACCGCCATGTTGCACTCCCCAAATGTAATCGGCCAGCGGCGTGGTTTTTGCAAACGCATTCGTCGCAAGGCCGAGGTGTCAATCAAACAAGTCGTCGTCCCCACTCATGTTTGCGGCGCGACGGATGTATAGCGTGCCGTAAACTCGACCCATCGACTCGCCGGCATCAAAGCAGGTGGTGCAGTCACTTTCTGCCGACTTTTGCACTTCCCGAATTTCAACCTCGTAGCCCAACGCGCGGTAGTTTTGGGCCATCTCCGAAAGGCGCGGCTCGGCAAGCGTCGAGAGGCGACGCCAACCATCGGCAGTGGCCTTCGGTTCGCCG
This sequence comes from Burkholderiaceae bacterium, assembly GCA_035621895.1. Classification (GTDB taxonomy): domain Bacteria; phylum Pseudomonadota; class Gammaproteobacteria; order Burkholderiales; family Burkholderiaceae_F; genus GJ-E10. The sequence continues at coordinate 21,386 of DASPWJ010000117.1, read as the reverse complement.
CGGCCGACCGAAATTGGAATCACCTTTCGTTTTGACATCATTGCGTTACCAAGAGTGCTGGATCGCACCCGGCGTGCAGGCGCTCGTGCATGGCAGGCTTGCACGGCCTGCGGATGGCTTGCAACCGGAGCAGTCGTAGGCGAGGCTGCGACGAAAGGCTGGTTTGATCCAAACCACCTCATCGTCGTAGTCGTCCGTCATGGGCTCAAACATGGACTTAGGGCAGGCCGCAATGCAAGCACGGTTCACCGGGCAATTGATGCACTTGCTGGTGTCAATGCTGATGTAATACTCGCCCGAGCCGTCCTTGTAGCCATAATTTGCAATCACACCTTGCTCCTTCGCGTCAACCGATATCTAGCTAACAATCGGTTTTGCCGGCCCCTGCTTTTGCACCAACGTGTGACCGAACAGCGCCGCTCCCAGCGCGCCGGCGATCTGGCTGTCGATTTCGGTCTTCATCGCCTGGATACCCAAAATCTTCTCGATGCGTTTGACTACGCCCGCATTCTTGGCAATGCCGCCAGTAATGAAGAAACCTTCCTCGACACCGATTCGCTCGAGCAATGACACGACGCGTTCGGCCATCGCCTGGCAGTAGGCGGCGATCACCTTGTTCTTCGTATAGCCGGCCTTAAGCAATGCCAGCGCCTCCGACTTGGCAAAGACGACGCACACCGACGACACCGCCTCGGGCTCCTGATCAACTTCGAAGGAGCGTTGTCCCAATTCTGCAATCGGTATTTGCATAAGATCCGAGATGACTTCCATGCCGCGACCAGTGCCCGCCGCGCACTTATCGTTCATAAGAAAGTTGGTCACCTTGCCCTTGTCGTCACAGTGAATTGCCTTGCAGTCTTGGCCGCCCATGTCCAGGATCGTGCGCACCTTGTTACCGCCCATGTAATTGGCACCGCGTGCGTGGCAAGCAATTTCGGTGATAGCTTTATGCGAAAAGGGCACGTTGACACGGCCGTAACCCGTGCCGACAACAAAATGCACGTCGTTTAGGCTCAAACCCGTTTTTTCGCCGACCGCGTTAAAGGCATTGCGGGCCGAATCGGGGGAGTTGTTGCCGGTACGCATCGAACTGAAGGCATATAGTTTTCCGTCGGCGGTGACGACGCACTGGGAGCTCACCGATCCGACGTCGATGCCCACAGCGATCGTCTTGGCGCTGTGCCAGTCAGTTGTCTCGTCCGCCCAGCAGCTCTCCTGCCAACGCCAGAATTCCGGTTTTGCATCCGCGGCCGCGGGCATCAACTCGGCAGCAACGTTCATAGTGTCTAGCTCCTTTTGCGCCTTGATCAGAAGATTCAGTGAACGCCTTCGGCGGCAAGCAGCGCACAGCCAAGCGCGCTCACGTATTCGGGCATTTCGGGCAGCTTGATTTCACCCACGTCCATGGCCGCCTTGAGCGATTGCACAAAGCCGGCGTTGTGAACCATGCCACCGATAAGCACGACGTCGTTTTCGATTCCAACCCGCCGCACCATTGCACACACGCGGCTGGCCACCGCGTCAAGAACGGCCTTGGCGATGTCCTCCTTTGGTGTGGACGAATGAATCAGCGACACCACCTCGGACTCTGCAAAAACCGTGCATTGCGCGTTCATCGGGATCGACTTTTCCGAACGCAAGCTCGCCTCGCCGAACTCTTTTAGCGAGAGTTGAAGCGCACGGCTCATTGCCTCGGCGAAAGATCCAGCGCCGGCGGCACATTTCTCATTACCCGCAAAATCGGTCGCGCGGCCCGTACCGTCCGTCTTGATGCCGCGGCCCTCCTCGGCTCCGACGTCGACGATCGTGCGTGCCGTCGGGAAAAAAAAGCTCACGCCCTTGGCGCCGGCCGACATCTCGGTAACACTGTCCTTGGCAAACTTGACCATTTTTCGTCCCGCGCCGGTCGCAAAAATCACCGACACCTGGCCGCGGTCGATCCCGGCGGCGCCAAGCGCATCCGTGAACGCCTTCTCGGCCGCAACATCGGCGTCAAGGTCCCCGGGAAACATCAAATGCTTGCCTCGCACGAGGTATTTGAGCTGCGGTGCGCCCTCGACCTTGGCGTCTTCGACCAGAACCACTTTGACGCTGCGCGAACCCACATCGATTCCTGCCGTGATCATCGCTTTCATCCTCCTGGCTGTGTTCTCACGCGGCAACTTTTCGCAGACCCAGCTGTTCCATGAAGGCGTCGACCCGAGCCTGGGTGCGCACTTCGTCAAACTCGCGTTCGTCACCCATGTTGCCTTCGAAAGTCATTACTGGTATGCCATCGCTAGCTAGGCCGCGGCGGTTTTCCATGATTCCCAGGGACAGCCCTTCGCAGCCCCGATTTAAGTGCAACATCACACCGTCGACCTGCCATTCCTTGACGATTCGCCGCATCATGTCGGTCTTCAGCCGAGGGTCGTAAAAATGCTGCCATTGCGGCTTGGACAGATTCCAGTCGGCGTACAGTCGCAGCGCCGTGTCGCGGTCCTTCAGCTCGACGCCCGCCTCCCAGGGCAGCGTGCGGCCACCCCAGCTGCCGTCGGGTTTGTCTTCCCAGATTCCCTCGAGCCCAAAGGTGTAGAGCGACCCGATTGAAACCGCGCCATAGGTCTCCAGGTAGCGGAAGATCTTCAAGAAGGCCCAAGGCGGCTGGGTATCGGACATCACGCGGCAGCGCTCGTTAGGCACCGCAGCGATGCCGCGCGCGACCCGATCCTTCACCTCCTCGTACAGTTCGTCGTAGAAATCGGCGCACCAAGACGAAGACTTGTGCAGCGTGGCCAACACGTACAGCGAGTACATGGTCTTCTCGTCCAGCGGCGCAGGAACGGCCTTGTTTAGCGCGCAGATGTCGGCCCAGCGGCTGGTGGAACGCATTTCGTTTTTGATCGCGTGAATCAATCGCTCATCGTCACAACGGCGGCCGGTGACTTTTTCGATAAACGCGATTGCATCGTGCAGCTGGTTCGCGACGTAATCGATGCGGTCTTTGGTCAGATCCCGAAACGGGCCGACGCCGACGTCCAGATAAAACTGAGGCACCTGCTCGACCTTGGCCACGTGCTGGTACCACTTGGAGTGCGAGCAACAAATCTGGCTCTGGAAAATGAAATCGGGCTTTGGAAACTCGCCACCAAAGGCGTACTTGTTCAAGTGCATGCTGCCCCAGTAGATGCGCATGTAGGAACAAAGATCGCGCGCAAAGCCGTAGGCCTCGGCGGTGTCCATGCATTCCTTGGCGAGCTTGCGATCGTGCGAGACCGTCGCCGCGTAGGGCTCTCCGGTGAGCGAATACACGTCGTCGCCAAACGCGGTTGGGATGGCGTCTAGCGCCCACGCGGATCCGGACCAGCGCAGACCGCCTTTTTCCTTTGCGCTGGCGTAGTTGCGGTAGTACTGCTCGCGCAGCTCCTTGGCCTTTTTCCACAGTTTGAGCGGTTCGGTCGGATACCTGCTCGGTGCATTCATCGGGCGTCTCCAGCGTTCAGAACAGGTCGTCCTCGCGCAGCGTCTCGAGAAACGCCTCGATACGGATGCGGAAGGGGCCGATCGGATTGGTAATGTCGAATTCGAGAAACAGCGTGGGCACGCCGTTATCCTCCAGGTGGCGCTTTAAATCCGGGTAGTCGCCCTCGTGGGGATCACAGAACTTTTGCTGCAAGAAGACCGCCGCCCGGGCGTTGTAGTCCTTAGCAAGCCGCAGCACGTGATCGAAGCGGGTGTGTTCCGGATAATCCTTGGTTGGACAGGCGGGACGCTCACAATAACGGTCGGCAATGGCCTTTACCGGGTTGCCATCGTGTTTGGCCTCGTTCCAAAAATATCGCGTGCCCGAGCACTGGTCATCGATAACGATCGTTGCGCCGACCGATTCGACCATCGCCATAAAGCCGCAATCGTCGTTCTCCGAGCCGATCGTCATCAGACGCACGCCTTGTTCGCGATCCATCTTGCGGTTGGGTAAGCGCTCGAGCACCTTCTTGAGTTCGGCGTTGTGCTCACGCTTGTCGGTGAACTGGGCGCTAAGCGCCGCATATATCGCCTCAAGGCCTGTCACGTGCGGATTGTCGGCTTTGCGGTATTCGTAGAGTTGACGCAACAGGCGGCGGTTCTCGTTGACCAACTCCACGGCGTCGCTGAGCTTCTCGTCGGTCAAGGACTTGCCAGTGAGCTGCGCCAGGAATTCGCGAAACCTTCCAATCTCGGCGTAGTGCGCCTTTTTCGCATGGGGACTTTGCACGTCGTTGGGCATCGGGCAGTAGTAATCCCACTCAACGGTGGGAACGTGCATGCGCCACGAGCTAAAGGTCTGGCGATACTGGATGCACGATTGCGTCAGGGTCACGCCTTGCGCATAGTCGAACCGCCCGAGCAACCCCTGCGCGAGCGAATCGCGGCAAAAAGGACAGAACATGCCAAAGATGTGCGGCTCGGAGACGTTTTGCGGCTCGTGCGCACCGAGCACGCGCACCGGCAACATGCCCGCGGCAATCAGCAATTCCTCGGGCGTGTACGTGCACATGGTCGCCACGACCTGCCCGCCCGTGCGCTGTTTCCAGGCGCGGGCGTAGTCGTGGCGCTTTTCGTACCAGTTCTTAAACTGGTCAAACAGACCGTCGCTCATGCGAAAAGGACCTCCTCCTCCACCGTTCAGACCGGTTGCTCATTGAGCTTGCACTATAAAAATGCTCTATAGTGCAGCAGGTGAACTATGATGCATATTGAACCTGCCAAGCTCTGGCCGTATTGACACAAATCAAGGGAGCTTTTGGTCCGCTTTGCGTTGCAGGGCAGCAAAGAGGAATCCGGCTGTCTCGCAAGGACAAGACAACTGGCGCCGCACGAAATCGGAGAAGTCGCTCGCAAAAGGCGCCGCTCGCGCGGCGCTAATCTGGCGATTTAGCTCGATACGAGCTGGAAGCGCCGACGCGAAGCTTTTTTCCATTGTTGCGCCCATAACTGCCAGCCACCGGCTCGGCGAACTCGAGCCCGGCAGCGAGAAGCACGCTAGCACCGCAGCGAGCGTCGTCTCGCCGGCGCTGCAGCGTGCGGTCACGACGATGGGTTTTATTTGCTGAACCAAATTGCAAGGCGCGCAATGCCTGCGCTATCGCTTGGCCTTGAACGACGCAACTTGGCGGGACACTTAACCCAGTCCGTGCTCCTTGCGATAGGCGGTAGCCTCGGCAAGCAGCCAGTCGCGAAGTAACCCGAAACTGTGACTTTCCGCGCGTTGCTCGGGGTAAATGAGGTAGTAGTTGCGCTCGCTGCGGTACTCGTGCGAAAAAGGAATAACAAGCTGGCCGCTGCTGAGTTCGTCTTCCACCAGCATCGGCGAAATCAGCGCAACGCCCATTTCGTTTCGCGCCGCCTGCGCAAGCATGGAAAATAGCTCAAAGCGCGGCCCCGTCAGATCGCCGGGTACCTGCAGCCCAAGGGAAGCGAACCACTGCCGCCAAGCATAGGGACGCGTGGATTGCTGCAGCAGCGGCAACGCGGCGATGCGCTGCGCCGATGTGCGCTGCCCGGGCGCCAGCAGCTTTGGGCTGCACACCGGAACCAGGTTTTCTCCCATCAAGAACAGCGACTGCGTGCCGGGCCAACCCGCATCGCCACAATAAATGGCGCCATCAAAACTCGTTTCATCAAACAAAAACGCACGAGTACGCGTCTCCAGGTTCACGACCAAGCCTGGCTGGCGGCGCTGAAAGTGTGCGAGGCGGGGCAAAAGCCACTTGGTCGCGAAAGTTGGCACCACCGCCAGCTCCAGCGTCGCTCCCACGCCTTGATGCGCCATGATGGAAAGCGTGTCACGCTCGATCTCATCGAGCCGCGCCGCCATTTGGCGGCTATAAGAGACACCGGCCTCGGTTAGCGCAACGCCTCGCTTGGAGCGGCGAAATAGCCGCACGCCAAGAAAATCCTCAAGCCCCGCAATTTGTCGGCACACCGCGCTTTGCGTCTGCGAAAGCTCCAGCGCCGCCCGAGTGAAACTCTGGTGCCGGGCAGCCGACGCAAACGCAAGCAGCGCACCGGTACTTGGAATTTTGCGTCGCATATGCCGCCTCTTCGTGCCGATCGACTTGTGCGATTTTTGCACAAGTCAGTGCGAAAACCTCGTTTGCGATGACGGCCGGCTGGCACTAGCGTTGCGGCTGTTACGCGTTGCGGCCGGCGGGCCAAAAAGGGAGCAGGCGATGGCTTCGAACAAGGCGAGCTTTAGCTGGGAGGATGCGCTTTATTTGGATGCGCAGTTGCGAGAGGACGAGCGCATGGTGCGTGACGCCGCCCGCCAGTATGCGCAAGAGCGCCTTGCGCCACGCATCTTGCAGGCATTTCGCGAGGAGCGCTCGGATCGCAGCATCTTTAACGAGATGGGCGCCTTGGGCTTGCTGGGCGCGACGATCCCCGAGCAGTATGGCGGCGCGGGTCTGAGCTATGTGTGCTATGGGCTTATCGCGCGGGAAATCGAGCGTGTCGATTCGGCCTATCGATCGATGATGAGTGTGCAGTCCTCGCTCGTAATGGTGCCGATCCACACCTTTGGCTCGGAGGAGCAAAAACGCAAATACCTGCCGCGGCTCGCTACCGGCGAGTGGGTAGGCTGTTTCGGATTGACGGAGCCCAACCACGGCTCGGACCCGGGCTCGATGCTCACCCGTGCGCGAACAGCCAAGGGCGGGTATCTGTTAACGGGCTCGAAGATGTGGATCACCAATTCGCCCATCGCCGATGTGTTCCTCATTTGGGCTAAGACCGATGACGGCCAGATCCGCGGATTTATTCTCGAGAAGGGTTGCAAGGGCCTCAGTGCCCCCGTGATCCATGGCAAGGTTGGTTTGCGCGCTTCGATTACCGGCGAAGTCGTGATGGACGAAGTATTCGTCCCCGAACAGCAGTTACTGCCAGGCGTCACGGGCCTCAAGGGCCCATTTACGTGCCTAAATTCGGCCCGCTATGGCATCGCCTGGGGCGCGCTGGGCGCAGCCGAAGCCTGCTATTTGGCCGCGCGCCAGTACGTGCTTGACCGCAAGCAGTTCGGGCGCCCGCTGGCGGCCAACCAGCTGATACAGAAAAAACTCTCCGACATGCTGACGGAGATCTCTCTGGGTCTGCAGGGCTGTCTGCGTTTAGGCCGCCTGAAGGACGAGGGCAATGCGCCGATTGAACTTACTTCCCTGATGAAGCGCAACTCCTGCGGCAAGGCGCTTGAGGTGGCTCGCGCGGCGCGCGACATGCTCGGAGGCAATGGCATTAGCGATGAATACGGAGTCATCCGCCATATGGTGAATCTGGAAGTCGTCAACACGTACGAAGGAACCCACGACATCCACGCGCTGATCCTGGGCCGAGCCATCACCGGAATACCGGCCTTTAGCAACTAAAGCGGCCGCGCAGCGCCGCCGCTGCAATCGTTTGCGCGGTAAGGCGTTCAGACCCGCTCGAGCAATAGCGCGATGCCCTGGCCTACTCCGATGCACATCGTGCACAGCGCATAACGACCGCCACTGCGGTGCAATTGGTTGATCGCCGTCGTGGCCAGTCGAGCGCCGCTTGCTCCCAACGGATGCCCAAGAGCAATTGCCCCGCCGTTGGGATTTAGGCGCGCATCATCATCGGCAAGCCCCAGCTCACGCACCACGGCCAGCGCCTGCGCCGCAAAGGCTTCGTTTAGTTCGATCACGTCGATTTGTGCAAGGCGCAGCCCGCACAGCTCCAATACCTTGCGCGTAGCGGGCACCGGGCCGATGCCCATGACCCGCGGCGCCACGCCCGCGGTGGCCATGCCAAGCACGCGGGCGCGCGGGGTCAGGCCGTTGCGCGCAGCGGCCGACTCATTTGCGAGCAACAGCGCGCCCGCACCATCGTTCACGCCCGAGGCATTGCCGGCAGTAACCGTGCCCTCGGGCCGCACTACACCTTTTAGCTTGGCCAGCGCATCCAACGATGTCTCGCGAGGGTGCTCGTCCTTGCTGACAATCAGCGGCTCGGCCTTGCGCGAGGCAACGCTAACGGGTGTGATTTCAGCATCAAAAAAACCCGTTTGCTGTGCCCGTAGCGCATTGACCTGCGAGCGCAGGGCAAAACGGTCTTGCGCCTCACGGCCGATGCCAAAATCTTGCGCGATGTTTTCGGCCGTCTCCGGCATCGAATCCACGCCGTATTGCTGCTTGATCAAGACATTGACAAAGCGCCAACCGATCGTCGTGTCGTAGACCGCGTTGCTGCGAGAAAAAGCCGCGTCGGCTTTGGGCATCACAAAAGGCGCCCGACTCATGCTCTCCACGCCGCCTGCAATCATCAACTGTGCCTCGTCACATCGGATTGCGCGCGCCGCGCTGCCCACGGCATCCAGGCCTGAGCCACACAGTCGGTTGATCGTGGCGCCGGGCACCTCCTTGGGAAGACCCGCCAAAAGCAGGGCCATGCGCGCGACATTGCGATTGTCCTCGCCAGCTTGGTTCGCGCAGCCCAGCAGCACATCGTTCACGCTGGCCCAATCGACCTTTGGATTGCGCGCTTGCAGCGCTTTGATGGGAATGGCCGCAAGATCGTCGGTACGGACCGAAGACAAGGCACCCCCGTAGCGACCAAAAGGGGTGCGGACGCAATCGCAGATAAAGACGTGTGTCATGGTGCGCAGCTTTGCGATAGATCGAACATGCTCGTAGCTTCGAGGTCCAGCACCTCTTCGCCCCCGGCATTTAGCAGTCGCCAGCGCCACCGCAAGATCCCTAGCGTCGGCTGACTGCGGGCGCGGCGCGTCTCGATCACAGTAGCACGCAATGAGAGCCGATCACCGGGCCGCACGGGCTGCGGCCAGCGGACGTGGGCCACGCCCGGCGAACCAAATGACTCCGATCCGCGCAACGCCGCGTCGGTGATCAGCCGCATTGCGATCGCACAAGTGTGCCAGCCGCTGGCAATCAAGCCGGCAAACCGGCCTTTCGCAGCGGCCTGCGGATCGACATGAAACCACTGCGGGTCGTACGCACGCGCAAAGTCGAGGATCTCGGCTTCGGTTACGAGGTAGGGGCCGGCCTCAAGGACTTGGTCGGCTTGAAATTCGGAAAATTTCATTGGCCCGCCACGCACGCGAGGCGATGCGCGATCGCGCGCGAACTGAGTGCACAACTATGGGCAAGGTCCCCGCCCTGGTCTTGGGCCGCAGTGCCTGCACTGGCGGCCTTCGCCTTGCTCACGCCGACCCAAAGCGCCCGCGCGCCCTTTGGCGCAGGCGCGTTCACGGCAAGTTCCAATTGGGCGAGCGCTTGGCCAAAAACGCGGCAAATCCCTCGCGCGCCTCTTCGGTACCGCGCACCCGGCTGATCGTCTGTGCGGTGAGCTCGCGCACTTCAGCCGTCGTTGGCGCAACGGCAAGCTGAGCGAACAGCTGCTTGATCTCGCGTTGCGCAGCTGGTCCGCCCGCAAGCAGTTCGGCCACCCAAGAGTCGATCGCGGCATCGATTTGGCCAGAAGGCACGACGCGGTGTACCAATCCGATCGCCTGCGCCTCGGCCGCGCTAATCCGCGTCGCCGTAAGTGCCAGCCGACGTGCCTGGCGCCGGCCCACCGCATTGACCAAGTACGGTCCGATCGCCGCAGGCAAGATGCCGAACTTGGCCTCGCTGATGCAAAAGCTCGCTTCCTCGGCGCCGACCGCGAGGTCGCAGGCACACGCCAGACCAACTCCGCCCCCCAGTGCCGCACCGTGTACACGTGCGATAGTCGGTTTTGGACAAGCTTCGATTCGGTGAAGCATCGCAGCAAATCGGCGGGCGTCCTCCAGGTTCCGATCGCGTGCAGCCACACTTGCGCGCTGCATCCACTGCAAATCGGCACCAGCGCTAAAGTGCTTGCCCGCGCCTGCGAGCACAATCACTCGCACCGCCGAATCCTCGGATAGCTGCGCAAAGGCGACGTCCAACTCGCCGATCATGGCCTCGTCGAACGCGTTAAATACCTCTGGGCGCGACATCGTCACCTGCGCGACACCGGGGGCGCGCGCCGAAAGCATAAGACGCTGAAACTCTGCCATTAGTAGGTCTCCAGGTGCAGGCGGTTTTCCCTCTTGATGGTGGCCCCGACGCTCTCCCACGGCAAATTCGCATGCTGCGCAACATCACGCAGCGCAAGCACTACGCCTTCTTCCATCGCTTTAAGGCCGCAGACGTAAAAATAGGTGTTCGGATCAAGCAGCATCGGCGCCAGGTCCGGTGCACGCTCGCGCATCGCGTCCTGAACGTAGCGCTTTGGTTGACCTGGGGTGCGTGAAAACGCGAAGTTGATGTCGATAAAATCCTTGGGCAACGACTGCAGTGGGCCAAAGTACGGCAGGTCCTGCTGGGTGCGCGCGCCGAAAAAAAGCATCAGCTTGCCGCCTTCGAACTTGCCCGACTTGCGCAGGCGCCGCCTCCATTCCGTCATCGCCCGCATCGGCGCGCTGCCCGTGCCGGTACAGATCATGACGATGTTCGAGCGCGGATGATTGGGCATCAGGAAGGTTGCCCCGAAGGGTCCGGTAACCTGAACAGTGTCACCAACACGCAGGTCGCACAGATAGTTGCTGGCGACCCCGTGCACGGGGTTGCCCTGGTGGTCTTCGAGCACGCGCTTTACGGTCAACGACAAGTTGTTGTACCCGGGCCGCTCGCCATTGCGCGGGCTGGCAACCGAATACTGGCGGGGGTGGTGTGGCCGACCGGCGGCGTCCGCTCCCGGCGGCACGATGCCAATCGACTGGCCTTCGAGTACCGGAAAAGGCATCGTGCCAAAGTCCAGGACGATATGGTGCGTGTCGTACTGCCGGCCGACCTCCGTGACACGCACGTTGCCAACGACCGTCGCGCTAACCGACGTTTGCGCGGCCTTGGGGCCGTACAGATTCGTATAAGGGTGCGCGGCCGACCACGGGGGAAGCGTTGCCCGATAGCGCGCGGCGTCAAACTGCGGCTCCTCGACAACAGCGCTGGTGGGTACTGGTTCAGGTTGCGTCGATGCTGGCAGAGTATCTGCCACGGCGTCTTCGACCCCGAGCTCCTCGGCCGTTAATTCCGCAGGCAGGGCATCCCAGCCAAATTGCTCGGCAAGGCTGTAGGGCCGCGGCGATGGCACCATGCGCCAATTGTCGATTGCGCCCGTCGGACACGGGGCGATGCACGCATTGCACAGCTTGCACTTATCCGCGGCCACGACGTAGTTACGGGCGTCATGGGTGATTGCACCGACCGGACATGCGGCCTCGCAAGTATTGCAGCGGATGCAGATTTCCGGATCGATCAGATGCTGTCGGAAAACCGCAGGCTCAAGTGGTGCGTTCATCAATGCCCTCGCGATGAGGTTCGAACTGCTGCGGCGGCCACGAACAACTGTTTGCTAGGCACTAGCTGCGCGCTGCATTCGTGCGGCAATACGTCAGTTGAACCGAACGTATTGAAAATCCGCCGGCTGCCGGTTTACGCCCATCACTGGGGGTGCGATCCAGTTGGCGTATTTGCCCGGCTCGATCACCCGCCCCATGAGACTGGTGACAAAGGCGCGGTCGCTGGTCGAAGGCAACCACTGATCGACCTGAGCATTCCATTGCGCGTCCGTAAGCACGCGGCCCTCCGGGGAGACGTTCAGGCCAGCCAGCGAACCGATGTTGCGGTGAAAAGCCTTGTGCGGAACCTTCAGGCGAAACGATATACCAGCTTTTTCGATGACCTTGTTCCATCGGTCAACGCCGGCCACGGAATCTTTGATGAAGTCATCGCGCAAGACTTCGTTTAGTGCATTGAGCATCGGCACTTCGCGCTCGATCAGATCCCCGCCTTGCGCCTGTAAAACCTTATACGCGCTGCCTTTGAGCACGTGGTCGTCGGCGCGTTTTCCTTCTTCAAACCGCCCTTTCAGACCTGTCGAATAAAAGGTCGCGGCGTTGCTCGACTCGTCCGCGCCAAATAGGTCGATCGTCACGCTGAAGTGAAAGTTCAAATACCGCTGGATCGTTGGCAGGTCGATGACTCCTGCCGCGCGCAAGGCGGCCGGATCGTCGGTCTTGAGCGCGTTCATGATCTGACAGGTGCGCTGGATCACGCGTGAGACGCCGCTTTCGCCAACGAACATGTGGTGCGCCTCCTCTGTGAGCATAAAGCGCGTCGTTCGCGCCAGGGGATCGAAGCTGCTCTCGGCCAAGGCGCAGAGTTGAAACTTGCCATCTCGGTCCGTGAAATACGTGAACATGAAAAACGACAACCAATCAGGCGTTTGCTCGTTAAACGCCTGCAAGATGCGCGGATTGTCCTGCTGGCCGCTTCGGCGCTGCAAAAGCGCTTCCCCCTCTTCGCGGCCGTCGCGACCGAAGTACTTGTGCAGCAGGTACACCATCGCCCACAGGTGACGACCTTCCTCGACATTGACCTGAAACAGATTGCGCAAATCGTATTGACTCGGACAAGTCAGCCCAAGGTGCCGCTGCTGCTCAACGGAAGCGGGCTCCGTATCGCCTTGCGTGACGATGATCCGCCGCAAATTTGCCCGGTGCTCGCCAGGCACGTCTTGCCAGACGTCCTCGCCCTTGTGCTCGCCAAAATGGATCTTGCGATCCTTTTCGGCGGGATTCAGGAAGATGCCCCAACGGTACTCGGGCATCTTCACGTAGCCAAATTGCGCCCAGCCTTGCGGGTCCACGCTGATCGCGGTGCGAAGGTACACGTCGAACTTCTGTGAACCCTCGGGACCCATCTCTTGCCACCAGCTCAGATAGTTGGGCTGCCACTGCTCGAGGGCACGCTGTAGCGTGCGATCCTCGCTTAGGTTGACGTTATTGGGGATCTTTTCGTTGTAATCGATGCTCGACATCGCTTTCTCCGTATAAGAACTTGTTTGGCGGGCGAGGCACTTTCTCGCCGCGCCCGAATTTGCTCGGCAACTAGACGCGATTCCAATCAAACGCCGCCTTGTCACCCTTGCCGTAGACCTTCAAGGCACCCTTGTCGCCCACCGCATTGGGCCGCTGAAAAATCCAGTTCTGCCAGGCCGTCAGGCGACCGAAGATGCGCGTAAACATCGTCTCCTTGCCGTTAAAGCGCAGATTTGCCTCCATACCCGTGAGCGCATCGGGCGACATCGCAACGCGCTCCTCGATGGCAATGCGAACTTCATCGTTCCAGTCGATATCGTCGGGCGCCGACGTCACCAGACCCAGACCCAAAGCCGTCTGGCCGTCGAGTGCCGCACCGACCTTGGCGCGAACCGCCTCAAGCGCCGGCACCTCATCGTAAAAAAGCCGGCCCAAACGGCTTTGGCCGGTGCTCATCGGATACAGGCCAAAGTTCGTCTGCGCCACGGTGATCTTTGGCGCGTTTGCATCGTCTGGCGCCAGCGCCAGGTGATACACGCGGTCACAGGCTAGCGCCAACTCTAAAAACGTCCCCGCAAAGCACGAGCCCGGCTCAACGAGCGCAAACATGCTGCGCGAAGAAACATCCAGGCGGCTAAGCGCGCGGCGCATCAGACCGATCGTCTCACGGACAAACCAATGGTCCTTGTTGGCGAGCAGCGTGGCATCCATCGCCAGCACCGCTGCGCAATCGCCCTTGCTTTTTATCAGCCAAGTGCCGATATCAAGCTCATTGGTGCGCATGGAAAGGATTGCGTCGTCGAGTTGCCGTGCAAGGGCCAACGGGTACCAATCGGCGCCCAGCTGCATGATCGCATCGGGCGTGCTTGGCTGCGGCCCCGATGGCCCCAACACGGTAAACGTGGCGGTGCGCCGAACACGGTCGATGTCAACGGCCAGGTGCGAATAGCGCAGTGCATCGGCTTCGATGGTCCGGGCAATCGGAGTTAGGGCAACTCCCTTGGCGTCGGCCGGGCGGTCAGTACCTTGCGCAAGCGCCAACGCGCGCTCGCGCACGATCTGCGCGAAGACCGCCGGCTTAGCGAGAACATCGACCAGCCGCCAGTCCTTGGCCCTTTGTCCGCGCACGCCCTCCGTTGTAGTGCAGAAAATGTCCGCAAGGTCGTGCCGCACGTGCCGTTTGTCGGTCAATCGCGTCAAACCACCGGTTCCTGGCAGCACGCCCAGCAGCGGCACCTCGGGAAGACTGACCGCCGAGGATCGATCATCGACCAAGATGATCTCATCACAAGCCAGTGCCAACTCGTATCCGCCGCCAGCGCACGCGCCGTTGACCGCAGCGAGAAACTTCAGCCCGCTATAGCGGGAGGAATCCTCCATCCCATTGCGCGTCTCATTGGTGAACTTGCAGAAATTGACTTTCCAGGCATGGCTGGAGACGCCCAGCATGAAGATGTTGGCACCGGAACAAAACACCTTCTCACGTGCACTGGTCACAACGACCGTGCGTACCTGCGGGTGCTCGAAGCGGATGCGATTTAGCGCATCGTTTAGTTCGATGTCAACGCCCAGGTCGTAGCTGTTGAGCTTTAGTTTGTACCCAGGACGCAATCCGCCGTCCTCATCGAAGTTCGCCACAAGTGTGGCGATCGGGCCGTCGAACTGCAGCTTCCAGTGCCGATAGCGGGAGGGATTTGTCTGGTAATCGACGCGGGGGGCGCTGCTCACGGGTTCAGCTCCTCGAGGAACTCAAAAGAGAATCGTTTGGATAAGACGTTAACAGCACTATAGTGCATAACTCGTCAAGCAGTCAAGCACTTTAATGCATTACTGCCTTACCGGTTTCTACCCAGGGCGCGCATTACAAGCTCCCGCAGCGCGGCATAGGTCTGCTCCAAAGGGCGGTCACTCGTATTTAGCGCAAACTCCGCCTTGGAGTAAAAAGCCGCGCGACCGGCCAGAATGCGCTTGAGATCTTCCATAGCTTCCTTGCTGTCTGCCATCGGCCGCAGATCGCCTTGCGCCACGACCCGCTTCATGTGGTCCTCGGGATCGGCCTGCAGCCAAACTGTCGTGCAATGGGCGAGCAGCAAGTTAAAGGTCGCTGGATCCGAGACAAGTCCGCCCGGCGTGGCGATGATGGCCTCCGGGTAGATCTGTATCGCTTCTTCGAGCGCACGGCGCTCGTAGCGCCGGTAGGCGTTTACGCCATAAAGGGCCTGGATCTCGGCAACCGTGCAGCCAGCGAATTTTTCGATTTCGCGGCTGAGCTCGACGAACGGAAAACCAAGATCCTCGGCCAGCATGTGCCCGAGCGTCGATTTGCCCGCGCCGCGTAATCCGACGAGCGCAATGCGCGAGCTGCGAGCGCTATTTTCGCCGCCCGTACCGAGCAATTCGCCAATGGCCGCACGCACACGACGCAACGTGGCTTCGTCACGATGCTCAAGCAGTTCGCGAATCAAAAGCCACTCGGGCGAGGACGTCGTCACATCGCCGATCAGCTCGGCTAAGGTGCACTGAAGAGCCTGCGCAACTTGCAACAGAACCAGTATCGAGGCATTACCGACCCCGTACTCCAGGTTGGCCAAGTGGCGCTCGGAAACGCCGGCGGCGTGCGCCAGAGCTTTGCGTGCCATCCCTTTTCGGGCACGCAGCTCGCGAACCCGCGCACCCAGTCCAACAAGGAAGGGATTTTTTTCCTCGCGCTCGAGCGCATCATCAAGTGGCAATTGCCGGTCCGCGGGCTCGCGCTCGGGTAACGCCGAAGGCGTGCTCATGCCCGTATAATGCAGTATAGTGCTTGACATGGGTTAATGCGGCCACTAAAGTACATACGCGCACAATACTGCATGTACCTGCAGCGGGCAAGTACAACGCAGCGCGGCGGAGGGAAACCATGTCTCCCACGGAATTTCGTGAACAGATTGCACAACTAACAGAGCAGCTTTCGGGCCGCGCGCTCGATGCCGATTTGGATGCCTGGCTAAATTCGCAGTACGGGCCAGCAAGTCCGACTTATGCGCGACTCAAAAGCGCCTGCGAGGCAGGCGTTGCCGAAGGTTGGCTATGTAATCGCGAAGGCGCAGGTATTCGCTACGGGAGAATTTTCAAGCCCGCGCCGGACTTACACGGCTTTTCCGTCGACGTCGTCGACATGCAAAACATCGCGGGCCCGCACCACTCGCACCCGAACGGCGAAATTGACTTGATCATGCCAATTGAGGGTGATGCACGGTTTGACGGCCGCCCCGCAGGCTGGCTGGTCTGCCCACCGGGAAGCGCGCACTGGCCAACGGTGTCCGATGGCCGCGCGCTGGTGCTGTACCTGCTGCCTGACGGTCGTATCGATTTCACGCGCTGAACACTGGCTGATGTCCGAGCTACTGAAAAACTACCTAGGCGGCCGCTGGCAAAGCACGGCCGCGCAGACGGTGCCGTTGTTCGATCCCGTTTTGGGCACCGACCTGGTTTGCGTGGGCGCGGGCGGCTTGGATCTGGCCGCTGGGTTTGCTTTTGCCCGAAAAAACGGCGGCGCAGCGCTTCGAGAGATGACCTACGGCGAACGCGCCACGATGCTTGGCGCCATTAACAAAGTACTGCAGAGCCAGCGTGACGAGTACTTCCGTATCGCCACCGCCAACAGCGGCACCGTGCGCAACGATTCGGCAATCGACGTCGATGGCGGGCTTTATGCGCTTGGCTTTTACGCCAAGCTCGGCGAAACGCTGGGGAACCGGCGCGTGTTGCTGGACGGCGAGCCAACACGTTTGGGCAAAGATCCGCTGTTTCAGTCGCAACACCTCTTATGCCCGACACGCGGTGTTGCCCTGCTAATCAACGCCTTTAATTTCCCGAGCTGGGGTCTATGGGAAAAAGCCGCTCCCGCGCTGTTATCGGGAGTGCCGGTAATCGTCAAGCCGGCAACCGCAACCGCGTGGCTCGCACAGCGGATGGTGGCCGACGTCGTCGATGCCAACGTTGTGCCCCCGGGCGCACTATCGGTCGTCTGCGGCAGCTCGGCCGGGCTCATGGACCAGTTGCAGGTCCACGATGTGGTCTCCTTTACGGGGTCAGCGCAAACGGCTGCCTTGATCCGCGGCCATCATGCGGTGACATGTCGCTCGGTTCGCGCAAACATTGAAGCCGACAGCCTCAACGCCGCAATACTGCTTCCGGGCGAGACGCCCGCCAGCAGCGCCTTTGACCTGTTTGTCAAGGAAGTCACGCGCGAGATGACCGTGAAGTCCGGACAAAAATGCACGGCCATCCGCCGGGTTTTTGTCCCCGAGTCGTTGTACTCCGCAGCCGCGGAAGCGATCAGCGCTCGTTTGGAGCAGATCACAGTGGGTAATCCGCGCAACGATTCGGTTCGCATGGGCTCATTGGTCAACCGCACGCAACTTTTGGCCGTACAAGAGGGTCTGGCGCTCTTGCAGCAGGGCACGCAAACCCTGCACCATGGAGCACGGCACGGCTTCATCGATGCTGATCCCACCGTGGCGGCCTGCATTGGGCCGACGCTGCTGGGCACGCGAGACCCCGACCGCGCCGAGGCGGTTCACGAGACCGAAGTATTTGGTCCTGTCGCAACCCTTCTCGCATATCGCGATGTCGCCCATGCGGTGGCGCTCGCACGCCGCGGCCAGGGCTCGTTGGTGGTTTCCTTGTACGGAAGTGACCCAACGGCCCTGGCGACCATTGCAGTTGAGCTCGCCGATAGCCACGGGCGCGTGCATGTGATCTCCCCAGACGTTGCCTCTTCGCAAACGGGACACGGCAACGTGATGCCCCAATCGCTGCACGGCGGTCCAGGGCGCGCCGGCGGCGGCGAGGAACTCGGCGGACTGCGGGCACTTGCCTTTTACCATCGGCGCAGCGCTCTTCAGTCAAGCACGAGCTTGTTTGCGCACCTGCCGTCGGCACCGATGTAAGCCGCATGGCGGCAACCGGGAGAAAACCTTGAACGCCGAAAGCCACGTTCCGCCGCCGGGCACATCGTTTAACTTTGCCCAGCACCTCATCGATCGCAATGCAAAGCGGCCCGACAAAATCGCATACGTCGATGACCTCGGGCAACTGAGCTACGGCGCATTGGCCGAGCGCGTGCGCCGCATGGCCGCGGCGCTGCTCGCAATTGGCGTGCGACGCGAAGAGCGCGTGCTGCTGTTGATGCACGATTGCAATGACTGGCCCGTCGCATTCCTTGGCGCCATGTACGCGGGTGTCGTTCCGGTTGCTGTGAACACGCTGTTGACCGCAAGCGACTACGCCTACATGTTGCGGCATAGTCGCTCCCAGGCCGTGATGGTATCGGCGGCGCTTTTGCCCACGCTGCAAGTCGCGCTAACTGAAGCATCGCAAATCGGCGGGCATGAGGTCAAACGACTTATCGTCTCACGTCCACAGGCGCCTCTGCCCGATGGCGCTGACGCGCTCGACGTCTTGCTGGATCGCAGTTCACCGCTCCGTCAGGCGGCGGATACCGGCCCCGATGATCCTGGTTTTTGGCTTTATTCCTCGGGTTCCACGGGCCGTCCCAAGGGCACCGTGCACACGCACGGCAATCCCTATTGGACGGCGGAGCTTTATGGAATACCAATTTTGGGACTGACCGAACGCGACGTGTGCTTTTCCGCAGCCAAACTGTTCTTTGCATACGGCTTGGGCAACTCCCTGAGCTTTCCTCTAAGCGTTGGAGCTAGTGTCGTTTTGATGGCCGAGCGGCCAACGCCGGAAGCAACTTTCAAACGCTTGACCGAGCGCCGGCCCACGGTTTTCTTTGGTGCGCCCACGGGCTTTGCCGGCATGCTTGCCTCCCCGAAACTGCCGGCGCGCAGCGACGTTTCGCTGCGCCTGGTTTCTTCGGCGGGAGAGGCGCTGCCAGCAGAGCTCGGCGAGCGCTTCACGGCACACTTTGGCGTGGAAATTGTCGACGGCATCGGTTCGACCGAGATGTTGCACATCTACCTCTCGAACCGACCCGGTCAAGTGCGTTACGGCACCACTGGCTATCCGGTCCCCGGCTACGTGATTGAGCTGCGAGGCGAGGATGGCCGTCCCGTCGCCGACGGCGAAACCGGTGACCTATATGTCCAGGGCCCCAGTTCCGCCTTGGCCTACTGGGGCAACCGCGAAAAATCCCGCGAGACCTTTCAGGGGGCCTGGACCAAGAGTGGCGACAAGTATGTGCACAACGCCGATGGCACCTATACCTACGCCGGGCGCACCGACGATATGCTGAAGGTCAGCGGCGTGTATGTTTCGCCCTTCGAGGTAGAGGCCACGCTCATCCAGCACCCAGCGGTGCTCGAGGCTGCGGTCATCGGTGTTCCGGACTCGCAGGGACTGACGAAGACTAAGGCGTTTGTGGTGCTTAAGCCCGGAGCGCAGGCGCTCGAAAC
Source organism: Burkholderiaceae bacterium (assembly GCA_035621895.1). Taxonomy (GTDB): domain Bacteria; phylum Pseudomonadota; class Gammaproteobacteria; order Burkholderiales; family Burkholderiaceae_F; genus GJ-E10. The sequence continues at coordinate 2,144 of DASPWJ010000117.1, read as the reverse complement.
CGAGCTCAAGGAGTTTGTGAAGGGGCGGCTCGCACCCTACAAATACCCGCGGCTCATTGAATTCGTGATTGAGCTGCCAAAGACAGCTACCGGCAAGATCCAACGCTTCAAGCTGCGCGAGCGCGAGGCCGCCACAAAGTGACGACCAATGTTGAGTTTGTCGACATCCGGTGGGGCTCTCGAAAGGTGCGAGTCGAGCATCAATGGATTGATAGCGCCAAATCCGCTGCACCGCTGATCGTCTTTCTTCACGAAGGCCTGGGTTCGCTAACCATGTGGCGCGACTTCCCGCAGCGTCTTTGTAAAGCCGCGGGTTGCCGTGGGCTGGTCTATTCGCGCCCCGGGTACGGCCGGTCTACGCCGCGCGCGGCCAACGAGGCATGGGGCCTGGACTTTATGCACCGCCAGGCCCACGAAGTGCTGCCGGCCTTGCTTGGGGCCCTGGGAATTGACACGCAAGCGCATCCGCCGTGGCTCTTTGGTCACAGCGACGGGGGGTCGATCACGCTGCTTTATGCAGCTCGCTTCCCGCAGCGGCTGGCAGGAGCTATCGTGCTTGCGCCGCACATCGTGGTTGAAGATCTGTCGGTCGCAAGCATCCAGAAGGCACGCACGGCATATCTGCAAACCGATCTGCGCCAGCGCCTAGCGAGGTACCACGAGGACCCGGACTCGGCCTTTTGGGGCTGGAACGACATCTGGCTGCACCCTCCTTTTCGGGAATGGTCGATTGAAGCCGAACTCGATTCGATACGCTGTCCCTTGCTTGCAGTGCAAGGTCTTGACGATGAATATGGCACACTCGAACAGATCCGAGGCATCGCACGACGGGTGCCGCAAACCCAAACCCTCGAACTGCCTCGATGTGGTCATTCGCCCCACCGCGACCAGCCCGAATTGCTGATCGACGCCGCAACAAAATTCCTACAACAATATATTTGAGGAGACATGCCTTGAAAAAGATCCAAATTGCGCTGATCGGTACCGCACTGGCGCTTTGCGCGCCGTTGGCTCTGGCCCAGTCGGCCACCAAGATCAAAGTGGGCTTGATGCTGCCTGCCTCAGGCACATACGCGGCATTGGGCACGGCAATTGAAAACGGTTTTAAGCTCTATGTGGCCGAACAAGGCGGCAAACTCGGCGGCCGTGAAATCGAATATGCCCGCGTCGATGACGAGTCTGACCCCGCCAAGGCCGTCGACAACGTCAACAAATTGCTCAAGCGCGATAACGTCGACGTGCTGGTCGGTACGGTGCACTCCGGCGTCGCGACGGCAATGGCCAAAGTCGCGAAGGAAACCGGCACGCTGTTTATCGATCCGAATGCCGGCGCGGACGCGATCACCGGTTCTATGTGCGCGCCCACTACCTTTCGCAGCTCCTTTTCCATGTGGCAATCGGCATACGCCATGGGTGAGGTCATGGCGGCTAAAGGCTACAAAAACGTAGTGACGATCACTTGGAAGTACGCTGCGGGCGACGAATCGGTGCGTGGCTTCAAAGAAGCCTTTGAGAAGGCTGGCGGCAAAGTCGTCAAGGAACTTAACGTGCCGTTTCCCAACGTCGAGTTCCAACCCCTACTGACCGAGATAGCGGCAACCAAGCCCGATGCCGTCTACACCTTCTTCGCTGGCGCGGGTGCGATCAAGTTCGTCAAGGACTATGCGGCGGCGGGTCTGAAGAAGAGTATTCCGCTATACGGATCGGGCTTTTTGACCGACGGAACACTCGAAGCGCAGGGCGCCGATGCCGAGGGGCTGCTTACCACCAGTCACTACGCGGACGGTCTGGGCACGGCGCGTGACGACGCCTTTCGCCAAGCCTACGCCAAGGCCTACAAGATGGAACCGGATGTGTACGCGGTGCAAGGCTACGATGCGGCGCAGATGCTCGCAATCGGGCTAAACGCGGTCAAGGGCGACTTGACCAAGAAGGCCGAGTTCGCTATGGCCCTCGAGAAGGCCAAGATCGACAGCCCTCGTGGGCCGTTCACGCTCTCGCGCTCGCACAACCCGGTGCAGGACATCTATCTGCGCCAAGTCGTGGGCAAGCAAAACAAGATCATCGGTGTGGCTAGCAAGGCGTTGGCCGATCCGGGGCGAGGCTGCACGATGTAGCTGCCGTGCGAGGCCCGGCCGCGCGCG